>NZ_JBZAYZ010000015.1:0-71652 GCF_058242705.1 Clostridium pabulibutyricum
TCCATGGAAACAGGCTTCATTTGAACGTTACTGTAATAAGCAAGTTCATAGACAAAAAGAAAAGATAGCATAAAAAACTTACGAAATTATTTTTTAAAAATTAATTGTTTCTAAGGTTTGTTTGCCATACCTTAAATTAATAGCATCAAAACAATAAAGCACCAGCAAAAAACTGGTGCTAATAATTAAAACTTTTTGGGACATTTTCAAAAATGCTTGACATAGTGAATTTTATTTTTTTAAACATTTTCTAAAATACTTCCTATTTGTTCATGTGTAAACTTATAATCTTTACCACAGAAGTTGCACTTTAACTCCTCTGTCTTCCCCTCCTCATATATCTCTCTAAGGTCCTTTTCTCCTATACTTATTAAAGCCCTTTCAACCCTTTCTCTTGAGCAATTGCAATAGAACTCAGGCGTAATTTCATTTAAAATTTTCACATCTTCACCTTTAAATATATCTTTTATAATATCCACAGCACTCATTCCACTTGATATCATGCTTGTAACTTGTGTTATGTTCTTCATTCTGTCTTCAAGCATATCTATTTTTTCTTTATCACAATCCGGCATAAGCTGTATTATAAAACCGCCTGCAGCCTTTATACTAAGGTCTTTGTCTACAAGGACACCAAGTGCCACAACAGATGGAGTTTGTTCTGAGGCTGCAAAATAATAGGCAAGGTCATCTCCTATCTCCCCGGTAGTTATAGGCACCTGACCGACATAGGGCTCTTTAAGTCCCATATCTCTTATTACTGTCAAGCTGCCATCTCTGCCTACAGCACCTCCGACATCAAGTTTTCCTTTTGAATTGGTTGGAATATCCACCTTTGGATTGCCTATATACCCCTTAACCTTTCCTTCCGGATAGGCAACTGCAATTACACTCTTTGCAGGACCCTTTCCGGCTATTTCTATAGTAATGCTGTCATCTTCCGATTTCAGCATGGATCCCATTATACTTCCTGCTGTAAGCATTCTTCCAAGTGCCGCTGCTGCTGTAGGAAGGCATCCATGTATCTTAACAGCTTTACTGACAAGTTCTGTTGTTACAGCTGAAATCACCCTTATACCTCCATCACAGGCTACAGCTCGTACCAATTCATCTTTCATCATCGTTCTCTCCTTTTTTTACTACGTATACCAATCTTTCGGATTTCCTACAAGGACATTTTTTCTCATAAGAATCCATTTTTTCAACTATATCAAATCCGCATCTTGTAAGCTTATTATCTATTTCAAGCTCTTCATAAGCTCTCTCTCTGTGATGTTCATCAAACCTCTTATAAACATCACCATCTTTTATAAAAAATATAAGATACATATCCACAATATTGTCCTTAAAGCTATTATCCCATATGTATGTTACATTTTCATCATCATAGTCATACAAATTATTTCCAAGTACATTTTGAAGCTTGTAAAATGAATTCATATCAAATATAAATATTCCACCGGGTTTAAGATGCTTAAAAACCGACTTGAAATATCTCTCAATATCATTATCGTAAAGTATATAATTTATACAATCAAGACAACACGTTACAAGATCAAATTTATGATTTAAATCAAGTTCAATCATATTTTGATTTATTAATTTTGCCCTGATATTTTTACTTCTGAATTTGGCATCAGCTTCACAAAGCATATCAGAAGATGCATCAACACACCATGTTTCATCAAAATAGGGTGCTATTTTTTCTGTAAGATTTCCAGTACCGCATCCTATATCAAGGTAACTTGAATGCAAACCTCCATGCATTTTGCATGAATCTAAAATCCTTCTGCTCCATAAACTGTAATCCACATCCTTGTTTATTAAATAGTCATATATATATGCAAAATTATTATAACATTTCATAGTCTGTATATTTGCCTTTCTTAAAATAAGTTCATTGTCCGTTTCTTTCCTGATTTCTAATTATAATTTCATTTTTGGGTATATTCAACTCTTTCTTTCTCTTGGTCATCATTCCACCCACTCTTCCAGTCTCTTCTGCCGTAAGTGCGCTCCATCCGTATTCTCTAACCTTGCCTCCAAGACCGAGTTCCTCTGCTATTTCATATTTCAGCCTCTCTCTCAACTTTTCAGCTTCTGTCAACTCCTTGTTTGATCTCAATTTGGCCTTTATTATTTTCTTTAAAGGTGTTTTTGACATATTAACTCCTCCCCAATCTATAAGATTATTTTCTCCTGAAAACTGAGATTTATACCTATAATTACATTTTGGGGATCAAATCTGAAACATTGATTTAGTATTTTAATATAAGCCAATTCACATTAATTAGTATATTCTATCATAACAATAATAAATATAACATAAATTTATGTATTTTATATAATATGTTTTATTCTATAATTTCTTTATTTTGCTACCTATTTTTCATAATTTAGGTGTAAAATATTTAATATATGTAGATTTATATATTGAATAACTATTATATTTAAAATATAATGGTGTAAATAAAAATATTATTTATACAGTTAAATCATAAAATATTACAGCCAAACAATATGAGGAGTGATTATTAAATGAAGTGCAATGTTGCAGTAGTAGGCTGCACTGGGATGGTGGGAAGAACTTTTTTGAAAGTATTAAAGGAACGGACTTTTCCAATAGAAAATTTATATCTTTTTGCATCTTCCAAATCAGCCGGAAAAATAATAAATTTTAAGGGACAAGATTTCACGGTAGAAGAATTAAAAGAAGATAATATAAAAAATAAAAAAATACAGATAGCTCTTTTTTCTGCAGGTGCCTCTGTAAGCAAGGAATATGCACCAATATTTGCAAAATACGGTGCAACTGTAATCGACAATAGTAGCTGCTGGAGAATGGTTGATGAAATTCCTCTAGTTGTCCCAGAAGTAAACCCGGAAGATATAAAATGGAACAAGGGAATAATCGCAAATCCAAACTGTTCAACTATACAAGCAATGCTGCCTTTAAAAGCCCTTCAAAACAAATATGGCATAAAAAGAATAGTATATTCAACCTATCAAGCTGTATCAGGTGCCGGTATGGGCGGATACAATGATCTTATAAATGGATATAAAAATGAACCTCCTAAAAAGTTTCCTTATCCTATAGCAGGAAATATACTTCCACATATAGACGACTTTCTTGAAAACGGATATACAAAAGAAGAAATGAAAATGATAAATGAAACAAGAAAGATACTTCATGACAAAGACATGAAAATAACAGCTACAACGGCAAGGGTTCCTGTAATGTATGGTCACAGTGAAAGTATAAATGTAGAACTTAAAAGCAAATTTGAAATCGATGATGTATTCAATCTTTTCAAAAATACAGATGGCTTGATTTTAAAAGACGACACTAAAAATCTTGTATACCCTATGCCTGTAGATGCAGCTGGACACGATGAAGTATTTATAGGAAGGATAAGGCGTGATTTCAGTGTTGAAAACGGACTAAACATATGGGTCGTTGCAGATAATATAAGAAAAGGTGCTGCTTCAAATGCTGTAGAAATAGCTGAATGTATTGTAAATGGGAAATAAATATCAATATCAAAATTTACATCATATAATATAATATAAATTTAAGACGAGGTGTTTTTATGAGTTTATTTAAGGGTTCAGGAGTAGCTATCATTACACCCTTTAGAGAAGACAATTCTGTAAACTTTGAGAAAATGGAAGAGCTTATAGAATGGCATATAAAATCAGGAACAAAGGCTATAATCGTCTGTGGTACTTCCGGCGAATCTTCAACTATGACAGTAAAAGAAGATCAAGAAACAATAAAATTTACTGTAGACAAGGTAAATAAAAGAATACCTGTAATTGCAGGTACAGGCAGCAACTGTACATCAGATGCTGTATACATGAGCCAATGGGCTGAAAGCATAGGAGTAGACGGACTTCTTGTAATAACCCCCTACTACAACAAAACTACTCAAAAGGGGCTTATAGAACATTTTACAAAAATAAATGACAGCGTAAAAACTCCCATAATTCTATACAATGTTCCAAGTAGGACAGGACTCAATATACAGCCAAATACTCTTGAAAAATTATGCGAACTGGAAAATATAACTGCTATAAAAGAAGCCAGTGGAGATATAAGTCAGATAGCCTCCATGAAGGCTATTTGTCGTAATAAAATTGATATATATTCTGGAAATGATGATCAGACAATTCCAATATTGTCTCTTGGAGGTGCAGGAGTTATTTCCGTAGCGGCAAATATAGTTCCTTCTGAGGTGGAAAAGATGTGTGAGCTGTTCTTTAACGGCAACACCAATGAGGCATTGAAAATTCAACTTGATATGTTTTCCCTTATAAAATCATTGTTTATAGAAACAAACCCTATTCCAATAAAAACAGCCATGAACCTTATCGGCAAAAACGTTGGAAAACTGAGACTTCCACTTTGTGAAATGTCTCCTGAAAATCTTGAAATATTAAAAAGCGAACTCAAAAATTATGGCTTATTAGGTTAAAATAAAATAATCATTTCAAAATAACGTGAAAGTATTACATCTTTCACGTTATTTAAAATCATTAAAAATCAAAACTATAAGAGGTGCTAAAATGGTTAAAATTATATTAAGCGGATGCAATGGAAAAATGGGTAAAGTAATATCCTCTCTTTCAGAAGGTAATAAAAACATATCCATAGCAGCCGGCATAGATAAAAAAAACATATCATCTAATTATCCCGTGTTCACTTCAATAGACAATTGCACTGAAAAAGCAGATGTAATACTGGATTTTTCAAGACCCGATTCTCTTGATTCACTTATTAAATATGCATCCTGTAAAAAGATGGGATTGGTTCTATGTACTACAGGATATACTGATGAACAAATAAAACAGATCAAAACTGCCTCTGCCACAACTTCCATATTCAGGTCTGCAAATATGTCCATAGGAATAAATGTAATAAACAACATACTCAAAAATGTGTCTTCCCTGCTTTTTAAAAGCTTTGACATAGAAATACTAGAATCACATCATAATCAGAAAGTTGATTCTCCAAGTGGAACTGCTTTAATGCTTGCAGAATCAATAAAAAGTTCAATAGATACAAACCTTGAATTTGTAAATGGAAGACATGGAATCAAAAAAAGAGATCACAACGAAGTCGGCATACATTCAATAAGAGGCGGCAGCATAGTCGGTGAACACAGTATTATATTCGCAGGTCAGGGAGAAACCATTGAAATAAAACACACTGCAATATCAAGAGAAGTATTTGCAGTAGGTGCTTTAAAGGCATGTGAATTTATGAAAGGGAAAGGAAACGGTCTGTATTCCATGGACGACGTCATTTCCTCAAATAAATAAAATATTTAGAAGGCAATTTTCAAAGAAAAATTGCCTTCTAAATATTCGATATCCATTTTTCCATCCTGTCAGAAGCCAACTTAAGTTTATCTACACTGGAAGCATATGATATTCTTATGTAACCTTCTCCACCACTACCAAATGCAGCTCCCGGAACAATGGCGACTCCGGCTTCTTTTAAAAGTCTCTCACAGAAGTCCTCGCTCTTCATTTTAAATTTCTTTATTGACGGAAATATATAAAAAGCTCCCTTAGGCATGTTCACATCGAATTCCATACCTACAAGCCTTTCATATATATAATCTCTTCTCTCAATAAACTTGTCTCTCATATAACTTACATCCTTCATACAATTTCTAAGCCCGTATGCAGCTCCCCATTGTACCACAGAAGGTGCACAGGATACATTGTACTGATGAACTTTCATTATTTGATCCATGAACCTTTTACATGCACATACATATCCAATTCTAAGACCTGTCATTGAAAACATCTTGGAAAATCCACCTACAACTATTACCTTGTCCTTTATATCAATGTATTGAGAAATAGAGTAATAATTTTCATCAAAGCAGAGAGATGCATACATTTCATCACTTACTACAACCATTTGATTCTTCTTTATAAGATTATACAATTTTACACAGTCTTTTTTTGAAAGAACTGCTCCAGTTGGATTGCACGGGTATGAAAGAACCATAATCTTTGGTTTTTCATTTTGAATTACAGCTTCAAGCTTCTCAAAATCCAGAGAAAAGTCATCCTTCAGATTATAATTTACTATATTTCCTCCAAGTATCCCAACGCAGCTTTCATATGCTGGATATGCAGGTGTGGGTACAAGAACCTTGTCCCCTTTATTTATAAGTGAACAAAACACATCCATAAGACCTTCGCTTCCACCTATTGTTATGCATATCTCTTCTGCTTTGTAATCTATTGAAATACCTTGAAGATATTTTGATATTTCCTGTCTCAACTCAACTATACCTGCATTTGATGTATAACCAGTTTTATTCTCATTTATTGCCTGTATAACTGCAGATTTTATGCCAATCGGTACATTAAAATCAGGTTGTCCAATTGTAAGCGAAACTGCATCGGGATAATTTTGAACCTTATTGAAAAATTTTCTTATACCTGATATTTGGATTTTTTCAACATTTTCAGAAATTAAATTTCTCACAGTACACCCTCCTCAAAAGCCACAAATTATTTTTGAGCTCTGCACATCTTGTTTTTTGAAACAATACTGTATATAGCTTTAGCAAACTGATCAGGACACGACGTACCTTTGCCGTTGCAGGAAATTCCACTCAGTTTCTCCATTGCCTCGTCTACATCCATTCCTTGAACAAGCTTTGAAATTCCCTGAAGATTCCCATTGCATCCTCCAATAAAACTCACGTTATCAATTTTATTATCCACAATGTCAAAATTTATCTTCTGTGAACATACTCCATTTGGAGTATAACTATACATTGCACACTACCACCTTTCCTTTATTCTGTTATAAAATATATAAACTCATTATATATAATCATAAACAATTAAACAACATATCGATAAAATAATTTTTAATTCATCATTAAACTTTTTAATAAATGTTCATATTATATTTGTAGGGGGTGAGGATATTGAACTATATATATATTTGCAACACTTCTTCTGACTCTATATCAAAAGTTGATTTGAACAGCTTCAAGATTGAAAACAAAATATACTTGAAATCAAAAGAATTCGTCGATAAAGTTGGTCCTCATGGAATATGTATAGATAAGAAAAAACTTATAACTGCAAACAATTATAACAACAGCATATCAATAGTAGACATCAATAAAAATCTACAGGAGGAAAGCTATTATATAGGAGCTCGATGCGCTGACATAGTTACTTTTGAAAATAAGGCCTATATAATTTGCAGCGACTCAAACGTTCTTATAGTATTTGACTTGAAACTAAAAAAAATTCTTGAACAAATACCCTGCGGGAATCTCCCCCACAGCATATGTCTCAATTCAAATAAAAAGCTGCTTCTCGTTTCAAACATGCAAAATGACACTATAACCTTGATAGACTGCATTGATACTTCAAATGTCAAAAACATAAGAGTTGGATCCTATCCAACAAAAGCAGTCTTTACATTAGACGGTGAACATATAATAGTCTGTGAAAGCAATCTTGGCTCCGAATTTAAAGGCAGCATATCCATACTTTCACTTAAAAATTTTAAAATAATAAACAGAATAGTTGCAGGAAACTCTCCACTTGACATATACTGCAGCAGCAGATATTGTTTTGTATCCAACTTTGGAGACGGGACAATAAGCGTAATAGATATAAACAACTACAAGGAAATCGATAAGATTATTGTAGGTGGGATGCCTGCAAATTTGCTCAAGTATGATAAGAATCTATATATAGGAGATAATTACAACGACATTTTGATAAGATTAAATATTGAAAATAAATATAAAGAATTCATACCTATAGGCAGCGAACCCACAGGTATGGTAATGAACTAGATTCAATTTTTTAAAAGCATCTTCATTATATTGCGATATATTACTGAATAGTTGCTTTTCCAGTTTTCACATATTTCCGCCGCTTTCTCATCCGAGTCAACAAGCAATTTTATACTTACGAGGTCAATGCTGTCACCTGACGCATCCAATTCCACAATAAATTTGTTCTTTTCCTGGGAGGTATAATCCGCATTTATAGAAATGTGTTTTAATATTTTGCCCATATGTTTTTTGAAATATTCATCTACTGTTTCTATTTTCTCCTTCGATATCATATTTTGAAAAAGATTAAGTACTTTTCTTCCTTTTTTTGTAATTGCCATTCTGTGATCATTCTTTGGATCAACATGCAAGATGAATTTTGAATTTAAAAGTTCATCTATATACTGTTGAAGTATAAAATAATTTATAAAATTATTTTCAAGAATTATCTGTGTCAGCTTATTGTTTGAAACAGGAATACCTATCTTTTTCAAAATATAAAGCAGGAGAAGTTTATTTTCAGCTAGTTCCAGAGTATCTTCAGGCATCAATATCCACCCCATTGAATTAAATTATAATCACTTTACTAATTATTATAACATAAAATATGCAAAATAAATAAAACCAAAATCTTATTTTTCCTCTCTCTATTGTAATATTTACAGCTTAAAAATACTATATAAAATTATAGGAACAATTCGAGAGGAGCAAATTTTTGAAAAGAAAAGTACTGGCTAAACTAACTCTTACCAGCGTATTTTTAATTATCGGAATAACATTTTGCATGTATACAAACTACAGCTCAACCGGCGTATTTTTAACCTCAGACAGAAAACTTCCAATATATCATGTAGATACATCTCAGAAAAAAGTTGCAATAACTTTTGACGTAAGTCTTGGAAATGAAGAACACACAGAAGACATATTAAAAATTCTGGATAAATACAATATCAAGGCTACATTTTTTGTTGTAGGTGACTGGGTAAAAAAATATCCTGGAATGTTAAAGGAGCTATCTGAGAAAGGACATGAAATAGGAAATCATTCAAACAGCCATCCCAATATGACAAATCTTTCAAAAAATCAAATTATTGAAGACATAAATATAAATGATGCAAAAATACGCCATATAACTGGAAAAGGCACCAGGTTATTCAGGTGTCCGGAAGGCTCTTACAATAATCTAGTTATAGAAACTATACAAAATGCCGGTTATTACTGCATACAATGGGATTCAGACAGCATAGACTGGATGGAAAAAGGAGCTGATATAGAGTACAAAAGAACACTAAAAAACATAAAGCCTGGATCTATACTATTGTTTCACAACAGTGCAAAATATACTCCGCAAAATCTTCCAAAAATAATTGACAAACTAAAGAATGAAGGATATGACTTTGTAACTGTAGGAAATTTAATATACAAAAACAATTACAAAATAGACAGTAATGGAAATCAAATATCCAATGCAAATTAAAATTCGGAGTTTATATTTATTTTAGTATATTTTAGGATTTAACTGAATAATTATATGTAAGATAAATTATTTTGAAACTAATGGAAAGAGGGGTTTAAATGGAGAATCTTATGTTAAACAACAAGATTTATCTAGAGGGGGAAGTGATCTCTGAACTTACTTTTAGTCATGAAATGTATGGTGAGGGTTTTTATACCTTTAATATCAAAGTTCCAAGATTGAGTGAAACTAACGATATACTGTTTATAACAATTTCGGAGCGCCTGATAAACGATATTGAAATAAAAGCAGGAACTCAGGTAATAATTGAAGGGCAATTAAGATCTTATAATAAATTTGTGGATGGAGCAAACAGACTTATTTTAACTGTTTTTGCAAGAAACATAAGCCTGTGTACTGAAAAAAGCAAAAATCCAAATCAAATTTTTCTTGACGGATTCATATGCAAAGAACCAGTTTATAGAACTACACCCTTCGGCAGAGAGATATCAGACATGCTTCTGGCCGTAAACAGAGCCTATAATAAATCAGACTACATACCAACCATAGCCTGGGGAAGGAATTCTAGGTTCTGCAAGACTTTAACGGTTGGTGACAATATAAGAATATGGGGCAGACTCCAAAGCAGAGAATATCAGAAGAAAATATCCGAATCGGAAACAATAAAGAAAGTGGCCTACGAAGTATCCATATCCAAAATGGAAAAAGTGAACAAAGATTCACAGGAAAATGTTGAAGACACTCCATCATTAAAACCAGACAAAAATCAAGTTAACAATGACAGCTTGAAAAACAAACAAATATCATGAGAAGCTGATAATATTAGCGCGTTATCCTTGTAACACTTACTATACTGTTACATAGAATGTTATTGTAAAGACACAATACAAAACATTTTATTAAGGAGAGATGCTAGTTGAAAAAAGTAGATGAAATATCAACGGATTCAGCTTACAAAGATTCCTGTGATAATTCATATGAAGATACGGATGAATTTACCGATTCATGTGAAAGCAGCAAACCAAATATTCCAGATGATAAATGCCCTAAAGCAGAAAAAGCTAAATTTTGCTGTGTTGTAACTGTACCAAAAGGAGTAAAAGTTGCCTATAAAGCAATAAAAGTAGTAGTTGCAAGCGACAAAAATTTAATTGTAAAACCTGGCGGCTCTATTAAAAAACAGATTTGCGGATGTAAAATAAAACTTAATACAATTAAAATATGTGGCTGTGTTAAAGTTTTTGTAAGCCTTGGAATAAAAGATAATAGTGGAAATATAGGATACGTCTGTTCTTCAACATGTGCATTTTTAAATGATTTAAAATTTACGTGCTGCGGAGATTACGATGAAGATTATACAAACATCAAATTCAAACCTGAATGCATCTCTATAAAAAAATTATGTTCCTGTGAAGATGGCGGCCCTGTGAATAGCTGCGAATCGGTATATCAAATTTCAGGTAAATTGGACATTACATGCAAAACTGACAGCTGTTCAGACTAATATAAGTTGGAATACCATCTAAAACAATAAATATTTTAGATGGTATTCTTTTAATTTATTTTGAGTTTATAATCTTTCTCATATCACCTATCATATACAAAGATCCTGATACAAGTACAATATCTTCATACTCTGCATAGTAAAGTGCTCGCGCATAAGCTTCCCTATAATCTTGAAAGGCCTCACAATTTTTATTGTATAATTCTGCAATCTTCTTGAGCTTAAAGGCATCTTCTGACCTGACACTGTTTGGAGTAACGCAAATAACCCGGTCTGCAGCAGGTGCTATTACCGATGTCATCTTAGAAACTTGTTTATCTGCAAGTATTCCAAGTATCAAAATAAGATGTTTGTATTTAAAATATTTCTTCACATTGTACTTTAGCATTTCAATACCATCTATATTATGTGCACCATCTATTATTACAAGCGGACTTTTGCGGAGAACTTCAAGTCTTCCCTTCCACTTTACATGTGACAGTGCTTCAAAGGACTTTGATATATTTACATTAAAGCCAATATCATTAATTTTAATCAGCGAAAAAACCGCTGCGGCACAATTAAGCATCTGATGTTTTCCTATAAGCGACAAATTTATATCGTAGCTTTTGCAGGAAACATTCATTCTGACTTTTTGGCAGTAACTGCTGCTTGATGAATCGAATTTTCTTTGGCTCAACAGCTCTGCAGATTCACAGGGAACCTTGAATAGAAGCGCATTCTTTTTTTTACACACATCCTCAATTACATTCTCAGCCTCATGTGTCTGTGGATAGAGAACTACAGGAACCTTTTCCTTTATAATCCCGGCCTTTTCAAAGGCAATCTTACCTAGAGTATCTCCAAGTATATGCATATGGTCATAGCTTATAGACATTATGACACTTAAAATCACCCCTCCACCCCGTTCTTCATCAAATGGAGTCATGACATTTGTAGCATCAAGTCTTCCACCAAGTCCTACCTCTATAACTGCAAAATCAACTTTCATACTGCAAAAATAATAAAACATAGCACAGGTTTCTATTTCAAATTCAGTTGGATCATCATATCCAAGTTTTATCACCTTTGAAACTGCCTCAGAGACTTTTTCAACACAAAGTGCAAGGTTTTGCCTTGATATGTTTTCACCATTTATCTGCATTCTCTCTTCGAATACCTCCAAATGAGGCGAAGTATACATTCCAACCTTATATCCGTTCTCTTGAAGCATAGCGGCAATCATTGCAGCTGCTGAACCCTTTCCATTCGTTCCTGCTATATGTATGGATTTTATTTTTTGCTCGGGATTTCCTAAAAACTCGAGCAGTTTTTCCATTCTCTCCAGTCCAAGGTTTATGCCGAATTTTGCCGTGTTTTCTATATACTCAAGCGCCTGCCTGTAATCCAAAAGCTCCACCTTCCCGTCTATAAAATATAAGCCCCACATACAAGAAAAGTATGTGGGTAACTTTTTTAGCTCAAACTTTCTATTCTTTCAACAACATTTTTGAACATTTCCCTGTACTTATCGCCCTTTGCCTTCTCAGCATCCACAACTGCCTTTGGTGCCTTTGATACAAATTTTTCATTCTTTAATTTCTTGTCGACTCTGTCTATTTCCGACTGAAGTTTTTTCTTTTCTTTTCCAAGCCTTTCAAGCTCCTTGTCTTTATCCACAAGTTCAAAAAGCGGTATAAATATTTCAGCACTTTTTGTAACTGCAGAAACTGCATTTTCAGGTACCTGATTCTTATCCTTCAAAAACTCTATATCACTTGCAGAAGCCAGTTTTTTAAAATAGTCTACTCCATTTTCAAAAGCAGAATACATGCTCTTTTCACTTACAAAAAGCATTATTTTTGCCTTCCTCGAAAATGGTACATTCATATCCGTTCTTATGTTTCTTATAGCCTTTATTGCTTCTATAATACAGCCAATGTTTGTTTCAGCCTCTTTGTTTTCAAGAGAAGCATCGTATTCAGGCCATTTTGATATGGTTATCGACTCATATTCCCTGTTGTACAAATGAGTATATATCTCCTCCGTTATAAAAGGCATTATAGGATGAAGCAGCTCCAAACTTACTGTAAGTACCCTGTTTAGAACATTGTATGCCACACCTTTGGCTTCCTCATCATCTCCATACATAACAGGTTTTACAAGTTCTATGTACCAGTCACAGAACTCTCCCCATATAAAATCATATATCTTCTGCGAAGCTATTCCAAGTTCAAACTTTTCTATATTCTCGGTTACTTCACGTACAAGAGTGTTAAGACTTGAAAGTATCCATTTGTCTGCTTCAGTATAGTTATTGCTTTCAGCATATTTGTTCAATAAATCTTCGTCTATGTTCATTAAAACAAATCGTGAAGCATTCCATATCTTGTTTGCGAAATTTCTTGAAGCCTCAACTCTTTCAGGATAATATCTTATGTCATTTCCAGGAGCATTACCTGTAATTAAAGTAAATCTCAAGGCATCTGCCCCGTATTTTTGTATTACATCTATAGGATCAACACCGTTTCCAAGAGACTTTGACATTTTTCTTCCCTCGGAATCTCTCACAATTCCATGTATGAGAACATTTTTAAAAGGTATCTCTCCCATACAATAAATACCTGAAAATACCATTCTTGCAACCCAGAAGAATATTATGTCATACCCTGTAACAAGTGTGGATGTTGGATAGTAATATTTGAGATCTTCCGTGTTATCCGGCCATCCAAGTGTTGAAAAAGGCCACAATGCAGAACTGAACCAGGTGTCAAGTACATCTTTATCCTGCTCAAGATGAGAGGACCCGCACTTTGTGCATTTCGTAGGTTCTTCCATTGACACAATTATCTCTCCGCAGTCCTTGCAGTACCACACTGGAATTCTATGTCCCCACCAAAGCTGTCTTGATATACACCAATCCTGAATGTTTTCCATCCAGTTGAAGTAGGTTTTTTCAAATCTTTTTGGAACAAATTGTATTTTCCCGTCCTTTACTGCATCAAGAGCTGGCTTTGCAAGGGATTTCATCTTTACAAACCACTGTTTTGAAAGCATAGGTTCAACCGTAGTCCCGCACCTGTCATGGCAGCCCACATTGTGCACGTGCTCTTTTATCTTTACAAGGAAGCCCTGATCCTTCAAATCCTGAACCACGAGTTTTCTGGCTTTATATCTGTCAAGTCCATCATATTTCGTTCCAGGAAGTTTTATACTTCCATCCTCATTCATTACTATTATCTGTGGAAGGTCATGCCTTTTTCCAACCTGATAATCATTTGGATCATGGGCTGGAGTTATTTTAACCGCACCTGTTCCAAATTCCATATCCACATAGTCGTCTGCAACTATTGGAATTTCCCTGTTTATTATTGGGAGAACAGCCTTCTTTCCAATAAGCTCCTTATACCTTTCATCTTTTGGATTTACTGCAATTGCAGTATCACCAAACATTGTCTCAGGTCTTGTAGTTGCAATTTCAAGATACTCATTACTTCCAACTATAGGATATTTTATGTGCCAGAAGTTTCCGTTCTGTTCCTGATATTCTATCTCTGCATCTGATATGGCAGTCTGACATTTAGGACACCAGTTTATTATCCTGTTTCCCTGATATATGAGTCCATCCTCATACAATTTTACAAAGAACTTCCTTACTGCCTTGTTGAGACCTGCATCCATCGTAAATCTCTCTCTTGTGAAATCTACCGAGCTTCCGAGTTTTTTTACCTGATTTGCAATCCTCTGCCTGTATTCATTTGCCCAATCCCAGGTTTTTTCAAGAAAAGCAGCTCTTCCAATCTCGTCTTTTTTAATCCCGTCTTTTAAAAGTTCCTTTTCAACCTTCACCTCGGTTGCTATACTTGCATGATCTTCTCCAGGAAGCCACAGTGCACTACAGCCCTGCATTCTCTTCACCCTTATTATTATGTCCTGAATCGTATCGTCAAGTGCATGGCCAAGATGTAGTTTTCCCGTTATATTAGGCGGCGGTATTACTATTGTATATGGCTTTTTATTTTTATCAGGACTTGGTGTAAAATAGCCCTTCTTTTGCCAGGTTTCATATATTCTCTCTTCAAATTCTTTTGGATTGTATGTAGTCGATATTTCCTTTTTATCCGACATGAAGATTCCTCCCAATTTTAGTTTTTAACTTTGCAAGTCCGCGGCATATAAAAGAGCCTTCACCCAAAATAAAGGACGAAGACCCGCGTTACCACCTTTTTTTCCACATAAAATGCAGACTCTTTAATATTAACGACTGCAACTACAGCCGTCCCTGCTTATTTTTAAGCCGGGAAACTCAAAAGCTACCTTCAGAATAATTCATATAGAAAGTTTCTCAACTAACAAACCTTCCTCTCTTTATACTCTATTATTCCTACTCCTCTTTTTCAACATTAATTATAGTAATTTCATTTTATACAATAATATTATAACTATAAATATACTGCTGTCAATAATTTTCCCAAGTTTTTTATTTTTATCTAAGGTATATCTATTTAACAGCTTCTTTTGCAAAAGAATTGTCGACTATTTTGCTAAACGCAGGTTTTTGAGGTATCAAGCTTGCTTTATATGACTGTATTATATCCATAAGTCTATCCAAATTCTCCTTTCCAATAACAGGAGTATCTGAATAAGCACCTATACTTCTATAATTTTTTACAACGGATTGCAGAACAGAATCACTTGTACCAGGGAAAAATGACTTTATGGATTCTGCAACTTCCTTGTCACTATGGTTTTTAACCCAAATCTGTCCTTTATAGATTGCCTTTGTAAATGCTTTTATTACATCAGGATTACTCTTTATATATGACTTAGTAGCAAAATAGCATGTGTACGGAAGCTTTCCTGCCGACTTTCCAACCGATGCAGCTATATATCCATTCTTATCCTGTTCAAGCATGCTTGCTGTTGGTTCAAAAAGAGCAACGTAATCCCCCGTTCCAGCTTTAAATGCTCCTGACGTTGCTGTATATGCAAGATTTGTTATAACTTTTACATCCTGACCAGGTTTCAAGTTATTCTTTTTAAGTACATACTCAAGTGCCATTTCAGGAACTCCACCAGGTCTTCCACCTATTATTGTTTTCCCTTTTACATCCTCCCAGTTGAAGTTTGCATTTTTTTGCCTACTAACAAGAAAAGAACCATCAGTTGTAGTCATCTGTGCAAATAACACAGGATAATCTTCTCTCTTCTGATTATATATATAGATTACCTGCTCAGGTCCGCAGAATCCAATATCCGCATTTTTGCTCAAAACCGTCTGCATGGTCTTATCTGCACCCTGACCTGTTGCAAGCTCTATATCAAGCCCCTGTTCCCTAAACATTCCACGATTTATAGCCGCATACATAGGAGCATAGAAAACTGACCTTGCAACCTCATTCAATTTTACTTTTTTAAGTGATTTTTCACTTTTACTGCTGCTACACCCTGAAAATATAGTAATCAGGAATACAAAACTACAAACAAGAGCAATCAAACCAAATTTATGTTTTTTCATGTCTTCCTCCAACATAATTTTTATATCAATTCATACTATGAAATATAAATCATGTTGTGTTACCTTTTTAATCATCCTAAATGTGCTGCCGGATAAAAACTATCCGGCAGCACATTAAATCATATTCATTTGTTCAGCTGATCTGCAAAAGCTGGTTGTCCAAGAAACTCTTTCTTTTCTGTCTCAACAGACCTTTCCTTTTCCATTGACTTAAATGCAGTAGACAGCATAAGCTTGATTCTATTCAGCTGATTTACCTCACTTGCACCAGGATCATAATCAATCGCAGCTATATTCGCCCCCGGATACTTTCTCTTGAGTTCCTTTATCATTCCTTTACCAGTTACATGGTTCGGAAGACATGCAAAAGGCTGCATACACACTACATTTTTCGCACCAGTTTTTATAAGTTCTATCATCTCAGCTGTAAGGAACCATCCTTCACCAGTTACATTTCCAAGGGAAAGAATTCCTCTGGCAGCATCTGCAAGTTCATTTATTTTAGATGGTGGTGAAAATCTAGTACTTCTCCTCAAGGCTTCCTTCATGTGCTTTCTGAAATGCTCAATAAACTTTATACCCGCACCATTTAATATTTCGCTAACAAGGCTTCCTCCAAGATATTCATGCTTGAACTTCGCATTGTATGAGCAGTAAAGAAGGAAATCAGTAAGATCAGGTACAACTGCTTCAGCACCTTCACTTTCAAGAATTTCAACTATATTATTGTTAGCTGTAGGATGAAATTTTACAAGTATTTCTCCAACTACCCCAACCCTTGGCTTTACATCATTCGTTATTTCAAGCCCGTCAAATTCCTCTACGATATTATACATGTTTTTCTTGAACTCCGACCTGCTTCCATTTTTAACATTTTCAATACACTTTTTAACCCATTTTTTATAAAGTTCATTTGCAGAACCTTTAACTTTTTCATAAGGTCTCACACGGTACAGCACCCTCATAAGAAGATCTCCGTATATAAGCCCCATGAGTCCTTTATTCAAAAGCCCCGATGTTATTTTAAATCCAGGATTTTTTTCCATTCCAACCATATTTATTGATATTACAGGTACATTCTCCATATTTGCTTCTCTAAGTGCTTTTCTCAAAAATGCTATATAGTTTGTAGCCCTGCAGCCTCCTCCTGTCTGAGATATCAAAACAGAAGTATTCTTAAGATCGTATTTACCTGACTTAAGTGCTTCTATAATTTGTCCAATAACTATTATAGAAGGATAACATGCATCATTGTTCACATATTTCAGTCCCTCATCTACAGCTCCTTTGTCCACCGATGGAAGAACCTCAAGCTTATACCCCGATGCATTAAATGCTTCCTGAATAAACTGAAAATGTATCGGTGACATCTGAGGACACAATATAGTATGTTTTTCCCTCATTTTCTTTGTAAATATTATCCTCTTGTTGTCTTTTTCTTCTCTATGAGGTACAAATCCAGCTTTATTTCTTTCTTCAAGTGCAGCCTTAAGTGAACGTATCCTTATTTTTACCGCTCCAAGATTGCTTATTTCATCTATTTTAAGCAAAGTATAAATCTTTCCGTATTTATTCAATATTTCCTGAGTCTGGTCTGTTGTAACTGCATCAAGTCCACATCCAAAAGAGTTAAGCTGCACAAGTTCAAGATTTTTCTTCTTTGCAACAAAACTTGCTGCTGCATAAAGTCTGGAATGATAAACCCACTGGTCAACCACTCTCAAAGGCCTCTCTATAATACCAAGATGTGCTACGGAATCTTCAGTCAAAACAGCCATTCCATAAGATGTCATTATGTTTGGAATACCATGATTTATTTCAGGATCAATATGATACGGTCTGCCTGAAAGAACTATACCCGTTTTGCCGGTTTTTTCAAGATATTCAACTACCTCTTCACCTTTTTTTCTTATATCATTTTTAACATTCTTGTCTTCAATATATGCAGCTTCCACTGCTTTCTTAATTTCACTCTTCGATATATCAAATTCTTCAAATTCTTCCATCAGCCTGTTTATAAGCACATTTTTATTATCAAGAGGCAAAAATGGATTCTTAAAATTTATATTCATTTCTTCAAGAATATCCATATTGTTCTTTATAACTTCCGGATAGGATGTTACCATAGGACAATTATAGTGATTATCTGCTTCTTGACGCTCAACCTGTTCATAAGGAATACAAGGATAAAATATAAATTTTACACCACGTTTTACGAGGCTCATTATATGCCCATGAACTATTTTTGCAGGATAACATGCAGATTCCGACGGTATCGTTTCTATTCCAAGAGAATATATCTTTTTTGTAGAACGTGGTGACAGTTCAACTCTGAAACCTAGTTTTGTAAAGAATGTAAACCAAAATGGATAATTCTCGTATAAATTCAAAACTCGTGGAATTCCAACAGTTCCCCTGAAAGCTTCTTCATTTCTAAGAGGTATATAATTAAACACTCTCTTGTATTTATAATCAAATAAATTTGGCAGTGAATCCCTACTCTTTTTTACTCCTATTCCTCTTTCACATCTATTTCCAGATATAAATTCATTTCCGTCTGAAAACTTATTTACAGTTAAAAGACAATTATTAGCGCATTTTCCACATCTCTTCATATCTACTTCAACTTTGAACATGTCAAGCTTGTCTTTTTTTAGAAGTGTGGATTCAGATGCTCCATCCCATCTTTCTTTTGCAATGATTGCTGCACCAAAAGCTCCCATAAGCCCGGCTATATCAGGTCTTATTACTTCTCTTTCAGATATAAGTTCAAATGCCCTAAGTACTGCATCATTGTAAAAAGTTCCTCCCTGAACTATTATCTTTTTTCCAAGAGCCTTTGGATCTCTTATCTTTATTACCTTGAAAAGTGCATTCTTTATAACTGAATACGACAGTCCTGCAGATATATCTCCTATGGACATTCCTTCTTTTTGCGACTGCTTTACCTTTGAATTCATAAATACAGTGCACCTTGAACCAAGATCAACAGGTCTCCTTGATGTTTCAGCTTCTTTAGCAAAATCTTCCACTTTCATGTTAAGAGAATTTGCAAAAGTTTCTATAAAAGATCCACAACCCGACGAACATGCCTCATTCAACATTATGCTGTCTATTACACCATTTTTTATTCTGAGGCACTTCATATCCTGTCCACCAATATCAAGTATAAAATCAACTCCCGGCTGGAAAAATTCTGCCGCCTTGTAATGGGAAACTGTTTCCACCTCACCTTCATCCATGGAAAGTGCTGATTTTATGAGACCTTCCCCATATCCCGTAACTGCCGAACTTGCAATTTTAACTTTGTTCGGGAGTTTTTCATATATGTCCTTCAAAATCTCTATTGAAGACTTAAGCGGATTTCCATGGTTTCCACCATAAAAAGAATAGAGAAGTTTTCCATCCTCACTTATAACGACCGCCTTTGTAGTAGTAGAACCTGCATCAATTCCAAGATAACAATTTCCCTCGTAATCCTTGAGATTTCCTCTTGCCGCCCTGCTTTTATCATGTCTTTCTTTAAATTTTCTAAGTTCATCCTCACTCTTAAATAAAGGCCTTAAAGTCTGTACTTCATCACTCAAACTGTCACTTAAATGTGAAATTCTATCTACAATCTCTTTAAAACTCACAATTTCCTCCCCACTGGAAGAAAGGGCGGCCCCTCGTGCCACAAACAGCTGCGAGTCACTTGGAAATATAACCTGATCTTCAGTAAGTCCAAGAGTATCTATAAATCTTTTTCTGAGTTCTGACAGAAAATACAACGGTCCTCCTAGAAAAGCCACATTTCCACGTATAGTCTTACCACATGCAAGTCCACTAATTGTCTGATTAACTACAGACTGAAATATTGATACAGCTATATCCTCTTTTTTTGCACCTTCATTTAAAAGAGGCTGAATATCTGTTTTGGCAAAAACCCCACACCTTGCAGCTATAGGGTATATAACATCATAATTCTTCGCAAGCTCATTAAGTCCACTTGCATCAGTTTGAAGAAGTGCAGCCATCTGATCTATAAACGCGCCGGTTCCACCTGCACATGAACCATTCATTCTCTGATCTATACCATCTTCAAAGAAGGTTATTTTTGCATCCTCTCCGCCAAGTTCTATTGCCACATCAGTTTGCGGTATAAATCTTTCTATTGTATTGGTACAAGCTACTACCTCCTGAATAAAAGATATGTTAAGCCACTTTGATACGGACAATCCACCTGAACCTGTAACCATTATCGTTATATCTGAATCCTTCAATTTATTATAGGCATCCCTAATAACTTTAGATATAGTGCTCTTAATATCAGAAAAGTGTCTTTGGTATTTACTATAAATAATTTTGTCCTTAATATCAGATACAGCTATCTTTACAGTAGTTGAACCTACATCAAGACCTACACGAAACAAATTTTTCATAACAATCACCTTTTTAATAAATAATTTGTATTATTGAATTATCTAAAATAGCTTAAATTAAGTATACCCATGAACCTATAACATTCACCTAAATGGTATTACATATATTATAACATATGTAAGTTGTCAAGCAATTTTAGCATGAAACTGCATATAATTCAACCCTCCAACTTATGTCATATTTCAACTGCTCCTCATGCTATCAAAGGAACAATACATTTAAAATTTTCATATACTAAATCATAAGTGCAAAATGATTGTCACGTACTCTTTAAAAGGAGATGATACTTTGAGCAAATTGCAAGTTAAAAATATATATATGAATTATCATTCTCTAAAAGGTTATACAGAAGCATTGAAAGATATTTCTTTTTCTGTAAAAGATGGAGAATTTTTAAGTATAGTAGGACCATCGGGATGCGGCAAAACCACCCTTTTGAATATAATAGCCGGGCTTGCAAAACCTTCCTATGGAGAAATATATATAGATGGTAAAGCATCCAATTCGATTTCAAAGAAAATGGGATATATGTTCCAGCGCGATCAACTTTTTGAATGGTCAACCGTATGGGAAAACATAACACTCGGCTTGAAAATACAGCATAAACCAATAGACCTATACAAGGATAATATAAAATCAATGCTTGAAAATTATGGTCTTATAGATTTCATTAATTACTATCCTGAAGAATTGTCTGGCGGCATGAGACAGAAAGTTGCCCTTATAAGAACACTTGCCCTAAACCCTGAAGTATTGCTTCTAGATGAACCATTTTCAGCACTTGATTATCAAACACGACTTAATATAAGTGATGAAATTTTTAGGATCTTAAAAAAAGAGGGCAAAACCGTCATAATGGTAACCCATGATATTTCCGAGGCAATTTCAATGTCAAACAGGGTTCTTGTACTTTCAAATCGCCCTGCAAAAATAAAAAGAATTTTTGACATAAGCTTTTCTGAAAATTACAATTCTCCTTTAAAATCGAGAGAAGATTCAGGATTCAGAATATATTTTAATGAAATCTGGAAGGAGTTGAACCATAAATGATAGATAACTTAAAAGAACAAAATCTTTATATAAAAAATATAAATACAAGAAAAAAAAAGATATTTCTATTTAGAATGCTCATCCTAATATGCTTTTTTGCACTTTGGGAAATAGCCGGTGATTTAAAATGGATAGATCCATTCCTAACAAGCACTCCATCTAGAATGTGGAAAAACTTAATAGAACTGTATATGGAAGGTACCCTTTTCAGACATATAGGAATCACCTGCTTTGAAACCATACTGGGATTTTTATTGAGTACAGTACTCGGAGCTGTAATCGGGATACTGCTTTGGCTTTCAGATTTTGTATCCGATGTACTTGATCCATATCTCGTAGTTTTAAATGCACTTCCTAAAATAGCGCTTGCTCCAATTATAATTTTTTGGGTTGGAAACGGAATTCCTGCAATCATAATGGTTGCAGTCCTTATATGCATAGTTGTAACTATATTAAATGTACTAAATGGTTTCAGAGAAGTCGATAAAGACAAAATAAGGCTTTTAAAAACCTTTGGTGCTTCAAAACTCCAAATTTTAGTTCATCTTGTAATACCTGCCTCAATCCCTACAATAATATCCACCCTTAAAATAAATGTTGGACTTTCCTGGGTCGGAGTAATAATGGGTGAATTTCTTGTTGCAAAGGAAGGCCTCGGTTTTCTTATAATATTCGGAGGGCAAATATCACAGCTGGACACTGTCATGGTAAGTATAATCATACTTTCCATACTTGCCTATATTATGTACAAAATTGTTGAAATTGCAGAAAAAAAAATCAACAGGAAATTTTTTCGTTAAATCTGATTGAAATTAATCTCCTAAAAATTTAAAATGATATTGTAAACTTTTAACTTGAATCTATGCATGAGAATACTATTTACCATATTTGGCAATACTCTAGCAATGACAATTACAGTAAAATAAGGGGGTTTATTTATGAAAATTCCAAGACATATAGGAATAATACCGGATGGCAACAGACGCTGGGCCGTAGAAAATGGAATGAGCAAAGAAAAAGGCTATGACTGGGGACTTAAACCTGGCATAGAAGTTCTAAAAATCTGCCAGGAGCTCGGCGTCGAGGAACTTACCTTCTATGGTTTTACAACAGACAATGTAAAAAGACCATCTATTGAGCGAAAAGCTTTTACTGCCGCCTGCATAAAAGCTGTTGAAATGCTGTCCGGCGAAAACGTTTCTCTCCTTGTAATCGGTAAAGAGGATTCTCCTGTATTTCCAAAGGAGCTTCTGAAGTACACTACAAGAAAAGACATTGGAAAAGGTGGAATTAAAATTAATTTCCTTGTAAACTACGGATGGGACTGGGATCTGAAAAAAATACAAGATTCAAAAGGCGGAACAAGAAATCTAATTTCATCCAGCATAGAATCCCGGGAAATAAGCAGAATCAATCTTATAATAAGATGGGGAGGTAGAAGACGCTTAAGCGGCTTTCTTCCCGTCCAGTCAGTATATTCCGACTTTTACATAATAAATGATTACTGGCCGGATTTTAAAAAGTCACATATACAAGATGCCGTAAACTGGTACAACGAACAGGACATAACCCTTGGAGGATGATTTGAATTTAAATTGCAGAATTTGTCACTTATATATTAGATATTTTTGAAAATACTACTTATAGAGGTGATACAAATGCTCAGAAATAAAAAATTCAAAAGGGAAATACCAATTGAAAGCCACGAAACGGCTCCACTTTCCAACATTGAAAAAACAAAAATCTCATCAAACGTATCCATTCCAGCTGAAGCTGATATATCCGATGCCAAAGGCTGGGTGGATGAAAACGAAAAATAATATTAAAAATAACCTGCAGGTTCAAAACTCACCCTGCAGGTTATTTTATTATCTTTTACTGTAGTCTATTTCAGACAGCATCTTGTAAATTCTGTATCTGTCTTCTGCATCTTTTTCTGCCATGTTATAAAGTTCTTCTGCTCTTTTCGGTAATACTTTTTCAAGTGAAGCATATCTTATTTCACCTTTTATATAATCCTTAAATGAAGTTTTAGGCTGTCTTGAATCTAGAATAAATGGATTTTTTCCTTCACCCTTAAGAATAGGATCAAATCTGTAGAGATGCCAGTATCCTGATTCCACTGCCTTTTTTTCCTGTGCCACACTTGTTCCCATTCCTGTCTTTATACCATGACTTATACATGGTGCATACGCAATTATAAGAGATGGCCCTCTGTAGTTTTCGGCCTCTGTTATAGCTTTTATAGCATGATTCATATTGGCACCAAGTGCAATCTGTGCAACATAAACATATCCATAGCTCATTGCCATAAGTCCGAGATCCTTTTTCTTTACTCTTTTTCCCAAAGCCGCAAATTTGGCAACTGCCGAAGCTTGAGTTGACTTGGATGACTGCCCTCCTGTATTGGAATACACCTCTGTATCCATAACAAACAAATTTACATCGCTTCCAGATGCAAGTACGTGGTCAACTCCTCCAAATCCAATATCATATGCCCAGCCATCTCCTCCAAGTATCCACTGAGATTTTTTTACAAGGAAATCTTTCTTTGAAATTATTTCTTCAAGTATAGGATTTTCCATATAATTTTTTGACTCCATAATTGAATCTACAACTTTCTTTGAAGATATTTGCGACAAGCTTCCATCTTCCATTGTATTCAACCACTCGTTAAAGGATTTTATAATATTGCTTTCACTACTGTTCTCCTTGGAATTTTCAATATAGCCGAGCATAAGTTTTCTTATTCTCTCTCTCATAGCTCTTACTGCAAGAAACATTCCATATCCATATTCCGCATTATCCTCGAACAATGAATTTCCCCAGGAAGGACCTTTTCCCTCGCTGTTCTTTGCATAGGCAATTGACGGCGCACTTCCTCCCCATATAGACGAGCATCCTGTTGCATTTGCAATCATCATTCTCTCACCAAACAGCTGTGTAAGAAGTTTTATATAAGGAGTCTCACCGCATCCTGGACATGCACCATTGAATTCCAGAAGAGGTGTCTCAAACTGACTTCCTTTCAAAGTATTTCTGTTCATTGCATTTTTCTTATTAGACAAACTCATTGCATAATTCCAATTCTTAGACTGGCAGTCTACTTCTTCTTCAAAAGGTTTCATTACAAGAGCCTTTTGCGGCGCCGGACATATATCTGCACAATTTCCACATCCAGTACAATCCATTGGTGATATTTGAATCCTGAAATTTAAATTTTCCATTCCTTTTCCAATAGCTTTTTTACTTCTAAAGCCCTCTGGTGCCTTTTCCATCTCATCCTTATTTACCAAAAACGGTCTTATCGTAGCATGTGGACAAACATATGAGCATTGGTTACACTGTATACATTTGTCTATTTGCCACTGTGGGAGCATTACAGCTATTCCTCTTTTCTCATAAGCTGTAACTCCAAGCGGAAAAGTTCCATCCTCCATATTTATAAATGCACTTACTGGAAGACTATCACCTTCATTTTTAGCCATAGGTCTTACAATTTTTCGTATAAACTCCGGCTCATCTTTTGTATCCTGTTCTGTTTCTCCCGATACCATGCTTATATTTTTCCAGTCCTGTGGTACATTTATCTTTTTTACTTCACTTATCCCCATATCCACAGCACTTTTATTCATATTGACTATCTTCTCTCCTTTTCTTCCATAGTTGGTTTCTATGGAATCCTTAAGATATTCAATTGCCTGCTCTACAGGTATTATATTTGCAAGCTTGAAAAATGCAGCCTGCATTATCATGTTTATCCTTCCTCCAAGACCTATCTTTGATGCTATATTCACTGCATCTATTGTATAGAAGTTTATATCATTTTCTGCAATATACTTTTTCATTCCGTCTGGAAGATTCTCATCCAGTTCGTCTTCCTGCCATCTGCAGTTTAAAACGAAGGTTCCTCCTTTTTTAAGACCCTTTAATATATCGTAATTATAAATAAAAGATCTGTTATGGCATGCAACATAATCGGCATTATGTACCAGATAAGGAGATTTTATTGGACTTTTCCCAAATCTCAAATGCGATACCGTAGTCCCTCCAGATTTTTTACTGTCATATGAAAAATAAGCCTGTGCATATAACTCAGTATTGTCACCTATTATTTTTACTGCAGATTTGTTTGCACCTACTGTTCCGTCAGAACCAAGTCCCCAGAATTTACAGCTTATTGTTCCTGGAGGTGTAGTTTCAATCTGCTCTCCCTCTTTAAGAGACATATTTGTGACATCGTCATTTATACCTATTGTAAAACGTCTCTTTGGATTGTTCGAACTCATGTTTTCAAATACTGAAATTATATTTGCCGGTGTAGTTTCCTTTGAACCCAAACCATATCTTCCTCCAAATATTTCAGGTCTGCTTTTGGCTTCATAAAATACTTTGCATACATCCAAATAAAGCGGCTCACCAATTGAACCAGGTTCTTTTGTCCTGTCCAAAACGGATATCTTTCTTACAGTATGCGGAATTACATCCAAAAGATATTTGCTTGAAAATGGTCTGTACAGATGTACTTTAACGCAGCCTACCTTTTCTCCCTTCTTCATCAAGTAATCCACTGTTTCATCTATCGTATCGCAGACGGAACCCATTGCAATTACTATATTCTCGGCATCCCGAGCCCCACGATACTCAAATGGTTTATAATTTCTACCTGTTATATCGTTTATTCCCTTCATATAGTATTCAACTATCTCCGGCACCCTGTCATAAAATACATTGGAAACTTCCCTTCCCTGAAAATATATATCCGGGTTTTGTGCCGTTCCACGAAGAGTAGGATGTTCCGGACTAAGAGCTCTCTTTCTAAATTCCAAGAGTGACTTACAGTCAAGAAGTTTTTCCACATCCTTGTAGTCTATTACACTTATCTTCTGATACTCGTGAGAGGTTCTGAATCCATCAAAGAAATGCAAAAACGGTACTCTGGATTTTATTGCACTGAGATGCGAGACAAATCCCATATCCATAGCCTCCTGGACATTTGACGATGCAAGAAGCGCAAAACCGGTCTGTCTGCATGCCATTACATCCTGATGGTCTCCAAATATGGAAAGTGCATGAGTTGCAAGGGCACGGGCACTTACATGAAATACTGCCGGCAAATTTTCTCCAGCTATCTTATACATATTTGGAATCATAAGAAGAAGTCCCTGTGAAGCTGTGTATGTAGTTGTAAGCGCTCCTGCCGCAAGAGACCCGTGAACTGCCCCTGCCGCACCTGCTTCTGACTGCATTTCCGTTATTTTCACAGTATCCCCGAATATATTTTTCTTTCCCTTCGATGCCCATTCGTCAACTGACTCTGCCATTGGAGTAGAGGGAGTAATGGGATATATAGCTGCAACTTCAGTAAATGCATAGGATGCATAAGCTGCAGCTTTATTGCCATCCATTGTTTTCATTTTGCCTGTCATTTAAATCACTCCTTTATTGTACAAGTATTAAAATACTTATTTACATTTATTATTTGAAATATAAATATTCTCATACATGGTATATTGGAATACTTATATAAATATTAAATTTCATTATCAATTGATATAATATATCACATTTAAAGACTATTGACATATACTAATTATTGCACTATCATATTAGTTATTATATTTTATCAAATGATAAAATATAATAACTTTTTATAGGGGATGTTATCATGAATTCAAAAACAAAAGCTGCAGGTTTGTCCATAGTATCAAACAGCAGCTTGATAATTATGAAAATAATTGTAGGAATTGCTACCGGTTCGGTAAGCATCATATCAGAAGCAATTCATTCCACAATAGATTTGACTGCTTCTTTAATATCATTTTTTTCTATAAAAATATCATCAAAACCAGCAGATATGGAGCATCCTTACGGTCATGGCAAATTCGAGGATGTATCCGGGGTAATAGAAGGTGTATTAATTCTTATAGCTTCCATATTTATAATATTCAAATCCATAGAAAAATTGCTGTCGCCGGGAAATGGAATTCCATCCGCAGCTGGATTCATAGTAATGCTCGTATCATCTGTAGTGAATTTTTCAATATCAAAGATACTATACAATATTGCCCGCAGAGAAGACTCAATGGCACTAAAAGCCGATGCACTGCATCTAAGAACTGACGTCTATACTTCACTTGGGGTTGGAGTTGGTCTTTTCTTAATATGGATTACAGGTCTTGAAAGCCTTGACCCTCTTATTGCAATCCTTGTGTCTATATTCATATTGAAAGAAGCCTTCTCTCTAATAAAATCAGCTTTTAATCCTCTCGTAGATGTGAGGTTGTCTGATTCCGACATACAAAAAATCAAAAACGTACTGTCTGAATACAGCAAGGCTTTCTGTGAATTTCACAGGCTGAGAACAAGAAAATCCGGTAATGTTAGATATATAGATCTCCACCTCGTATTTCCAAATGATATGCACGTAAAAAAAGCACATGACATATGTACAAAAATAGAAGACACATTATCTGCGTCTCTTGCAAATACCGAAACTATGATCCATATTGAATCCTGCGACAATGATTGTAAAAATTGTAACTTCAAGTCAAATTCAAACTGCATCGAAGATTATAATAAAAAAAATGGATAGACAATTCTCTTGTCTATCCATTTCAATTTCCTATTCTTGTGCAGTTTCCTTGTTTAATGCTTCAATCAATCCATTTACATCTATACCATGAACCATAGCAGCTTCTTCTATTGTTTCAGCAAGAGATGCCGGGCATCCGATGCATCCCATTCCAAAACTCATAAGAGTTTCTCCATAGTCTGGATTAATCTGAAGTACTTCTCTAATAGTCATATCCTTAGTGACCTTGTTAGCCATAATATATAACCTCATTTCTATTTAATATGTATCAATAATATATCATAATTTTTAACTTTTTAAAAACTACACCTTATTGATACATATTATCATAATACTAAATCCAATTCATATCAAGTAAAAATAAATTATTTTTACATCTTAATAAATATACACATTAAAATCATCATTAATATTTCTATAATTTCATTGTTTGCACCCAGTAGATCTCCTGTAAGTCCTCCTATCTTTTTAACAGCATAAAGATTAAGAAGTTCCGACATTAAAATTGCCGCTAAAATCAAAATAATTGCATATAAGGGATTCATACCAACAATTAGCAAAACAACCGCCAGAACAATCAAAATTCCTATAAAAAACTGTCTTGGACAAACACTATCTATGAAAAAATTGCCTGTACCTGTACTTTTTGCTGTTTTGCCAAAGGCAACCAGAAATAACGTAGATAATCTGGATATTACCGGTGAAACTACAAGTGCAGGTGAAAATCCCTGAAGAACATAACAAAGCAGTGTATACCTTAAAAGCAAATCTATAACTATTGCTATGCAGGAATATGTACCTATCCTGCTGTCTTTCATTATTTCTATTATTTTATCGCTTCCCTTAAATGAAAAAAAGCCATCGCAGGTATCTCCAAGCCCATCCATGTGCATTGCACCAGTCAGCATTATTCCTGCCAAAATTACAAATACAACAGATACATTTACAGGGAGTATACTTATCATAGCCTTGTATAAAATCCACTGTATTCCACCTATTACAAGTCCTATTACAGGCATAAATATAGAACCCCATCTAAAGTTTTCTTCTTTGCACTCTAAATTTCTATTTACTCTAATTCTAGTAAGAAATTGAATCATAAGCAGAAAGTTGTTTAACATTTTTCTCACTCTTACGGCCTCCAAATGTATTATATAATATTATTCAATTTATCTAAACATATTATACTATCAATATACAAATTGTTATATTCATATTTTATAATTGAAAAATCACCATTATGGGACGCAAATTTCCAAAACATATCAGGATTATCGTCCATGACCAGACAATAAATACACCTTATAACTCCCGAATGAGTCACTACAAGTACATTCTCAGCCTTATCATTGCGAAGCAAATCCTCCATAAAACTTTTTACTCGTGAATAAAAATGAATATACGACTCCCCGCCTGGAGGAACCGTATTTTTCCAATCTCTACACCACTTTTTCCACAACTTTGGGTAAAGCTTTTTTATATCATTGTAATCTTTATTTTCAAAATCTCCAAAATTCATTTCATTTATCCTTGCATCCACCGAAAAATCCTTTAAAGACCCTTCCTTAATTATGCCTGCAGTTTCAACAGCCCTCGATTTTTCACTGGAATACATGACATCAAATTTTATATTTTTTAGCACATGCTTCAGTTTTTCAGCCTGATAAATTCCTTTCTTATTGAGTTTTACATCAGTACTTCCATAATAAAGTCCCTTTTTATTTGACTCTGTTTCCCCGTGGCGAACTGTATATATGTTCACAAAAACATCCTCCGTATATAGATTAAAAAAATAAGAGCAGCTTTCTGCCCTTAAAATGAATGAGAAACGAATATATTTGTTAATTTATTAACATAATTATTTTAACATACTGCAAATAAAAATCAAGTCATACTAATAAAAAAAGCAAAATAACTGCAAATAAAATTTATTTTGACAACAGATAATTTTTATTATATAATATAATTAATTACAGAATAATTTAGTATCTGTAAATTAAATTATCATTTATAACAAGGATGGTGTATATGGAGAATTTAACCAGTATTTTCAAAGAAAAAAGACTGAAATTAACTCCCCAGCGAATAGCCGTATACAAATACCTAAAATCTACTACAGATCATCCTTCCGCCGAGACAATATACAAGTCTCTCCTTCATGATTACCCTACAATGAGTCTGGCTACTGTCTACAAGGCTCTTAAAACATTAGTGGATGTAAATTTGATTCAAGAAATAAACGTAGGTGAAGGCAACTTTAGGTATGATGGTAAAATCTCGCCTCATCCCCACGTTCAATGCATTTACTGCAGACGTGTGGATGATGTAAATGGAATCTGTTTTTCTGATTTAAACGACAAAATCAAGGATAAAGTAGATTACAAAATTATAAGCAACCAGGTTTATTTCTATGGAATATGCCCCGACTGTCAAAAAAGACATTAAAAATAAAATTGGTTAAACATTGCCGAGCAGCCTACCGCTGCTCGGTTTCCAATATTTCCTTCCATTCATTTCCCGTATACTTTCCCGAAAATATCTCATCAATTTTAACCGATATATTGCTTTTAACAGATTGTGAAAAGTTGTTTTCAACTGATATGTTGTTTTCTGTTTTTTCATCCATATAAGATGCAATTTGTTTCTTTATGCCCTTGCTTCCGGAATTTACACGTCTGTTTGCTGTAACATATCCTTTTTTTAAGAGTTCTGCCTGAATTTCATCTCCCAATATAAACTTCATAAACTCCTCTACTTCCTGACTGTTATTCGAAGTTACAGGTGTACACAAAACTACATCGGATACAATTGGAATACCAAGTATTTTTTGGTCTATGGACCCTACATCATAATCATTTAAATCTCCAATACGGCAGGATGGTATAACCGCCATTGGAACTCCTCCTCTGTTCAATTTATCTATTATTGTATCATTTCCAATTGAAAATGTATTCTTCGTTATAATTCCTGATTTGACCATGTCATTTATATTTTTAAACACACTCTGCATGTCATTTGAAGCTCTATTTTCATTAATTAAAAATATCATATTGTTTATATCCATATCTTCATTTAAAACCACAGGTATCTTCTGTGACATTGAATTGAACTTTCTCATCATTTCATTGAATTCTTTAGTATCAGAAGGCAGTTTTATTTTCAGTTTGTAAAAAACACCCTTATTGTATAAAAACTCAAAACTATACGGTAAAACCGGTATCCCGTAATATTTATCGTTAAATCTACCATAAGACTTGAATACAGAATAATATCTCGATGCGACATTGTTTTGTTTATAAAAATTATCCATATCAGCTAAAACTCCCTTATGGACAAGACTCATCATATCTGTTTTTGGTATTAACAGTATATCATTCTCACCTGAAGCGTCACTTTGAACACTGTTCACAGTAACTTTTACATCAGGATTACTTTTTTTATAAGAATCAATAATAACTTTTATCAGATTCAGGGACCATTGATCCTTAACTCCTATATATATGCTTATATGCTCTTCTCCTTTATTTTGAACATATTTTGTACACCCGGCAAGATTCAAAGAAACAAATAAAATCATAAGAACTGCTATTATACCTTTGTTAATTTTCATATCCAGCTCCTCCCTTGCAGCAAAAATCATATTAATTTATTTTGTGCATATTAATTAAATATATAATGAATTGATATAAATAATTGGAGGTGGAAATGTGAAATTCAGAGTAATTTTTATAAAGAAAAAAAATTTATTTTATATAATTCCTGTAATACTCATAATACTCATATTATCTTTTTTAATATATAGAAATTTTTTCTACATAAGTTCCCCTACTTTTGCAAACGTACTTGAAGACAAGACTCTAAAATCAGACCTCAATGGAGACGGACTTGATGATAAACTATATATAAAACATTCCGGAAATATATATTTTATAAAAGCAAAAATAAAAGAAAAAACATATACCCTGTCAACTGACGAAAAGCAAAACACGTTGAGTAATTACTATCCCTACTGGCCCCTCAGGATAACCATACTGGATGTATCTCGAAATAAAGTCCCCGAGATATTCCTTCAAGGATCTTGGGGAAAAAATTCTCTTCAAAGATTTTTTGTTTTCGACGGTCATAAATTTAAAAATATATTTTCCAGTTCAAACAACATACTCGGATTTGTAGACTGCACAAACAACAGGACTCCAAAAATTATTACAGGAAGACTTCATGACGGTTCCATGCTCCTTACAAACTACATATTTACAAATTACAGGTTCGAAAATTACAATCTTGACAATACAGAAACTTTTGCAGGAAACGACACCATATGCTCATTTGTAAATTTTATTGAAAGTCTTCCCGGAAGTCATTCCTACATTCCACCGAATGTGTTTTCACCGAATATATCAAACGATGACATGTATCTGATAGACAAACTTGCGAACTTAAACAATACTTATGTATTCCAGGATGCATTCTTCATGGAAAAAAAGTGTGACAACCATGGAAATATATCAGAATTATCCTGGACATTGAATTTTAAAGGAATTCCAAACTCAGACAATACCTCTGCAAAAAACTATACTTTAAACCTGATTCTTGCACCTGACAATTCCAAAAACAATTCAAGCAAGTTTAAAATAATATCAATGTATTAAATTAACCATAAAAGGGACCGCTTTTACGGTCCCAAGGGGGATGGGGGGTTAATTACATCAGACAGCAAAACCATCTGATGTATAGGAGAATATATCTCCATTTACAATTATTATACTCTCCATTTATAGAAAATTTATTCAAATATAATTAAAAAGTTTTATATTTTTCCGCCATCCTGTCTATCTCACACTTAAATTTGTTTCTAAGCTCCAAAGGTTCTATCACTTCCGCATCACTTCCAAAACCAAGCAGCCAGCATTTTATATCATCAGTATCATTTAAATATACAGTAAACATTAAATTTCCCTGAGAATCCTTTTCAGTCTCTTGAGTAAAATGCCATTTTCCATTTTCAATAAATTCTACAGATTTTCCAGTAAATCTAACAACGATTTTTATCCTGTCACCATAAAAAATTTTATGATTCTGATCAAGATATTTTTCAAGTGAAAAAGTATGCGGTATCATGTAAGTATCTTCTGTAATATCAATTTTTCTTATTCTTGACATCTCAAAACTTCTGATTTCATCATTTGCATGACAATAAGCAATCAAATACCATGAGCCTTCTTTATATATAATATCATAAGGATCAACATTTTTAGATACCATTCTATCCTTGTTAATCGAGAAACATTGTATTTTTATGCTTCTGCCACGGCTCATTGATTCATTTACTCTATGTACTTTATATTCCATTTTCTGTGTATTTCCTATATCGTCCATATAAAAATTGCCTGTACAATCTATATCTTTGAAATCATCACAATTCTCTACACTTATTTTCTTTATCTTACATACTGCATCTTTGAGCTGCATTTCATAATTGAATCCATTTTTCCTTGTGAGAATAGTCGAAGCCATCAGAAGTGACTCCAATTCCTGTCTATTCAGTTTAAATGGTTTCATATAAAAATTCTCGTCTATATAGAAACCACCATATCTTCCTTTCTTTGTATGAACAGGTATATTAGCTTTATTCAAGCTGTCTATGTATCTATATATTGTCTTTTTATCGACATCTAAGACTTTCGAAAGCTTGGAAGCTGTTACCAGTTGATTATATTGAAGTGCTATTATTACCTGTAACATATGAGAAATTTTTGACATACTATTTTACCTCCATATAAATTATACTAATCTTTACTTTTATCGTTGTTTTAAATTGTTTTTTTAGTGTATATTTGTATAAAATTAAATTTTTTATACAAATAACAATATAATCCATATATGTACCAAATGCAACTTTTATGAATACTATATAGTATCTAAAACCACACATATATTGATAAGAAATAAACATCTTAAGGAGGGATGATTTATGTCAAAGCACCACCGTAGAAACAACAATGGATTTAATATAGGTGATCTCCTGGGAAATATAGACCTGCCTCAATTGTTATCTATAATGACATCACTAGGTGGATCCGGGGGTATGATGTCAAATGACAATATAGGTTCTCTGCTAAACAACATGAATATGGGTGACACAGGCGGAAATAATTTCAATAAATCGAATATAAATTCTCAACTTTCAAACTTGGAAAACAGACTCGCAAACCTCGAAAATAGAAGTCAACTTCAAAATGATGTGCTTCAAAAAATCAGAGAACTTCAAAATTCTCCAGATGCTGCAAAATTATTGAATGAATTTATGAAATCAAACTTAAATAAATAATAAATTAGGGCACCAGCCTAAAAAGGAAGTGCCCTAATTATTTGTTAGATAAATCTTTGATACAACATTCCCATCACTGCAATGAAGTTAAACACTGCATGATTGAATACAGCATACCAGTAACCTTTTTTATATACAAGATAGCAATTATACATTCCAATCCAGAATATTATAAAGAAGGCAGTAAAGCTAAAATGTAAAAGCGAAAACATAAAACTGCTTATAATAGCGGCTGCATATACTCCAAATTTCTTTGAAAATATCTTTTTAAAGAAAAACCACCTAAAAACAAACTCTTCAAGTACAGGTGCAAATACAACTGCCACAGGTATCATCAAAATGAATCCCCTATAGGACATACTTACCATATCTTTTACTACATCCTGCTGCTTCATGGTTAAGTTAAAAATGTTAAAAGCAAAGGTTTGAGCAATTACGATAAGTATGATAACAAGATATGAAAATACAACTGCTTTCAGTGCCTTAAGAATTTTAAACTTGTGCACTTCAAAAACTTCAAATTCATCCGTAAATCTCATCAAAATTATATCAATAATTACAAATATAAATGGTACAAAATTTTGGATATACACGGTAAAAATCAAATAAGCAACCGTTATAGCCACTATTATTATTTTATTCTTGCCTTTAGATATCCAATATTTCTGAAACACAAGCATAGGTGGAAAATATACTAGACAAAAAACTAGTATATTTTTAAAAAGCTCCAACTTAGGCATTTACATCACCAGCTATATTTCCAATTTGATTCAGGAGTTCCTCTCGTCCGTTCTTATTAAGAGATGAAAAAGTCAAAAATTCGTCTTCTTTATCCACATCAAGCGTTTCCTTTATAATCTTTATGTTTCTGTTCAACTGACTTTTTGAAATTTTATCTACTTTCGTTGCTACTAAAATTACCTTGTATTTGTAGTATTTTATCCAGTCATACATCATTACATCATCCGCAGTTGGCTTATGACGTGAATCAACAAGCATCAATATAGCACCTAAATTTTTTCTGCCAACGAGATATGATTCTATAATTTTCTTCCAGCTGTCTTTTTCGCTCTTGGAAACTTTAGCATATCCGTATCCCGGCAAATCAACAAAGTAAAATGAATTATTTATCATGAAAAAATTTATAAGTCTAGTCTTGCCAGGTGAAGAACTTGTTTTTGCAAGTTTTCTCTGATTTACAAGTGTGTTTATCAGAGATGACTTTCCTACATTTGAACGTCCTACAAAAGCAATTTCCAGAAGCCCATCATTAGGATACTGCTTTCTTGATACTGCAGATATAATAAATCTTGCCTGTTTTACTTCCAAAATAATTTCACCTCCTGAATTTATACTAAATTGCACAATTTAATCACTGCACAAAGCATTATGAAGTACCGTATCGAGATCTTCTGCCGTTATATAATTCAATTTGTTTTTCACACTCTTTGGTATTTTTACAAGATCTTTTTTATTATCTTTCGGAATTATTATTGTATCTATACCAGCTCTATATGCTGCAAGACTCTTTTCTTTCAATCCGCCAATCGGCAGTACCCTTCCCGTTAAGGTTATTTCACCTGTCATTGCAACATTGTGCTTTACTTTTTTACAAGTAAGCGCTGAAATTACAGCAGTAGCCATTGTAACACCCGCCGAAGGTCCATCTTTTGGTATTGCTCCTTCAGGCACATGAATATGAACATCACAATTTTTATAAAAATCATCTTTTATGCCACTATACTTTTTATAATTTGCTCTTATATAACTATACCCAGCTTTTGCAGATTCCTTCATAACATCGCCAAGCTGACCTGTAAGCTCAAGTCTTCCTTTTCCAGGCATTACCACCGCCTCTACAGGAAGTGTATCCCCTCCATAAGCAGTCCATGCCATTCCCATTACAACTCCAACCCTATCCTGTTTATCTGCCTTATCATATGTAAATACATCTGTTCCAAGATAACTTTTGAGTTTTGTTGTATTTATAGAAATTTCCTTTTTATTTTTTTCCATAATTTCAGTGATTGCTTTTCTTATGGACGAAGCTACTTTCCTTTCCATACTTCTTACTCCAGATTCCCTTGTGTAATTATCTATTATCATCTGTATAGATGAATCGGAAAACTTTATCATTCCATCCTTGACTCCATTTTTCTCAAGCTGTTTTGGAATTATATGCTTTTTACATATATTAAACTTTTCTTCACTTGTATATCCTGAGACCTGTATTACTTCCATCCTGTCCATAAGTGCACGCGGTATTGTATCTACAGTATTTGCCGTGGTTATAAAGAGTACTTTTGAAAGATCAAAGTCAACTTCAAGATAATGATCCCTGAATGTATTGTTTTGTTCACTGTCAAGTACCTCTAAAAGTGCATCTGCCGGATTTCCTTTAAAATCAATACCCATTTTGTCAATTTCATCAAGTAAAAATACAGGATTATTTGATTTTGCATCTTTCATTCCATATATTATTCTTCCAGGAATGGCTCCTATATATGTTCTTCTATGTCCTCTTATATCAGCCTCATCCTTGACCCCTCCAAGTGACATTCTGACAAAATTTCTGTTTAATGCATTTGCAATGGATCTTGCAATGGATGTTTTACCAACTCCAGGTGGCCCTACAAGACATAAAATAGGTCCCTTAAGCGACTTATTCATTTTTTTAACAGCAAGGTATTCTATTATCCTTTCCTTGACATCCTTAATTCCATAATGCCCCTCTTCAAGAGTGTTCCGTACATTCTTTATATTCATATTGTCCCTTGTGCCAGCATTCCACGGCATAACAAGAAGCCAGTCAAGATAGCTTTTTATCATTCCATTTTCAGTAGAATAGCTGCCTGAAGACTCAAGTCTCTTAATCTCAGAAATAGCCTTTTCTTTAACATCTTTCGGCAACTTTTTCCTTGATATTTTTGACTTGTAAAATTTTATATCTTTTAAAGTCTCATCATCTTCTCCAAGTTCTTCTTTTATTGCTTTAAGCTGCTCTCTTAAGTAATATTCTTTTTGAGATTTGTCTACATTCTTCTTAATTCTCAAATCTATTTTTTTCTCGGTTTCAAGTATATCAATTTCACCTTCAAGTAAATCAAGTATGTTTTTAAGACGGTCTTCTACATCAAAGTCCTCCAGAAGATGCTGTTTCTTTTGTTGATCGATAACCAAATATTCACTTATAACATCAGCTACCCTTCCTGGATTGTCCATGTCGTCCTTTTCAATAATTGACTCAGCCATACCCATTTCCGAAAGCTTTACATATTTATTAAAATTTTTGGTTACAAGCCTTAAAAGCGCATTAAAATCAGGGCTATTTTTTTCCTTCTCCTGAACTTCTTCAACACATACTTTAAAAAATGGCTCTTCACCTATGTACTCCTTTATTTTTCCTCTTGTCTTTCCTTCTACAAGTACTCTTACTATACCGTTAGGTAACTTGAGTATCTGTTTTATATTGCAAACAGTACCTACTTTATATATATCTTTTTGTTTTGGATTTTCAATACCATACTCTTTCTGGGATGATAAAAACACTTTTTGTCCAGATGCCATAGCATCTTCTAGTGCAAGTTTCGATTTTTCCCTGCCTACATCAAAATGTAAAACCATATATGGAAATATGGTTATACCTCTCAGTGGAATTAGAGGAATATATTTTAACTTTTTATCCATATTTCTCTCCTCACTTCTGCCTATTTACTCTGTTTAAAATTTTAATACATCAGACTAATACATTATAACTATAAAATATCGTTTTTTCAATTATTCACTTTCTTAAATAATTGAAAAAGAGTACTGAAATTCAGTACTCTCCAAACTACAAATAAGATTTACAAACCCTGCTATGCGGTTTCAGGTCCTTTTCTAGACCTAGATTTCTTGACTTTTATAGGAGTTCTCTTGCCATTCTCCACAGTTATAAGTTCAGGCTTTTTATTTTTTATAGTTTCCTTGTCTATTATAACTTTGCCAATTTGTTCGTTTGAAGGAATATCAAACATTATATCCCTCATAGTTTCTTCTATAATAGCCCTGAGACCTCTGGCACCAGTATTTCTCTTAAGTGCCTCATCCGCAATAGCCTCGATTGCACTATCTTTAAATTCAAGTTCAACATTATCAAGCTCAAAAAGCTTTTTGTATTGTTTTACAAGTGCATTTTTAGGTTCAGCAAGTATTCTTTTCAGTGCATTTTTATCCAATGCCTCCAAAGTTACAACAATAGGAATTCTTCCTATAAATTCAGGTATAAGCCCAAATTTCAAAAGATCTCCCGGCATTATCTCCTCGAGAAGTTTACCGATGTCCTTTTCCTTTTTAGATTGTATTTCAGCACCAAATCCAAGTGTACTAATTCTTGTTCTATGCTCTATTATATTGTCTATTCCATCAAAGGCACCACCACAAATAAATAATATATTAGTAGTATTTATCTGTATAAATTCCTGATGTGGGTGCTTTCTTCCTCCCTGAGGTGGAACTGAAGCTACAGTTCCTTCCAGTATTTTAAGAAGTGCCTGCTGTACACCCTCTCCTGATACATCCCTTGTAATTGAAGGATTTTCAGATTTTCTGGCTATTTTATCTATTTCATCTATATATACTATACCATGTTCCGCTCTTTCTATGTCATAATCTGCATTTTGTATAAGCTTAAGAAGTATGTTTTCAACATCCTCTCCAACATAACCAGCTTCGGTAAGTGTTGTTGCATCCGCAATTGCAAATGGTACATTCAAGAACTTGGCAAGTGTTTGCGCCAGAAGAGTCTTACCTGAACCTGTGGGACCTAGAAGAAGTATATTACTTTTCTGAAGTTCAACATCATCACTGCTGCTGTTGGCATTTATTCTCTTATAATGGTTGTAAACAGCTACGGACAATGACCTCTTTGCCCCATCCTGCCCAATTACGTATTGGTCGAGATAATTCTTAATTTCTACAGGTTTTGGAAGTGACGTTATATCAACTTGAACATCATCTTCAAATTCATCGCTTATTATCTCGGAACAAAGTTCTATACATTCATCACAAATATAAACACCAGGACCTGCTATAAGCCTTCTTACCTGATCCTGAGTCTTTCCGCAAAATGAGCACTTGAGTTGCTTTCTATCATCATTTTTGGCCATATCTACACCTCACTAAAGGTTATTTTCTTTCCGTAATAACCTCATCTATTAATCCATAATTTTTAGCCTCTTCCGCTGTCATAAAATTATCTCTATCTGTATCCTGTTCAATCTTCTCAAGCGGCTGACCTGTTCTTTCACTATATATACTATTTAATTTCTTTTTTATTTGAAGTATCCAATTAGCACGAATTCCTATATCAGTTGCCTGACCCTGGAATCCACCAAGAGGCTGATGTATCATTACTTCAGAATTTGGAAGAGCATATCTCTTTCCCTTTGCACCTGCTGCAAGCAAAAACGATCCCATTGAGGCTGCCATACCAATGCATATAGTGGATACATCAGGTTTTATATACTGCATTGTATCATAAATAGCCATACCAGAGGTTATTGAACCTCCTGGACTATTTATGTACAAAGATATATCCTTATCAGGATCTTCTGCTTCCAGGAACAATAACTGTGCTACTATAAGGCTAGCTGAAGTATCATTTACTTCCTCTCCCAACATTACAATTCTGTCTTTTAAAAGTCTCGAATAAATGTCATAAGATCTTTCTCCTCTATTGGTTTGTTCAACAACTACTGGTACTAAACTCATAAAATCTCTCCTCCTTTATATAACCAAATTCAGCGGTTATTATACATAAAAATTATAATTTAAAATATACTTTATTTAAAATTAATTGCCAGAAAATATCCAGCAATTAATTAGTGTTACACAACATATTATGCTATTGCTTTACTATTGTCAACAAGCATTTTTACAACTTTTTCATTTACCACATCTGTTTCAATATAACTTTTCTGACTGTCAAGAATAAGTTTTGCCATCTTGTCTGTTTCCTTGTTTCCATATTGTTTAGCTATCTCCGATGCTCTCTTTAAGAGTTCATCATCTGTGGCCTTTATTTCTTCATCTTCTGCTATCTTTTTAATTACAAGATCATTTCTAACTCTCTTTTCTGCTGTTTCTCTCATATATTCCCTGACTTTTTGCTCAGTATTATTTGTATATTTATAATACGAGTCCAAATCAAGTCCCTGATACTTGAGTCTCATTTCAAGATCTTTAAGCATGCTGTCAATTTCTTTTTCTATCATTACATCAGGTATATCAACTTCAGCATTCGAGCTAACTGCATCCATTACAGCATCTTCATATTCTCTCTCGGCTCTAAGCTTATTTTCCTCTTCTTTTTTCTTCTTTATATCTGCCTTAACTTCGTCAAGTGTATCAAATTCTGATATTTCCTTTGCAAATTCATCATCAAGTGCAGGAAGTTCCTTTATCTTTATTCCCTTTACATCAACCTTGAACAATGCTTCTTTTCCGTTCAATTCCTCAGAACCATACTCTTTAGGGAAAGTTACAGTAACATCCTTCGAATCTCCTACCTTAAGTCCTACAAGCTGATCCTCAAAATTGTCTATAAATGTGCCTGAACCAATCTCAAGCTCGTAATCTTTTCCTTCACCGCCAGAGAAAGCTTCTCCATCTACAAATCCTTTGAAATCAATAACTGCTATATTTCCTTTTTCAACAGTTCCATCTTCCTTGGTCTCTATTCTTGCATTTTTCTCCTGTCTTGATTTCAATTCATCTTCTATCTCTTTATCCTCAACTTCATATGTATTTTTCTTAACTTCAATTCCCTTGTAGTCTCCAAGTTTTACCTCCGGCATTACTGTAACTGTAGCTGTATATACAAAATCTTTATTGCCTCCAACCTGAACTACATCAATTTTAGGATAATCAACTGGTTTTACATCCTTTTCTTCCAATGCTTCAGGATATGTTTCGTCGCAACAGAAATTTACAGCATCTTCATAAAATACTCCCTCACCGTAATATTTCTTTATTATACTCATAGGGGCCTTCCCTTTTCTAAATCCCGGTATATTAAATTTTTTCGCATTCTTTGCAAATGCCTTTTTAATTGCTTCATTAAATTTTTTCGATTCCACCGTTATTTCCAATTTTACTACGTTATTTTCAACTTTCTCCATTTTAACGCTCATTATTATTTCCTCCTAATTACACTATGCACTTATATTAACCATGACATTATAACATATATTTATAAATAAAATTATAGCCAGGCATTCAATTTACCTAAATTACATAAAAATTTATTTATTTCATTATAATTATATACCAAAAGTCACAAATTTTATAGACACTTTTAAATATTTTATTCATTCTATCCATTTTACGCACAAATTCACTCAAAATACAAATACATGCATGAAGCTGGATCCAAACAATCAAAATTGTGATTCAAGATATTCTTTTGAATCCGAGAGCTCACTATATTTGGTGTAATTCTCTCTATAAACTTCAATTATACCTACTCCATTATACCCTATTTCCTTAAATTTACAAGATATTTTTTTGTAATCTACATCGCCACGTCCAGGCAAAAGACAAATATTTTTTGCATCTCTGTCATTTATATGAAAATTTTTTATATCTTTTCCCATCGCTTTTATATATTCTTCCGGCTTTTTCCCTGCCTTAAATGCCTGTTTTATATCAAAAGTAAAGTACAGTGGTCCCCGGCACTTTTCTTTTATCTCATTCAAAAATTCAATGCTTCTTGACATGCACCATGATACATTTTCCTGGCACAATTTTATTCCATATTCTGCTGCCGTGTATGTAAGTTCATTATATATATCAACTACAAAATTCATATTAACATCTTCAATATTTCTATATCTCATTCCATGAAATACATAACAGCGCGCACCTATAAGCTTGGCAGTTCTGCATACTTCCCTGAATATATGAAGTGAATCTTCCCTTCTCCTTTTATATGCATCAAAAATATATGGCTCAAAAGATGCAGAAAATGCATGGACCGAACTTATGTCAAATTCATATTTTAACTTTCTCTCAAGAAGAACTTTTCCAAATTCAACGCCATACTCACCAAGCGTATTCAAAAATACCTCCCCTGAATTAAAACCAAGAGACTTCATAAGCTTTATACTATCCTCTGTTTTTACATCGGGATAAAAACTTGCAGATGATAATCCTATATTCATAATTTATAAAAACACCTCCTGGTATCTTGTAACGTTCAAATTTTTTGTAAACAAAAAGCCAATAAATTAACTTTATTGGCTAATATCACCTGTGTTTGAAATATATACTGTACTTGAATCCACAGTAACTGCAAGTTTGCTATTTGAGACATCTCCAAATTTTATATCGTCACCTTCTATTGATTGAACCATTACATGGCTCTTATTTGGTATATTCTCAATCCAAACATATTTGGAAGTTCTACCAAGCCACGGAAGCTGACTTATATAGGCAATATTATTGTCATCTATAAATTTAGGTGAAGAACACCATACATACCCTGGAGTTGATGCCAACTGACTGCTCTTGGATATAACCGTTCCAGAACTGGATACATACTGCTGGTTTGTTATATCCTGCTTATTGCCATTTATATCAAACAAAAGAATACTCTGAGACTTACTGTCAAAGACAACGGCATTTTTTCCCGAAGGACTTATGCTGTAGGCTAAATCAGCATCTTTTGGCGTAACATCCTTAAATACCTTACTATTATTCTTTTTTTCGTATATCAAATTAACACTTTTACCATTGCTTAGTTTTACTGTATACTGTGTTTTTTTATGTTCACTTTTATCCGGAATATTTTTAGCCGGAGCAACACTTGCTTTATTTTTGGTACTTTGATTTTGCACAGTATTATTCTGATTTTTCTTGCCCATATCTCTTAAAACAGTTTTAAAGGTACCTGTCAAATAAATACAAAGTAAAACTATCAGTATCAGACAAACTGCAAAAATTGAGAATATCTTTATCTTTCTGCGTTTCATCTGTTTTTCATAATCTTTGCTGAAAATACTTGGTTTTTTTCTCAATAGATTTCCGCTGTTTAAATATAACAGCAGTACCTCCCCTCACTAACTTCTTATAGGCAGAACTTAATGAACTAATCAATTAAAATTAGCCTCTACAATAAAACTCATTTTTTATTATAACTCAAAAGTCTGAGAAATAATACTAACATTTTATGAATTTATACAAAAGTGTAAAAAAATATTTCCAGACACAACATAAACTGTCTGAAAATATTGAAAAGCGTATTTTACTTTTTAAAAACCCTGCTTCCAGGCTTTTGATAAGGTATTTTCTCCCTGCACATCGGACAATTATCCGCATCATATGTTTTTACATCAAGTTTCACCGCACTATACACACCATATGGTATATCTGCACTTTCAATTCTTCTGTCCACTATACAGCAAAGTCCAACTACTTGTCCGCCAAGACCTTCTATTACTTTTGCAACTTCAAGAGATGATTTTCCCGTAGTTATTACATCTTCCGATATTATAACCTTCTGACCTTTTCTTATTTCAAAGCCTCTCCTTATTGTCATATTTCCATTTTGTCTTTCTGCAAATATTCCCGGCTTCCCAGTTTGTCTTGCAAGTTCGTAGGAAACCACTACACCTCCCATTGCAGGTCCAACAATCAAGTCAAAATCAAGTTCCTTTATCTTATCTGCAACAACTTTCAATACTTTACTCGACCTGTCTGGATACTGAAGGAGTTTTGCACATTGGCAGTATGCATCACTGTGTTTTCCCGAAGACAGTAAAAAATGTCCTTCAAGCAGCGCTCCAACCTCTTTTAAATTGTCTATCACCATTTCATCTGTATTCATATATTAATCCTCCCTACTTATAAAAACGCAATTTTAAATTATTCCACGTATTTCTTCAATGTCTTTTATATTCTCACTTCTCATATAGTCATTCAATCCATCAATTATATCAACACATGCAAGCGGATTCATAAAATTTGCACTTCCAACCTGGACAAGGCTTGCACCTGCCATTATGAATTCCACGGCATCTTTCCAAGACACTATTCCTCCTATTCCTATAACAGGAATGTCAACTGAATTTGAAACTTCATACACCATCCTCACTGCTATGGGTTTTATTGCTGGCCCCGAAAGTCCTGCGGTGACATTGTTAAAAACAGCTTTCCTGTTTTTTATATCAATTGCCATGGCCTTGAAGGTATTTACAAGTGAAAGTGCATCCGCTCCAGCCTTTTCACATTTCAAAGCCATATCTACAATATCTTCCGCATTAGGAGAAAGCTTTACTATAAGAGGCTTTCTGCAGTAACTTCTTACTTCTGATACAATTTCATAGGCCGTATCTGATTTTATTCCAAAAGCCATTCCCCCGCATTTGACATTTGGGCATGATATGTTGAGTTCTATCATATCTATATCAGAATTTGAAAGAAGTTCCGCTCCATCTACGTAATCACTAAGTGTACTCCCTCCCAAATTAGCTATTACTGCAGTATCGAATTTTTTCATTTTTGGGAGTTCAAACTCAAGGAAATGCATTATTCCCGGATTTTGGAGTCCCACACTGTTCAATATTCCAGAGGAAGTCTCAAAAATTCTAATTCCGTCGTTTCCAGGCTTTCCATTCAGTGTAAGTCCTTTGGAACAAATTCCACCCAGCCTTGACACATCAAAAAGTTTATTGTACTCCATTCCAAACCCAAAAGTTCCAGAAGCAGCTATTACAGGATTTTTAAACTCGACTCCACAAATCTCCACACATATTCCCTCTTTTCTAATTTAAATCTTTCCCGCTGAAAACAGGCCCATCACAGCATGTTCTTTTATTTCCGCTTTTTGTCTTGCAGGTACATACAAGACAGGCTCCTATACCGCATGCCATTCTTTTTTCCATTGATACATAAACAGGCACTGATTTTTTTCTGCACATGTCCAAAACTTTCATCATCATCTTTTCAGGTCCACAGCACAAAACACAGTCATAATTCTCGGGAACAAATATATCGGTAACATATCCCCTCTTTCCCTCATTGCCCTGTTCAACGGAACAGTACACATTATCTGCAAATTGCCCAATTTCATCAATCATATATGTATGTTCTCTGAATCCTGCATATACATCAAGTACCAGTGACTTGTCATGTTTCTCCTTCAACTTTTCTGCAAAATATAAAAATGGTGCAATTCCAATACCTCCTGAAACAACAGCAACTTTCCCACAGGCGGAAGACATATCAAATCCATTTCCAAGAGGCCCCATGACTTTTAACTTGTCACCTTTATTTAAGTTGCACAGCATCTCAGTTCCCTTTCCTACAACCTGATACAGGAACACAATTTTTTCACCATCAAGGTAATTTATACTTACAGGCCGTGAAAGCATTGGCTCAGAATCCCATGACCTTAGCATATAAAACTGTCCTGGAACTCCTCTGAAGCTTCCCGCAAGTTCAAGTTTATATACGTTATCTCTCACATTGACATTTTTTATTACTTCACAGGAAGCATATTCAAGTTTATCTTCCAATTTTGCCCCTCCATTTTCGAAAATCATATTTTATTCTCCAGAAATACTCGTTACCTCTTTCAAAATATCATCTCTCATTTTAATTACTTCACGCCTTGAACATTCCTCATATTTTTTATATCCATCTTCATATTTTTTATATGCCATAAGTATTGCTCTTGATGAATTCACAACTCCACCATTTCCATCTTTTAAATACACTGCAACATCTGATGCCGCGCCTCCCTGAGCTCCGTATCCGGGTATAAGGAAAAATGTAGTGTCCATCTCTGACCTCAGCTTTTTTCCTTCGTCCTGATAAGTACACCCCATTACTCCTCCAATTGAACTGTACCCGCATTTTCCAAGGAAATCTCTACCTTTGTAATTTAAACTTTTTCCAAGAACATCATAAACTTTTAAATTATTATCGGTTTCTAGATATTGTATATCCTTTGCTCCCTGATTTGAAGTTCTTACAAGAACAAAAACACCCTTTTCATTATTTTTCATATATGGGAAATATGCTTCCAGAGAATCAAGTCCCATGTATGGACTCAATGTAACAAAATCACTTTCAAAGTCTCCAGTAAAATGAGCTTTTGCATACATATCAGCAGTTTTCTTGATATCTCCCCGCTTTATATCCGCAATGGAAATACAACCTTTTTCCCTTATATAATCTAGTGTTTTTGAATATACGATCATTCCCTCAATTCCAAGTGCTTCATAATATGCAATTTGTACTTTGTAGCAGGCACAAACATCAAATGTACTATCTATTATGTTCTTATTATACTCAAGTATGGCATCTGCCACACTCTCATATTTTCTTGTAAATTCTTCAGGCATATATTCAATTGATGTATCAAGTCCGACACATACATGTCCTTTTTGTTTTACGCTATCATATAATTTATCTATTATCATTATAAAATTATTCCTTTCACTGTATAATCATATTATAAAATCATCATAAGTTTGATATGACTCGTCACAATAATTGCATCTGTACTCACCTGTTTGCTCATCTGCAAGATAAAATTCCTGAGACAGGTTTTTTTCTATAGAAGTTATGCATCTCGGATTTTTGCACTTTATTATACCGCGAATTGTCTTTGGAAGTTTAAGTTTAAGCTTTTTTTCTATGTTTTCATCCTTTATTATATTTATTGTTATGTTTGGATCTATAAAACCAAGAACTGCAAAATCAAGTTCAAGCTTGTTTTCTATTTTTATTATGTCTTTTTTTCCGATTTTTTGACTCTGTGCATTCATTATAAGCGCCACAGAATAATCAGCCTTGTTAAGCTTCAAATAATTAAATATCTTTATGCCGTAACCAGCTTTTATATGATCTATCACAATTCCATTCTTTATACTCGTAATCTTAAGCAAAAATACTCACCATCCTTTTTTATATTCCAAGAAGTTTCAGTATAAGAGACTGCCTCGCATATACACCGTACTTTGCCTGTTTAAAGTAGTACGCTCTCGGATCATCATCAATCTCATAAGATATTTCATTGACTCTAGGAAGAGGATGAAGTACCATCATGCTTTCAGGAGCATTCATCATTTTCGACTTGTCTAGAACATAACTGTCCTTGAGCCTTATATATTCTTCTTCATTGAAAAATCTTTCTTTTTGAACTCTTGTCATATAAAGTATGTCAAGTGACCCTATAGCATCTTCCAGCTTCTGTGTTTCACTATACTTCAAATGATTTTTTTCCATTTCTTTTTTTACATAATCAGGTACTTTCAATTCCCTTGGAGATATCAAAGTAAATGTATTGTTTTCATACATAGACATGGCTTTTATAAATGAATGAACTGTTCTTCCAAATTTCAGATCACCGCAACAACCTATTTTTAAATTTGAAAGTGTCTTTTTTACTGATCTAATTGTAAGAAGATCTGTCAATGTTTGAGTTGGATGCTGATGCCCGCCGTCACCTGCATTTATAACTGGAACTTCCGAATACATGGATGCGAGTTTTGGAGCTCCTTCCTTTGGATGCCTCATTGCTATTACATCAGCATAACAGCCAACTATCCTTATGGTATCCTCCACACTCTCCCCTTTTGTTACGGAAGTTGAATTTGGTTCCGAAAATCCTATTACCTTTCCTCCAAGCCTCAGCATTGCAGTTTCAAAGCTAAGCCTTGTTCTTGTACTAGGTTCATAAAATAAAGTAGCAAGTATTTTTTGATCACATGAATGTGAAAATTTGTTTGGATCTTTTATTATCTCATCCGCAAGATTAAAAATTTCTTCAAGTTCGTCTTTACTAAAATTCTTTATATCTATAAGATGTCTTCCTTTTAACATTCGACACTCCTCCTTCTTAGCCTCTCGGTGCTAAATTTAAAGGTATAAAAAATGCCTTCTCAAACGAAGGCATAATTACACTATCTAAATAATTTTTAAACAATTTAAAAATTACACCTTCCAAATCTCACAGGACTTGTTTAAAGGTAATATTTAATTGTTATAAGGATAGCATATACCTTAAGTAAAGTCAATATAAAAATAGTTTATCCAAAAAAATAAAAAGCAGTCACGCCAGGCGGACCGCTCTTTATTTTCGCTATACATAATAGGGGGAACTATTATTCAGCTTTCTTTAAGGCTACACCTTAAGATATTATTTATTTTATAAGTTTTATGTTACAACTTAATGACATATTTATTAACTATGTATTAATTATTTCATTATCCACGAGGTGCATACATTATTATACAAACACCGACGATTGCAACAGCGCCGCCAATCAAATCAAATCTGTCAGGAACTACATTATCTATCTTCCAGCCCCATAAAATTGAAAGTGCTATAAATATACCTCCATAAGCTGCATACACTCTTCCAAAATTAACACCTTTAGGCTGAAGTGTAGGTATTATTCCGTATATTATAAGGCTCAAAGCACCTGCAGCAGCATAAAGTATACTTTTTCCGTCCCTGAGCCACATCCATACAAGATATCCTCCTCCAATCTCAAACAGACCTGCAACAAGAAAATAAAATACAGACTTGATAATTTCCATAAAAAACAAAACCTCCTCATATAAAGGAACTAAATAATATAATAGTATTATAAGTCTATAATATAATTTTTCACAATGCATTTATTAACTCTGGGAGGTATGTTATGTTTTTACAAAAATATTTTAGTACATTAATTGAAAATATAGATGAGGCTGTACTAGCAGTTGACAAAGATGGACGCCTTACGATTATAAACAAAACGGCACAGCAGCTATTATCAATTTCAAAGGAAAACATAGGCAGCTATGCACCGGATGTTGTTCATGGAACAAAACTGACTCAAATCTTAAAAACAGGGGAATATAATTCAAATAAAACATTGATTGTAAACGGCAGAAGGCTTTCAGAAAACATAATACCCTTGATTACAGATGGTACTATTCTAGGAGCTTTGTCTATAATCAGACAAAGCACGAATCATATAAACACTGTACCCATAGACAACGAAACTTATGTAGACATACTTGATACCATAATGAATACTTTAAATGAATGTATTGTACTTGTTAATCAAAACGGCATAATTACCATGATGAGCAAGGCATACAAAAACTTTTTAAACTGCAGTAACCCAGAAGGTAAAAAAGTTGTAGACATAATAGAAAATACAAGACTTCATGAAGTAATAAAAAATGGGAATACAGAAATAGGCACCATCCAGGAGATAAAAGGAAATAAAATGATTGCCATGCGTGTTCCCATAAAAAAGGGGAATAAAATATTAGGTGCTATAGGAAAGGTAATGTTTAAAGATATCAGTGATTTTTATACTTTGAGCAAGAAATTAAACAATTTGCAAAAAGAAATAGAATTTTATAAAAATGCACTTAAAAAAGAGAAAAAAGCTAAATATTCCATTGAAAACATAATAGGAAATTCTCCTAAAATAAAGAAAGTAAAATCCCTTGCCCTAAGGGTTGCAAAAACTAATTCAAATGTTCTAATAACAGGTGAAAGCGGCACCGGCAAGGAGCTCGTAGCACACGGTATACACAATGCAAGCAATAGATACCTTGCTTCTTTTATAGAAATAAACTGTGCTTCCATTCCCCCTGAATTATTTGAATCAGAGCTATTTGGATACGAAGAAGGTGCCTTTACCGGTGCCAAAAAAGGTGGTAAAAAGGGTAAATTTGAACTTGCAGATGGTGGAACTATATTTCTTGATGAGATTGGAGACATGCCACTTTATATGCAGGTTAAACTTTTAAAAGTCATTCAAGACAGGGAAATTCAAAAAATAGGAAGCGTCGAGTCAAAAAAAATAGATGTAAGAATTATATCCGCTACAAATAAAAATCTTGAAAAAAGCATCAAAAGCGGTGAATTCAGGGAGGATTTGTACTACAGACTCAATGTTATGAGAATAATGCTCCCCCCTTTGAGAGATAGAAAAGAAGACATACCAATTCTTGCAAACAGCTTAAAGATCAAAGTTGCAAATAGACTCGGTATATACGTTGAAGGCATGTCAAAAGAAGTAGTTCGCTGTTTAATGAAATATGACTGGCCTGGAAATGTACGTGAACTGGAAAATATTATAGAACGTGCTGTTAATATGCTTGATTCGGACCTTGTAATAAATCTCGAACATCTGCCTTCAAGGCTGACTGCAAACAACTTCAAAAAACCTATAAGCTCTGCAAAAGAAGGTTATTTAAAAGAAATTATTCAAAATATGGAAAAGGAAATTATCGCAGACTGCCTTGAAAAAAACAACTGGAACAAAAATAAAACAGCCCGCATACTTGGAATAAGCAGAGTCAACCTGTACAATAAAATAAAAACTTATAAAATTATGTAAAAAAAATTTACATGTTAAATATTTTTATAGTTCGCAAAAGCACTTTATTTATAACTTCAAAGCAATCATTCCCTAAAAGTGTATATTTTAAATACATGACATTTTTAAATATACCGTAAAATCACTGTTATATAACAATTATCACCTTTGGCATAATAATTGCCTTGTATATTATGGAATACAACAGCAATTGTGCTGGATTGTATTCAAACTATTATCGGGAGATGAATGTCATGAAATCAAAACTGATTTCTAAAAATCAGGCGGTAGGTCTAATAAAAAATGGCGATACTGTTGCAGTTGGTGGATTTGTCGGATGCGCACATCCAGAGGATATAACTGCTGAGATAGAAAAGGTATATTTGAAAAACAAAACTCCAAAAAATCTGACTCTTGTATTTGCTGCCGGTCAAGGTGACAATAGCACCAAAGGTTTAAATCACTTTGGTCATGAAGGATTAATAAAAAAAGTAATAGGAGGTCACTGGTCCCTTACCCCAAAACTCCAAAAACTGGCCGTAGAAAATAAAATAGAAGCCTATAATCTTCCTCAGGGAGTAATATCCCAGCTTTACAGAGACATTGCAGCAAAGCGTCCCGGTACCATAACCCATGTAGGCTTAAAAACTTTCATAGATCCTGAAATTGAAGGCGGCAAGCTAAATGATATTACAAAAAATGATATTGTGGAATCAATAAATATGAATCATAAGAAATATTTATTTTATAGATCCTTTCCAATAGATGTAGTCATTTTAAGAGCGACCTATGCGGATGAATATGGAAATACGACAATGGAAAAAGAAGCTGCCACACTTGATGCAACCGCAATGGCACAGGCAGCCAAAAATTCTGGTGGAATTGTAATTGTTCAAGTAGAGGATATTGTATCAAAAGGCTCGCTGGATCCAAAAAAGGTAAAAATTCCAGGAATATACGTTGATGCCGTAGTAATTGGAAATCGTGATAATCATATGCAGACTTTTGGTGAATATTACAACCCATCCTATTCTGGAGAAACTAGATCACCTATTGGCTCTGAAAAGTCAATGCCTTTAAATGAAAGAAAAGTAATTGCAAGAAGATCTGCAATGGAGCTTATTCCAAATTCCATAATAAATCTTGGAATTGGAATGCCTGAAGGCGTTGCCAAGGTTGCGGAGGAAGAAGGTGTATCCGACGAAATAACACTCACAATAGAATCCGGCGGAATTGGAGGCATACCCTCAAGCGGACTCAGTTTCGGAGCTTCAATGAATCCAGAAAGCATACTTGACCAGTCAAGTCAATTTGACTTTTACGACGGTGGCGGACTGGACATGGCATTTCTTGGGCTAGCTCAATGCGATAAATTCGGTAATATAAATGTAAGCAAATTTGGCACTAAAATTGCAGGCTGTGGTGGATTTATAGACATAAGCCAAAATGCCAAGAAAGTTGTCTACTGTGGTACCTTCACAGGCGGAGGATTGAAAACTTCAATAGAAGATAACAAATTGAAAATACTGCAGGAAGGCAAATTCAATAAATTTGTAGATTCAGTACAGCAAATTACCTTCAGCTCCGAATATTCTAAAAGTATAAATCAGCAAGTAATTTATATTACAGAAAGAGCGGTATTCGAACTTAAAAACTCAATGCTAATATTAAAAGAATTTGCCCCTGGAATTGATATCGAAAAGGACATATTACAACACATGGATTTCAAACCTATTATATCAAATGATTTAAAAGTCATGGATTGCAGAATATTTATGGAAAAACCCATGGGAATTAAAAATAAAGCTATTGCTTAATACAATTATATAAACCCCGTATAGTCATCGGGGTTTATATAATCTAAAGTTCTATTTAATTTGCAATCTTATAACTGGTATTTGTCAATTTGAAAATCTTTTTCATTCCAGGTGTAAGGTATACTTTCTTGTCAGAAGTTACAAATAATGCATCTATATTTTTATGTGACTTTATGAGCTTAAGTCCCTTGTCGACTCCAAGAACATAAAGACTGTTTGAAAATGCATCTCCATCTATGGAATAATCCGATACTATAGTTGTTGCAATCACTCCATTTTTAGATGGATATCCTGTCAGAGGATTGAATATCTGACCATAAGTTTTCCCATCCTTTACAAAAAATCTCTCATAGTCACCTGCCGATACAACAGACTTATCTGTGTTTTTTATGATTCCTATATATGATCCATTTTCTCCAAGAGGATCCTGAACACCGGTTCTCCATGGACTTCCACTAGGTTGACTCCCTACATCATATACATTTCCTCCTAGATTTATAATTCCGGATTCAATACCATATTTATCACATATTTTTTTCAGCTCATCTGCACAATATCCTTTGGCTATACCGCCAAAATCAACTCCCTGGCCATTCTGTCTGAGCTTGATAGTTGAATTTTTTTCATCAATAATCATATCCTTGTAATTAACAAGTTTTTTCGTTTCCTCAATCTCATTCTTGGTTGGAACTTTCTGATGGCTCGTGCCTATTCCCCACAAATACGTAATTGGTTCTACTGTTGCATCAAATGCACCATTGGAAATTTCAGCATGCTTATACGCTTTTTGAGCCACATACAACACATCACTGCTTACCTTTACAGCATTTTTACCTGAATTTTCATTTATCCTTGAAACCTCACTATTCGGCAAAAATATAGACATTTCATTCTCAATCTTTGAAATGCGCTTAATCGATTCATCAACAGCCTTCTCTGCATTCTTTCCATAATATTTAAGACTTATTACAGTATCAAGTGCAACAGTTTGCTTGGTTACTGGCTTTTTACTTGTTTTGTTGAAAAATACTATACCAAACACTATACAAATCACAATTACTAAAACACATACTATAGTTTTTCTAGAATTCATATCTCTTACCTTTCTAGGAAATTTTTTTATAACAACTCAAACCCTTTTTATATATTCTCCATAATTCGAAAAATTCCTCCCAAAATAAAAATATACAGCTGAAATTTCGTCATAAACTGCAAAATTCCAACTGTATTTTAATTTCAATTACTATATTATTTTAAGAACATTTCAATGTCATCTTCTGCATTTCCTATTCCTGCTATTCCAAAATTATCTACAAGAACTTTAGCTATATTTGGTGAAAGAAATCCCGGAAGTGTTGGTCCAAGATGAATATTTTTCACTCCAAGGTATAAAAGTGCAAGTAGTACTATTACAGCCTTTTGCTCATACCAGGCTATATTGTAAACTATAGGAAGCTTATTTACATCATCAAGTCCAAATACTTCCTTTAATTTAAGTGCAATAAGTGCAAGAGAATATGAATCATTACATTGTCCTGCATCCAGCACCCTTGGTATTCCACAAATATCGCCAAGCTTCAACTTGTTGTATCTGTATTTTGCACATCCTGCAGTAAGTATTACAGTATCCTTTGGAAGCTTTTCTGCAAATTCAGTATAATAGCTTCTTGATTTCATTCTTCCATCACAGCCCGCCATAACAAAGAATTTTTTTATGGCACCTGACTTAACCGCCTCAACTACCTTGTCTGCAAGAGCAAATACCTGATTGTGTGCAAATCCTCCAACTATCTTTCCACTTTCTATTTCTGTTGGTGCAGGAAGTCTTTTTGCATGTTCTATAATTTTGCTGAAATCTTTCTGACTTCCATCTTTTCTGTCTCCTATATGCTTGAATCCCGGATATCCTGCTGCACCTGTAGTATATACTCTGTCTTTATAACTTTGCCTTGGTGGTATTATACAGTTTGTCGTAAACAATATAGGTCCATTGAATGTTTCAAATTCTTCATTTTGTTTCCACCATGCATTTCCATAGTTTCCTATGAAATTGGAATATTTCTTGAAGAATGGATAGTAATGTGCTGGAAGCATTTCTCCATGAGTATAAACATCTACTCCCGTGCCCTGTGTCTGTTCCAGAAGTTCTTCCAAATCTTTAAGATCATGCCCTGATATAAGTATTGCAGGATTGCTGCCAACTCCTATGTTTACCTCTGTTATTTCCGGATTTCCATAAGACGCAGTGTTGGCAGAATCCAGCATTGCCATTGTATCAACACCGAACTTACCAGTTTCAAGCGTCAATGCTACAAGCTCATCTACAGTCAATGTATCATCCAGTGTAGATGCCAAAGCCTTTATTATAAATTCATTAACTTCTTCATTTTCTTTTCCAAGGTTAAGTGCATGTTCTGCATATGCCGCCATTCCCTTGATCCCATATGTTATCATTTGCTTAAGTGAACGTATATCTTCATTTCCTACAGCAAGTACGCCCACTTCCATTGCCTCTGATTTTTCTATTATTTCTTTATCGGTTTTCACTGAAAACTCGCATGCATCATGAAGTTCTCCAATGTCCACTCCTCTGTCTAGAAGTTCATTTTTTATTTTATCTCTAAGCTCAAGAGCTTCCTTTATTTTCTCGAGGAAATCAGCATCATCAAAATTTGCATTTGTAATTGTCATAAAAAGACCGTTCAGCATAAAATGATTTGCCTCTGAAAATTTGATTCCCTTTTTTAATGCTTTATCTTCAAGAAGTGCAATTCCTTTTAATGTATACAACATCAAGTCCTGTAAATTCGAAACCTTGTCTACCTTTCCACATACGCCTCTTTTTGTACAGCCTTTTCCTCCGGCTGTTTCCTGACATTGATAACAAAACATGCTCATATAAAATCCTCCTATTTTATCTTTAAAGTAACTTTTACACATATAAATTTTTCTTCGACAATTACATAATATAATATTATTTTAATAAATTCCGTAACATAGGGTACCATTACTAAATATTTTATTTTTTAAGCAACAAAAAGACATCCATTAAGGATGCCTCGAAGTCCAGATAAATTATTTTTATCTTATTAAAATTCAATATTTTTTAATAACTTTTCCATAAGTTCTAAAAACTTTTGTCTCTCAACTTCAGTATCAAAAGCCATTATTATTTTTTTGTAAAAGTCCCTTTCGAACTCTTCATGTTCTTTTTGTGCAAGCCTTCCCTCTTCGGTAAGTATTAATTTGTAAGAACGCTTATCGCTGCTGCTTATACCCCGTTTTATCAAATTTTTCTTTTCCATTCTGTTTATGGCACTTGTAATAGTACTTTTAGAAACATGAAGTCCATTTACTATGTCTTTTATAATTGCATTCTGTTTTTTAGAAACAATTCTAAGTATTCCTAGCTCTGTTGCATTCAAATTTTTTATTCTGCAAAACTTTGCCTGCATATCTTTATTGTTAATTTTCAGCATCATATAATGCCAAAGTTCACTTAACTTTTGAATTTGCTTTTCACTTTCAATATCCAAACAATCACTCCATCAACCTATTTTATGGAGCATGCACTAAGTGCAAAACTTTTATAATTTATTTTGGAAGCCTCAAAAACATGCAATCCACATTTTTCAAGCATTCCTTCAAGCTCTCTCATAGAATATATTCTATAGTCTCCAGTGCTGCCCCTTTTACAACAAAAATTAAGAAGCTGCCTAAATATAAATGGTGCCGTAGGATCTCCAATTATAAGAGTTCCCTTTGGTACAAGAACTCTCTTCATTTCAGATAAAACTTTTTCTGGATTCGGATAATGATGAAATGAAGCATTACAAACCACCATTTCAAAACTATTATCTTTCCATGGCATAAACTCAGAATCTCCTACTTTAAATTCAGCATACTTTCCAAGCTTCATTTTTGCTTTTTTTATCATATTTTCTGAAATATCCATTCCATAAAGTTTAGAATCACACTTTTGTCTTAAAATGGATAAAATATTTCCCGTACCGCATCCTACATCCAAAATAGATTCAGGATTTATCTTCTCTACTCTTCTTACAATTTCATTATACATTATTTTCACAAATCTGCCATCATGTCCATTCTCATAATCACACGCTTGTTTGTCAAAATTATCTTTAGAATTTCTTTTAAAGTTATCTTCTATATTCATTTTATCTCGTCTCCTTAAATTAGTTCGATTATAAAATAGTTTATTTATCGTACTAATTTAGTATAACATCCATATGATTTTAAATCAATTCCAATCATAAGACAAGTGAAATTATTCATCTTTTAAAATACAACTGTAACTTCAACACGCCATATTTATAAGAAGCTTCTATCTTTCCCATTTGGAGCTTCATAAACTCCCTTACAATTGAAAGACCAAGTCCTGAAGAGTTCATCGATCTTGTGGCATCTTTCTTGTACATCCTCTCAAAAAGTTTTTGTACATCTTCTTCATTCATATACTCACAATCATTTAAAATTCCTACATAAACATATTCATCTTCAGTTTTCATTTCAATTTTACAGTATGTATCTCCATAACGCAGAACATTTTTTAAAAGATTCATGAATATTCTAGTTGTAATCTTCTCATCAATCATGATAAGCGGTGTATTTTCATCAATATCAAGTTTTAAATCAATATGTTTTCTCTCAAAATCTTTGTGGAACATCAAAATGCTGTCACATAAAATCTGATAAATTGAGCATGAGGCAAATTCAACAGGATATTCTCCCGAATCAATTAATGAAAAATCGTATAATAAATCAATCATATTATTTAAAGCTTCAAGTTTGCACTTTACAGTTTTCATATACTGTTCTTTATCTTTTTCTGAAATCGAAAAATTTAAAATCACATCTATATATCCAATTACAGATGTAAGAGGTGTTCTCAAATCATGAGAAAAATCAGCCATCATACGTTTGTTTTCACGTCTCTCCCCTAAAACTTCCTTCTGAAGTTCTTTATAAACATCTACAAATTTATTTATTTCAGCTGCCAAGTTTTCAGTTGAACCATCCGGTGCCCCAATATACATTTTACTATTGGTCTCCGATATATTTCTATTTAACTCTTTAAGCTCTGATGTAAGAATTCTAACATTAGACCTCATAAAATAATACTTTATGAATAAATAGATCAATACCAATACCAAAATTACAAAAATATAAATCATAACTTCCTATCCTTTAGGCAAAATCCCTATTTCTAAAAATCACTTCTCCAAATGCCATACTTGCAATTATAACACAAATTCCAAATACCCAGCATTTCAAATCCGCTGCAGGATTGCCTGACATATAATTCAATGTATTATTATCCAATAGCTTACTTGGCATCCAGTTTATAACATACTCCAACATATATATTCTACCATATATCTCATACATCTTGCCATATATGACATTCAGAGCCCAACCAAGACCGCTGTATAAAAATAATACTAAAAGCATCGCCAAAACTTCTGAAATGCCATTTATACATAAAACGTATGCCAATATAATACTTGATGCAAAAATCGGGATTAAATTTGTAAATGCAACCATAAAGTTTGTAACAGTTGAATTGCAAACTAGATCAAAAATATAATTTCCGCTTAAAACAATAGTAACTATTGCAATCAAAGCCATAAAAATATTACCTATGATAGAAGCTACAAGCTTCGCCAAAAATACATCACTTCTTGAGTATCCAAATGATATTGTCTGTGCTATTTTATTTTTACTTTTAACTGTAAACACAAATACAACTTCAACACATAATACTATAATAAGCACACCCGCCGAAAGAAGATTAGAATAATAAAATTTCTGTGTGCCATATGAAAATCCCGGTTCATTAAATCTAAAATGCTGTAAAACCCATCCTGCACATACTATAATTCCAACTACTACCAAAATTATTACACGATAAGCCTTTGAATTCATTAAAGAATACATTTCACTTCTAATTAAGTTAATCATCACTGTCACCTCCTACAAGATTCAAAAAATATTCCTCAAGATTTTCAGACTTGACTGCCATTTCAAGTATGTCTATATCCTTCTCATTCAAAATACGATTTATGTTTTGTCTCTCTTCAATATGATTGTATATCTCAATATGCTTGTCTTTGAAAACCTTGTAATCTATATCTCTGAAAAAATTTTCAAGAACAACGCATGTCTTCCCTGAATCATTCGTATAAATTGAGATATATTCATGGCTTAATTTTAGAAATTCATCTTTTGACAAATCCTTTATAATTTTTCCGTCGTTTAAGAATACAAAACGTGTGGCAATAGACTGTAACTCTGATAAAATATGACTTGAAATCAAAATTGTAATCTTATGTTCTTGATTAAGTTTCAAAAAAAATTTACGCATATTTGCTATTCCTTCGGGATCCATTCCATTTATAGGCTCATCCAACAGCAAAAAATCTGGCGAACCCATAAGTGCAAGAGCAATCGCAAGTCTTTGCTTCATGCCAAGTGAATATTCTCGGAATTTCTTTTTAATCTGCTTTTCAAGTCCAACATCCAAAATAACCTTGTGAATTACATCCTTATCTGGAATGCCACGCTGCAATCTATAATATTCAAGATTCTGTACGGCATTTAATTTGTCAAAAAATACATTTGTTTCAATCATGGTGCCCATTCTATGTCTTGAGTTGTGTTTTCCATATGTTTCTCCAAACAAAGTTATATCTCCCTCTGTTGGAAACGCCTCATTTGAAATTACTTTGAAAAGTGTTGATTTTCCAGCTCCATTTTTTCCTATAACAGCACATATTTCACCCTCATAAAGTTCAAAATTTATATTCTCAAGAGCAGTTTGATTTTTATACTGTTTTTTTATATTTGTTACTTTTAAAATTGATTTTTTCATATTACGCCCTCCTCATACTCATTATTTTACATACTGTTTTTCAAGGACTCTTAAAAAAATCATAAATAAACCATAAATTTTAAATCTATGCCAAAGAGAAACCTATTCCCCAAACCGTCTTTATATACTCCTCGTCAGTAAATTTGGAAATCTTTCTGCGTATATTTGATACATGCATACTTATAGTATTATCACCACCGCGATAAACATCATTCCACAAAATCTCATACAGTTTTGCTTTTGAAAAGACCTGCTTTGGATGCTTCAGCATTATATAGAGAATATCAAACTCTGCATTTGTAAGATTCAGGTCATGTTCCCCAAATGTTACTCTGTGCTGACTTTTATCCATAACAATTTTCTTCCACCTGAAACATACTCCTTCATTAGTGCAGTTTTTTCTGAGTTGTACCTCGATTCTTGCTGCAACCTCCTCATTATAAAAAGGCTTTACAATATAATCATCCGCCCCAAGCCTCAGAAGATCTATCTTGTCACTCACCAGTCCTTTTGCAGATATTACAATCACCGGGATTGAGGACTTTTCCCTTATTTTTGAGAGAAGTTCAACTCCATCCATACCTGGAAGCATAATGTCCAGCAAAACAAGGTCAAATGATGAATTTTCAAGTCTAAGCTGTGCTTCTGTACCCGAAAAACAGCTGGTCGCATTATAACCATGTTTTTTAATTACAAGGCTCAAAATTTTATTTATATCATTATCATCTTCCACAATCAATATTTCAGCTTTCTTCAACTTTCTCATCTCCAAATTAATTTGTTATACACTCATGAATTTCATCCTCTTTCATGGTTTCAAGTTTATACATTCTATAACCATGTATTTTTACAGGCACCTTTTCAGCTTCATTTAAAGACTTCAAATCTTCATAAACAATGGCAAGCAAGTCTCCACTATGTGCACCTATAATGCCTATTCCTCCCGTGAGCTGCTTGAATTTTATCAAATCCGGGAGAATATCATACTTTATTCTATCACTATTTCTAATAATACTTTCCGTAGCTGCAAAAGCTATATCTTTTATGCTGTTTTTTCTAACCATCTCTATTAAATCATCAATATGAGCCAATGGCTTTATCTTATCTCTATTGAATTTCACAGTATCGACAACTTTGTTTCCCTCAAACACCATCAAATACATTTTTACATATTTTCCTAAAATTTCACTGTAAGTGCCTCTTTTATAATCAAATACAGTCATCTTATCAAAAATTATGCTATCTGTGGGCTCAACTTCAATACAAGCTTGAGACAGTTCCTTTTGATTGAACTTTCTATTGAACAGCTTAAGCAAAGCATAATATGTTGCACAAAGATCTGCAGTGCTGCTTGCAAAACCTTTACCAATTGGAATTTTTGAATTTATAACTATGTCAAGATTTTTTTCATATTTCTCGTAATTCCATGCTTTTAAAATTATATTTAAAAATTCACGACTTTTGGGATATTTATATTTATATACAGGTTTATTGCTTTCATACAAAATCACTCTTGTAATACAATTAACAGGACATGAAATAAGCACATCCATTCCCTTGAACTTTCCCTGAAGTATCTCTCCAATACTGCCGGGATAACTAGCAAAAGTTATCATGTTTTTCCCTCATCCAATTCAAATATTTTCAACTTCAATTACCAATATGCGAAACAGTCAACATTTTTATTCTAACAAATTATCAATTCATCTTCTATAGAATGATTTTCGCACAAAAAAATAAGCACCTGAGGGACTGGCTCAAAATGCTTATTAATTGTGTATAGGGAATTTATTTTTATTGCGACTCTGACTTTATTTTAATATACCTATATTAAATCCATATTAACTCATTGTTAAATTTAAATTTCGGCGTATAATAATTTAATTTGTGCACATTATAATTGTATAAAGACATCAATGTATCAATCTAGTGATATTTAATACCTGCATAAACTAAATATTATTCCTAAATATGTTGATGTGCTTTTCATACCGGGGATTATAAATCTCCGGTATTTTAAAATGAATACAATTATAGATAATACTATAAAAGGCCTTGATTTTACTCAAGGCCTTCTACCTTCTTTAGTAGAGTAATTCAATATTATAAAAATCAAAATATATCATATCTTTATCGATATCGTGTATTTTAACATATACATCCAAAAGTATTTTTAAATTAATTATACATTTGCTTTATACTTACATGTTATGCAGATACTTCTTAAAAGTTCCATATAGAAAATAAGCATTTGGGAATCACACTTCCAAATGCTTATTTTCTCTCTAAGGTATTATACCCTTAGGACACATATTTTATTCTATATGTAAAATATTTCTAAATCAAGTCTTTACTGTTAAGTTTATGTAAAAATATTCCATCGTGCTTTTAAAGTAACACTTCTTCCAATTTTCAATATTATGTTTATTAGATAAGAGTTTATATATTTATCAAGCCAAAATTAAGGAAGTGAACAATATATGGCAGCCTTATCAGTAGATTTTGACTCACCGCAAAGTGCTTCAGGGCAGTTAGTGACAATCACTGGAACTGTACCCATAGGAGTTAGTTTTGTAGAAGCAGTACAACTAGATGTTCTTAGAAGTGATACCACCCATGATTACTTTTCAATGACAGCTGTTTATGACAATTCAGCAGGCTCAGCAGTATTAAATGTCAACGATACTCTTAACATGGCTATCATCCCAAAACTTGAACAAAACGAAACTGTAACCTTGACAAGTTATGGATCATTGAATGCTCAGATAACTGAAGCTTAATTAATATAATATATAGATGGCCAAAATATAAATCACTGTTGGTCATCTATACAATCATTTTAAATTGGAAGTGATGTATTTGGATGCAATTACTCTTCCAGCAAATAAAAGTCTTACACTAAGCGATAAAATCCCAAATGGGAATATTCATAAAAATAATATAATCGTAGGCTGCAGCAATAAATTTGAATATCATAGTCTGCTTTATTTCGACATTTCATCATTGCCACATGATATTACAATATGCAGTGCTAAATTGACACTATTTAAATGCGATGGTTTTTATGATGATACTAGCTCTGAATTTATAATATATCCAATATGCAGCCACTTTAGCATATATACTACCTATCTTAGAATTCCTTCAGCAAATACATGCAGTGGAATCAAGTTCTATCCAATGACATCAAAATCCACAGTTGATGTAAATATAACCTCCATAGTTTCCTCATGGATTGAAAACTGTTCATCAAATAAGGGTATAATTATATCCGACATGTGGAACAATTGTATGGCAAGTTTTGGATCATCGCTGGCTAAAAAACAGGAAATGGTGCCTTTCATAACTATAACCTATACGCATAATAATACGTCAATCACTGAAAATAGTAGATCAAACTGCAATCATAACTTTGGTCTTGCTATGCAGATAATCAACACCTGCAATAACTGCAGTCCCTGTATTCCTTCTATTCCATCAAATCCCAGTATAATTGAAGTTATAGCAACTGGAAAAATTGAGAAATATTCCGTATTTGTGGTGATAATAGAAGTTATAATAACAAGAACTACTGGCAATATTAATAAATATTATGTTTCAGATGAATATAAAAACCCAACTGATACGGCAATGAGTATAAACAAAACATATTCAATTCCAATAGTACCTGCACTCGCTGTGGGAGATTCAATAACATCCGCAAATATCTACGGAGCCTATAAAGATTCCAATGATATTATTTACAGGAACTGAAATAAATATATTAATATACCACATTCTTGCTTGATAAAATGATTAAATTTGTTTTAAAGTATTATACTACTATTAAACCCAGCCATTTAATAATGATATATCCCTAAATTGCTGTTACAATATAGACATGCCTAGATTTCCAAATTCACTTAGAGAGAAATCACGCTGGCAATATAATACAGTAAATTCAGGAGGGGTTATAATGTTAAAAATTAAACATAAATTACTTTCATCCTTGATAATTGCGGCACCATTATTCTTAAGCTCAGGAATAACTACAACTGTTCATGCAAGTTCATTAGGCAACAAAGCCTGTAAATCCTGTATAACTTGTACTACTTGTGATTCAACAAAATCAGCTAATTGCACAGCTAACGGGATAAAATACGACTGTTCAAAACTCATTCAGGCCATTTGTCCAAATATTGTAAAATAATGTAACTTTATACTATAAAATAAAGCCCTGGATACCCGGGGCTTTATTTTATAAGTATATACATAGACTAACTTAATGGAGTAAATAGTTGTATCAACTATCATTCAACTGCTACACCTTTATTATATATCATATTGAAAACAATTACAAGCTATTGATATCAATGATAAAATTTTTCCTTAATTTAGTGTATTTTTTTGATCGTTTATAATATAATAGTATAGTATGTAGGTTGAGTGGATTACAAAGAGATTTGTAAGTCACAAATTCATGTTATAAGAGAAAAAACTATATACAAACAAGTAACTTTTGAAGGAAGTTACTTGTTATTTTCTTGTACTTTTATGCTTATTATTATATAATAAATGTTAAATAAATGGCAGAGTAGGTAATTATGGGTTACGTGCCTGAAAGACGGGGAGTTGCTTTTGGGACGAAGAACTATTTAAAGTTTGCCGTATGATTACTGCATCCCGCTGCTGCATGATGGAATTTTACTTCTCCTTTATGCGGCTGTATGAATATGCCGTATTTTCAAGGAGGATTTTTTTATGAAAAAAGAAGATTATACATCAATTATTTCGCTTCAATACTGGCACACAGCCTTCAGTGAATTGAGAAACCTAAGAACCATAACTTTTGCAGGGATAATCATATCCCTAAGTATTGCCATAGATTCATTTTATATCCCTGTAAGTGAAAGTCTTCATATTTCACTTACATTCATACCTTTTTCCATTGGAGCCATAGTATTCGGTCCAATAGTAGGACTATTTTCAGGCATGATCTTTGACATCTTAAATTTTGCAATACATCCTTCAGGAGTATTTTTCCCAGGATATGCCATATCTTCAATGCTTGAATTATTTATCTATGGTATTTTTTTGTACAATTGCCGGCTGACAATCTTAAGAATTTTTATGGCAAAGCTAATAACAAACTACGGCATTCATGTTTTTCTCGGTTCACTATGGAATAAAATTCTCTTTAACAAAGGTTTCATATATTTTTTTGCAAAGAGTTTAATAAAAAATACCATTATGCTTCCTATAGAGGTATTTGCATGTGTACTGCTGCTCCAAATTCTATTCCCGATACTTACAACTACAGGATCATTAAAAAATCAAAACTCCAGAACAATACCTTTTATATAAACATAATCAAGATAAAAAACATCGCTTTATTTATGTTAATAAAGCGATGTTAGTAATTTAAATTGTTATTTAGTTATAACCGGTTTTCCATCAGAATCGAGCAGTACTGTAAGTCCTCCAGAACTTCCATTTCCAACATACAGATAATTTACACCTGTTTCAGTATCCACTATTATGCGGTAACTTTCCATAACTCCCTGTGTATATCTAGCTTCAAAACGTTTTTCTCCCATGTAATCACCTCTTTTCAAAATTTAAAATGGCTTACTCTTCATGCATTTAAAACATAATATCATAGCTCAATGTACGAAACACCTGGCAGTAATTCTTAAATCCCATATCTCCTATAATGTAAATATTGGGCATGTAATCAAGTCTCACTCTTGAATACATGATTCGTTCCATCCCATTATCCATAGCTGTATGATTGCTTAAAGCCACATCTACTTTTTTATCAGCTGCCTGACTCATGAAATACTCCAAGGATTTTAGATACTCTTGTACTCCAGTCTTTGTCCATGGCGGTGTGGTACCTCCCCATAAGGCTGCCATATGAATTTTTCCCTTCTCCCTCACAGGAAAAATGTAACTTAAGCCACCCGGTGTGTGCCCTGGTGTGCCGTAAACATATATCGTCTTATCACCTAAAGTTACAGTATCTCCATCTTCAATATAAACATCAATTTTATAATCTTTCCAAGTTTCAGGTCTATCTGGCTTTGTTGGATGCTGCTGCCAAAATATATCGTCTACTTCAGATAGATATGTTTTTACATTATACTTTTCAACAAACCATTTTCCGCATCCTGTATGATCAACATGTCCATGTGTAACAACCAATTTTTTTATTTTGCGTGGATTCCACCCTACATCCCTAACAGCCTTAACTATTGCCTCAAAAGCTCTCTTTTCCGGCCAGATGGCATCTATTAGTATTAATCCATCACTTGTCTTTAATACAAAACAATTCGTCTGCTTTTGTGCAACAATTAGCAAATCGTCAAAAATCCTTGCATGGGTGAAAAACGACATATCTTCCATCTCTTTAATTGTTTCTTTAGTAAGTATTGGTTTGTTCAATCTATTCATTTAATATACACTCCTCTGTAAAATAATAACTTTATAGTTTCACAGAGGATAAACGGTTCTTCGGATGCATGCGTAAAAATATCTTCACTTTCTCACCTTCCCTAATAGTTATTTCTTTTTTATAGATTTTAAAATTTTCTCTTAAATGAAAATCTAATGCTATTGTATAATTTCATTATTCTATCAATATCTTTTGTATCAAAACTCATAATCATATTTAGTAAACTCCAACCTAATAAATTTATATATCTCAATCCAAAACATTGTATCCATTATTTTTTATGACATCTATGGCCTTCTTAAAATTTTCTTTTTTTACAAATATATAGTCTGTATTATACGTTGACACTGCAAATATTCCAATCTTGTTTTTGGCTAAAAGTGTGGATATTTTTGATAAAATTCCGATAAGGGAAAAATCCAGTATACCCTGTATTCTAAATCCTTTCCAACCATTATCACACTCTATTGTATCCTGCGGCACAAATTTTGTACTGCATACAAGAGATATTTCCTCGTCCGTTTTACCTATAAAACAGAACTCGTCTGAATAATCTATTTGCGACAAATTTTTGATTTTACATATAGAAAAATCTTCATCTATTATTTTTATGTCAAGCATATTATCATCCCTTTAATTAATAGTAAAATCTATCTTATTACATAAGTTTAATATACATATAATCTAAATGCAAACAGGCATCCTATTTCGGGATGCCTGCTTTTCAATATAAAATTCTAAAAGGGGACAATTATAAATCGTATTTTCTGGCAGTTGCACTTGAATTTATAGTGCCCTGCAACTACAGACACCAGTTTGGTAATTACCATTACTTTGTTTCATGTATATGTAAACACATTATTTTCATTTCTCTAAGGTACTAATTCCTTAGGACACTTATAAGTATATATGGTATTTGTTACGTCTTAGTGTCATATTTATTAACTATTTGTAAAATATTATCCCAAATACATGTAAATAAGTTAATTTTTATCAAACAACTTAGGATATAGATACAATATAATTCCAATTATCACTGCAAGTAAAACATAATTAATTAGATTGCTCTTTAATTTCAAAATCTGAAATGCTATAAATAATACTAGATATATAACTATGCAATTTATTATTGCGTACACTCTTTCTTTCTTCATACATCCCCACCTCTATATGCTTTTAATTCATGTAATCAGTCATTTTCAAACTTATCAATTTTCTTCCTTCCACTCAAAATATCACTTAACTTGTAATAAACAGGACTCAACAATACCTACTTTTGCAAGAACTGGTCTATTTGACAGTTCAATTCGCTCTGTCTACATAAATGAATTCAAACTTACTCGTCACTCAATGAATCAATATATTTTTTCGCCTCAATAAGTCCAATGCCAGTGGCAATCCTATATCTTTTAATAGCTTCAACCTTCCTGCCATCTGAAATAAGCTTTGTCAGTTCATCTTTCAGGTCATCCAAAATTCCTGCTTTCAAAGCAAGCTTGTTTATCATTATATTCATCCTTGAAATATTACTCTTCATTTCATATATACTGCTATATATCAAAAGTCCAAGTATTCCTATAAATATTGCCATAATTGTATAATTCATAATTCCAATCCACCCCACCAAAAATTTCGTTATATAAAGCAAGGAAAATACCAGTATTTATGTAATTCACTTGCATAAATTTATTTTACCATAATTTCATATTAAATTGTTGACCATAACATTATGTCATAGTGTACTATAAAAACATGATTTGAAATTAAATTTGGAGGTAACCAATGAAAACAGTAAAACAAGTCTCAGACTTAACAGGTATTAGTATACGTATGCTGCATTATTACGATGAGATAGGATTATTAAAACCAAGTGAACTTACCGATGCGGGTTACAGACTTTATGACGATAAAGCTCTTCAAACTTTGCAGCAAATTCTATTTTTTAAAGAACTTGAGATACAACTAAAAGAAGTAAAAAAAATCATAGATGCTCCCTACTCTGATAAATTGCAAGCTCTGGAGAGTCAAAAAAGTTTCTTATTGTAAAACGTAATAAATTGAATCAATTAATAAAGATTATAAATAAAACCTTAAAAGGAGATAATAAAATGAGTTTCAATGACTTTGATATGACTGGATTTTACAATGTATTAAAAGAATTCAAGACAGAGCAGAAAAATAAAGTAATTAGACTTTATGGAAGTATAGACAAATTCAATGAGATGATTGAAAAAATAAAATCTGTTGAATCAGACATCGCCAAAATGGCTGTGAAACAATATGGAAGTACAAAAAAATATGCTGAGATTGTAAAGAAAAATTTAAATAATAATCTGTCAATAACTAATGCTGAACAAATTGATAAGTTTAAAAAAGACTGCCTTTATGATAAAAATCCAAAATTAAAAGAGCTATATAAAAATCTTACAGCTGACTTAAGTAAAGATCCTTATTCAATTGAAATTCAACAAATCGCCGGCAAAATAACTACTGAAGCTAAAAAAGATTATGAAATTTTCAGAACAAATATGGGTGACTATTACTGGTATACTATGGTACGGCTTTACTTAATATTGCCTCAATGGATAGAAAAAGTTGATAAAAAATATGGAAATGGTGCATCTGAATTCATCGGAAAATCTTTAAAAATTTATTTGGGAGATTACGAGCCTAAACTGGAAACACTATATAAAAAACTTACAACTGATTTAGATAAATCGCCTTCATCAGATGAGGTTCAACAAATTGTTTCTGAGATAATAATTGGTACACAAGAACTTAATGAGTCTTTAAATATGGAAGTTGGAGATAATTACTGGAGTTATATAGCATATAAATACACGTCAGATCCTGTTTTAATAAAATCATTTGATAATAAATATGGTTGTGGTTCGTCCAAATTTATTGGAGAAGCTATAAAGTTCCATACCGAAAATTGAGATAACCTTTATGGTTGATTATGAATATAAGGCATAGATTTGCTGAGAAAGCAAATCTATGCCTTATTTAAATTACCGAATACTTTTCTATTGCATCGGAGACAAATTGTGCACAACCTTTTCCGCCTGCGTTGTCAATGCTAATTGTAAAATCTCCTCCACCAGCGTACATCTTACCAAGACTTTGAAGGATTTCAGGTGTGCATTTATAAAAATGCTTTGTAATATATTTCTGTAATTTTTTCACCTGATTTTGTACCTTTAAGTCATCAACTTCACAATCCATTAATTCACCAAATTCGACAAACAACTTCATCATATTCTGCGTAACTTTCTGTATTTCCTGGCCGCTCCTATTTTTATTTTTTTGCTCAAATTCTTTATAGGCACTGGTATTGCCCCATTCCTCTTTTGCTCTCTTTGCATATTCATCAATTTTAGTAGTATCAAACACCTTAAAATCCATTTTTCCCACTCCTGTTAACTTTATTCCACGAGCAAAATCAATAAGGTTCTCTAAATGTTCCTTCTTTAATGTCAATAACTCGATCTGCTGTTTTAAGGCTTTACTTCTATCAAAGCCATCGCTTTCAAGTATTTTTTTGATTTCTTTAAGTGGAAATTCCAACTCACGAAAAAGTAAAATCTGCTGAAGACTTTCAAGTGCAGCATCGTCATACTGCCTGTAACCAGCTTCAGTTACATAGGATGGATGTAATAATCCTATATTGTCATAATAATGCAAAGTGCGTATACTCACTTTTGACAACCTACTTACCTCATTTACCGTCATCATTTTTTTCCCTCCCTCTCGTGTAAGTATATAATAAACTATTACGTTACGTCATAGTCAATAGGGAAAATTTTTATATAAATCTACTTTGCCTACTTCTGTGACCTCTAGTTCTCTACTTATTGGAGATTTTTTAATCCAGCATAAATCAATCAATCCATCAGCAATTATATATCCTAATTTTCCGGCAATATGATCATATCAAAGTCTTGCATCTCTTAAAGCGTGCGAATGTATATATTGATTTAATGAATTTATTTTAGGTGATTTTGAAAGTTTCATAAGGAATTCAAGCAATTTTGCAATATCCTCATTAGCCAATTTAAAATATCTATATCTGCAATATACATACTTTTCAATTATTCCAGCGCTAACCATTTTAGATAAATGAAATGTTGATGTTTGTGGTTTAATCCCTGCTGTATCATTTGCCATAGGATCTGGCTTCAAAATAATCTTCTCCCAATTTATATATATTAAAAATTTCATTTCTATAATCATCGAAATAATATTGTTTTATAATTATATCATAAGTTAATTTAACCCGTTGTGCTAGAAGATAAATTTTGATAAATAGGATATATAATCCATAGAAATAAGCTAAAACAGCCCTAAGAACTTTATCCTATGCTTTTAAGAAAAATTAGCCAAATACTAGATGCTTAATTTTTGATATATTGGGATTAATATTAAATACTTTATTGATAAAATAACAAAGATTATGAGCTAAAATTTTGTTCGTTATTCTTGTTACTAATCCCCACATGGATTTGGCAAGTACCCTTTGTATATTCAGCTGACCGGATAATTGAGAAAAAGTTGTCTCAATTCTTCGTCTGGCTTTAAATATTGTCTGTCTGAATTCTTTTGAAAATTGATTTGCAGTTTTCTTTCTTTTCATGGCGATAAGATTGATTTTTGTTTCAGATTTTAGTTCTGAAATAAATCTATCTCCAATATATCCTTTATCCCCTATTATAGTTACCGGGGATAAGGATGATGTTAGATCCAATGCTGCTGCCCTATCATCAATATTAGCAGGAGTTAAGATAAAATCAGTTAAATATCCATCGAGTGCTGTAAGGGAATGCAATTTAAATCCATAGTAAGTTTCTTTCTTGGAAACACACCTGCCGTAGGCAGCCTCCGGCTTAAATGCTCTATGGAAATGTGCTCTCCCAAATTCACAAACTGGAATCGGCATACTGTCAATTATCCTGTACTGCTCATAAGTATACCTGAGGAACCATGTTATTTCTTGACGGATTTGCTCCATAACCTTATAAAGTGATTTTCTAGTTCTGTGGAATCTTGTTCTTGTACAAAATTCAGGGAATAAATCTTTTAAATTTCTGGTACAAAAACTGAGCCATGATTTCTCAGAATCAATAGAAAGAAGCTCACCAACCAGTGAAAGAGTAATTATTTCACTGTCGCTCATAATTGCTTTATCAATATTTCTGCGATTTTTAATATGTGCTGGAGTAACTTTGTGGTAAAAGTCATCAATTATTACAAATGTAACAGTAATAAAATCTTTAAGATTATCAATTTCTATAGTATAATCTTTCTTGAACTCTGGCATATATGTTTTCCCCCTATTGTTAAGATTTTTGGTGATTTTTTAATGATAAGGTAACATAATTGCCGGAGTTTTTCTATTTATAAATTATGTTAGTGAATTTAACTAGCACAACAGGTTA
>NZ_JBZAYZ010000016.1:0-70366 GCF_058242705.1 Clostridium pabulibutyricum
CCTTTTTCCTTATATCCCTTAATCATTCTGTTTATATGTCTAACAGTGCAGCCTAACTCAATTGCAGCTCTCTGCTTGTTACCATTACTATCTATTAACTTCTTAATAACTTTATATTTTAATTCTTCATTCATTTTTAAATATACCTTTCTAATCATGTCCACCTCATTTCTTTGTCATGAGGTTTATTATATTATAAATTTGCTTTTTGGGACATAATCAACTTTGGTATACTAAGACATTATCATCTTTCGTTCATAGGTGATTATGAAATTTTATATTTACTATTGACATCCGCTTGAAAACTGATATAATTAGTGACAAATAAATACTGTTTATATTTTAAATTTTGGAGGAATTTTTATTATGAAAAATATCATTGGAAAGGGAATTGAAAGCAAAAAGTATTACTTTAACTTTAGCTGGGGCTATTTTTATTTTAGCGCTGCTTACTTCTTTTGCAAAAAAATATTCAATTCGTTTCTAATGAGAAGAAATAATAATTTAAATACAAAATTATGGAGAACAGTCTTACAGGTATATTAAGATTGCAAGGTGTATTTAAAGCAGAACCTCATTAGAGGCTCTGCTTTTTTTATATGCTGAATTGATTTATAATCCGGAGTATAAATTATTTTTGGCCAATATCAATTAATTCGATTTAAATAAAAAAAATTATGCAGATAGGAGAATCAATTATGGTAATAGTTATGAAACCTCATGCACCTCAAGAAGAAATATTGACATTGAAAAAGAAACTTGAGATGGAAAATGTAAAAGTTAATGTTTGGAAAGGTGAAGAGTGCAGTGTACTTGGATTGATTGGAGATACTTCAAAAATAGAAGCGAGCAAAATTCAAGCAAACCAATATGTTGAAAAAGTTCATAAAGTTCAGGAAAATTATAAACTTGTGAATAGATTATTTCATCCAGATGATACTGTAATTGATGTGAATGGAAGAAATATAGGAGGAGGGGATATTTCTGTAATAGCAGGCCCTTGCTCTGTGGAAAATGAAAATCAGATAGTTGAGATAGCCAGAAGTGTCAAAAAAGGCGGCGCCAAATTTTTAAGAGGTGGAGCTTTCAAGCCAAGAACATCGCCGTATAGTTTTCAGGGACTTAGAATGGAAGGACTTGAACTTTTAAAGCTTGCAAGAAAAGAAACAGGACTGCCAATAGTTACGGAAATAATGTCTGCCAATATGATAGATGAATTTGTTGAAGATGTAGATGTAATTCAAGTTGGAGCCAGAAATATGCAAAATTACGAATTGCTTAAGGAACTTGGCAGAACAAGAAAGCCGATACTTTTAAAGAGAGGTCTTTCAGCTACAATTGAAGAGCTTCTTATGTCGGCGGAATATATAATGTCTGAAGGGAATAAAAATGTTATACTCTGCGAGAGAGGAATTAGAACTTTTGAAAATTATACAAGAAATACACTTGATTTAAGTGCAATACCTGCAATAAAAAAATTAAGTCATCTTCCTGTAATAGTAGATCCAAGTCATGCGTCAGGTTTGTGGTGGATGGTTGAGCCTCTTGCAAAAGCGGCAGTTGCAGTTGGAGCGGACGGACTTATAATTGAAGTTCATAATGATCCTGAAAATGCATTATGTGATGGACAACAATCGATAACACCGGATAGATTTGACAGACTTATGAAGGATATAACAAGACTTGTTGATACAGGAGTAAAGCAGGAGTATAGTTCTGCAAGAGTATAGATAATCCGGCTTTTGGAGGGGATAAGGTTTGGAAGATTGTGGTTTTGGTGATTTTAATATAGCTATTGTAGGAGTTGGACTTATTGGTGGCTCCTACGCAATGGCACTTAAAAATTTAAATACAGGTTGTATAATTGGAGTGGACAATAATTTAAAAACCCTACACAAGGCTTTGGATATGAATATAATTGACCATGGATATGACAAGCCAGGTGAATTTCTTAAGAATATAGATATTATAATAGTAAGTTTATATCCGAAGGACACTGTTGAATTTATAAGAGAAAATATGAAATATTTCAAGACTGGAGTTATTATAACTGATACCTCGGGTGTAAAAAAGGTGGTAGTCGATTCTGTTGATTCATTTCTACCTGAAACTTTTGAATTTGTTGCAGGACATCCAATGGCGGGCAGAGAATACAAAGGGATAGAATATGCAGATGGTTCCATATTTAAAGATGCAAATTATATAATAACACCCGGAACTAAAAGTAACAGAAAAGGTATTGAACTTATAACTTTGATGGCTCAAAAGCTTGGGTGTAAAAATGTGGAGTGCATTTCACCCGAAGAGCATGATCGTATAATTGCGTATACGAGCCAGCTTCCACATGCGATAGCAACAGCACTTCTTGGTAGTCGTATGGAGAACGTAAATTCTGAATTGTTCGTAGGTGGAAGTTTTAAAGATTCAACAAGAGTTGCCATGATCAATTCAAAATTATGGACAGAACTCTTTGTATTAAATTCAAAAGACTTATCTGATGGAATAGAACGATTTCAAAAGGTGCTTTCCAGGATAAAGAATGATATAGATAATAAAAATACTGGCGATTTGGGGGAAATGTTTGAGGATGCAATGATTCAGGCCAAAAAAATTCATTGATACATAAAAGGGGAGTTCAGATGAAGAATATTAAGATTGTTCCGTGCAAACTTGGTGGAGATATAAAAGTTCCATCTTCCAAAAGTCTTTGCCATCGTAGTATTATATGTGCTTCACTTTCGAAAGGCAGAAGTACAATACAAAATGTATATTTTTCAAAAGATATTCTTGCTACAATTGAGGCGATGAAGTCACTTGGAGTTGAAATCAACACTTTTGAAGATTCAGTTTGTATAAATGGTACTGGAAAAGTGGTTTTGGAAAACAGATCTATATTTTGCGGTGAATCAGGGTCTACACTCAGATTTATAATACCTGTAGTTTCAACACTTGGAGAGGAAGTTGTCTTGTCAGGTGCTGGTAAGCTCGTTGAAAGGCCTCTTGACGTATATTACAAGATTTTTGACGAGCAAAAAATATGTTACAGCAATTCAGAAGGTAGATTACCGCTTCACATAAACGGAATATTAAAAAGTGGAAACTATAAAATAAAAGGAGATATAAGCTCACAGTTTATTACAGGATTGTTGTTTGCACTTCCATTATTGGAAGGGGATTCTGAGATAGAGGTGACTACAGAACTTGAATCAAAACCTTATGTAGACATGACACTTGACATGCTTCAAAAATTTAATATCCATGTAGTGAATGAGAATTATGAAAAGTTTATAGTAAAAGGCCGACAGCTTTACAAAAGTTGTGATTATTATGTGGAAACTGATTTCTCACAGGCTGCATTTTTTCTTGTGATGGGAGTATTGGGAAACAAAGTTTCATGTCAAAAAATGAATATAAATTCACATCAGGGTGACAAACATATAGTCGATATACTTAAAGAGATGGGCGGAAATATTCAAATATTGGATAATTGTATAACTGCAATTCCATCTAAGACAAATGGTGTTATAGTGGATGCTGCGCAGTGTCCGGATCTTGTACCGGTTATTGCATCTATTGCTGCAGTAAGCAATGGAGTTACAGAGATTATAAATGCATCAAGACTGAGATTGAAGGAGTCGGATCGACTTCAGGCAATATCTTCGCAGCTTAATAAAATAGGTGCTGATGTAAAAGAAAAAAAAGATGGCCTTGTTATAAATGGAAAAAATAAATTAAAAGGTGGAGTAGTGTCAAGTTTTAATGACCATAGAATAGCCATGGCACTTGCTTCGGTTTCATCAATGTGCAGTGGGAATCTTGTAATTCAAGGTGCGGATTGTGTGAATAAGTCGTATCCGGATTTTTGGAATGATTTTGCGAAAATTGGTGGACATGTGGAATATATTGAAGATTAGGAGTCTTGCATATGAGTGGAATTTTTGGTAAAAACATAAAGTTGTCGATTTTTGGGGAGTCGCATGGAGGTGCCATAGGTATCACAATAGATGGTTTGAGAGCAGGTATTGAGCTGGATTTTGACTATATAAAAGAGCAGATGTCAAGAAGGGCTCCCGGCAGAAGTAAATTTACTACACCGCGAAAAGAAAAAGATGAATTTGAAATATTGAGTGGGTATTTTAATGGAAAGACAACAGGAACGCCATTGTGTGCAATAATAAGAAATGAAGATAAACATTCGGGTGATTATGAAAAAACAAAAAAACTTTTAAGACCAGGACATGCGGATTTTACTGGATTTGTCAAATATGGAGGCTTTAATGACTACAGAGGAGGCGGACATTTTTCTGGAAGGATTACAGCACCGATTGTATTTGCAGGAGCTATATTCAGAAAAATGCTTGAAGAAAAAGGGATATTTATAGGAAGTCATATAAAAAGTATAGGGCAGACAGAAGACATTGAATTTTTTAATAAAGTTTCTGTAGAAGATGATTTGCTTAGAAATCTTTCAAGGAGTAGATTTCCGGTTATGGATTATGAGTCTGGAGAAAAAATGAAAAATGAAATTCTTGAAGCAAAAGCTGAGGGTGATTCTGTAGGTGGAGTTGTGGAAACTGCAATTGTCAATATTCCTGCAGGATATGGCGATCCGTTTTTTGACTCTATGGAAAGTGTGCTTTCACATCTTGTTTTTTCGATACCTGCTGTTAAAGGAATTGAGTTTGGAAGTGGTTTTGAAATTTCACACATGAAAGGCTCCAAAGCAAATGATCAATATTATATTGATGACAACAATGGTATAAAAACAAAGACGAATAACAATGGAGGAATTCTTGGAGGGATTACAAACGGTATGCCTGTAATTTTTAGAACTGCTGTGAAACCTACGGCATCTATACTTAAGGAACAGAATACTGTGGATATTAGTAAAATGACGGATTCGTCAATTAAAATAGAAGGGAGACATGATCCCTGCATTGTACCTAGAGCTGTTCCTGTTATAGAAGCAGCTGCTTCTATAGGAATTGCTGATCTTATGGATATGTGATTAGGGGGCATATTTGTGGAAAAACCAGAATACTGTAAATTATATAAAATAGGATTTTATGGTGAAAAGGCATCTTTTACTCATCAGGCTCTTCAAGAATACTTTGGAGATTGCAAGAATACTGAAGGGTATAGTGAATTCAAGAGTGTATTTAAATCTCTTGAAACAAATGATATAAAGTATGGTGTACTTCCGCTTGAAAATTCTTCTACTGGAGGTATAACAGATGTATATGATCTGCTCAGAAAATACGGATTTCATATAATAGGAGAAAAATGTGTAGGTATCAGGCATAACCTTTTAACAATAAAAGGGGCTGAATTCGAAGATATAACAGAAGTATATTCTCATAATCAGGCTTTCCTTCAGAGCAGAAAGTATCTTGAGGATAAAGAATGGAAATATATACCGTATTTTAGTACTGCTGAAAGTGCAAAGTATATAAGTGAAGCCGGAGTAAAAAATAAGGCTTGTATAGCCAGTGAAAAGGCTGCAGAATTGTATAATCTAAATATTATGCAAAGAGAGATAAATTATAATAAAAATAATTATACTAGATTTATAATTGTGGGGAAAGATATTTGTTTTGACGGGGATTCGGATAAGATAAGTGTGATATTTACCCTTGAACATAAGGCTGGTACTCTTTGTGATGTGTTGGAGATTTTTAAAAACAACAATCTTAATATGACAAGAATAGAATCAAGACCAAAAACCGATACTCCCTGGGAATATTTTTTTTACGTAGATTTTTATGGAAATATGTTTGACGATGTTGTAAAAAATGCTGTTGAAAAAATTAAAAAAAAGTGTAGGTATTTTAAGCTTCTTGGAAATTATAAATCTGATTTCAAGATTGAGTAAACAAGCCGGATAAGAATTAATTTTATTAATTTTTATCCGGCTTGAATTTTGTTTGTATAAAATACATTGACAACAATTAATGAAAGATAGAAAAATATATTATTCAATTATATATATACTTAAAAATAATATATAAAAAGATAACGTTATAAAATATTCTTTTATCAAAAAGATACCTTAAAAATTTACTATATGCTATTGAATTAAAAATAAAATGGGAGTATTATAATAAAAAATGCAATATTAAAATATTTTTTATAATTTACCATAACAGAATCAGAATAGTGAATTATAAAAGTAAAGCTTATTGTTCAGTTCTTTATTATTATGAATGGAGGAATAGTATGAAAGACATTTTTAGAACTAAGGCCATAGATGCCCTTATGGATGAGACTAAAAAAGATGGCGGACTTGAAAAGGTACTTGGAACTTTTGGACTTACAATGCTTGGAATTGGGGCTATAATAGGTACTGGAATATTTGTGCTTACAGGAGTGGCTGCTGCTAATTATTCAGGACCGGCACTTGTAATTTCATTTGTTATAGCAGGTATTGCCTGTGGGTGTGCTGCGCTGTGCTATTCAGAATTTGCGTCAATGGTACCGGCAGCTGGCAGTGCGTATACGTATGGTTATATAGCATTGGGAGAATTTTGGGCATGGATTATAGGATGGGATTTAATACTTGAATATGCTTTTGCCATTGGAACTGTATCTATAGGATGGTCTGGATATATAGTAAATATATTCGGGGATCTTGGAATAACCTTACCGCAAAGTTTAACTGTAGCACCTTCTTCGGGAGGAATTATAAACCTTCCAGCAGTAATTATAATTGCGTTTGTAACATTTGTCAATGTAATAGGTGTAAAACAGAGTACTACTGTAAACAACGTAATAGTTGGTATAAAACTTGTAGTTATTGCTCTATTTATAATACTTGGCATTTCACATGTAAATTCTTCAAACTGGCATCCTTTTATGCCATATGGATGGAGCGGAGTTGTGTCGGGTGCGTCGGTGATATTCTTTTCCTATATAGGATTCGATGCAGTATCTACAGCAGCTGAGGAAGTCAAAAATCCACAAAAGGATCTTCCAAGAGGAATTATAATTTCCCTTATTGTATGTACAGTTCTTTATATAGTTGTTTCAGCCATACTAACAGGAATGGTTCCGTATTTAAAGTTCAAGGCTACTGCAGCGCCAGTTGCTTTCGCTCTTCAGCAGGTTGGATATCATTGGGGTGCTGCACTTGTATCAGTTGGAGCTATATGTGGACTTACATCGGTAATATTGGTCATGATGTTTGGACAAACTCGTGTATTGTTTGCAATGTCACGAGATGGATTGCTTCCGAAGTTTTTTGGACATGTACATCCCAAATATAAAACTCCTGCAAGAAGTACACTGCTTGTAGGAATTGTAACAGCTGTAGTTGCAGGATTTATTCCAATAAATGTAGTAACTGAGCTTACAAATATTGGAACGTTGTGTGCGTTTATAATAGTATCTGCAGCAGTTATGATTCTGAGAAAGAAGGATCCGGAAAGAAGAAGGGTTTTCAAATGCCCGTGGGTTCCAGTAATACCTATTTTATCAATAATATTCTGCGGTGTACTTATATTTAATCTTCCACGTATAACTCAGATTAGATTTGTGATATGGCTTGTTTTGGGTCTTGTAATTTATTTTGCTTATGGATATTATCATAGCGCCATTGTAACGGAGAATCAAGAAAGAGGTGCGTGATTTCAAGCTATGAAGAGGGGGGGAATTTCTACGTGGATTTCCCTCTGTATTTTTATATTGCATAAATTAAAAAAATATATTGACAGATTTCAAAGTGTATATTATACTAATCCCATATTAAATGTTGATTAGAAACTGTGAAAGGGAAAAGTAGGTTTATTTCATTTTTCAAGCGAGTGAGGTTGGTGAAAGCTCACATGTTGTATAAATCGAAGCTCCCCCTGGAGTTGGCAGGCTGAATTAAAAGTAGGCTGTACCGGTTTTAAACCGTTATTCAATTAAGAAAAAAATTGGGTGGTACCGCGACAGATCCATCGCCCCAGAGCGATTGAGACCTGTTTTTTTGTGCTTAATTCCAGACATATTAAGTTAAAAATACAAATAATTTAAAGATATTGATGGAGAAAAGTAGATTTATTTAAATTCAAAAGAGAGTGGGGAAAGGTGAAATCCCATGAATTTTATAAATTGAAGCTCACTCCTGAATTGCAGACTGAATTTAAAGTAGGTCACGCCGGCATTGGTCGTTATTTAATTGAGAAGAAAATTGGGTGGTACCGCGGCACATCTTTCGCCCCAAAGCGAAGGATGTGCCTTTTTATATTAAAAATTTTAACTGGCCATTTAAAATTAAAAATATTTTTATTATTTGGAGGAATCAATATGGAAAGTAATAAGGTTTATATATTTGATACTACAATGAGAGACGGAGAACAGACACCGAGGGTGAACTTGAACATGAAAGATAAGATAGAGATTGCAAAGCAGCTTGAGAGAATGAATGTTGATGTAATAGAAGCAGGGTTTCCAATAGCCTCCGATGGAGACTTTGAAGCCGTAATGGCAGTAGCTAAAGCTGTTAAAAAACCTGTAGTTGTTGGACTTTCAAGAGCTGTAAAAAAAGATATAGACAGAGCATGGGAAGCTTTGAAATATGCTCAAAGATCCAGAATACACACATTTATAGCCACATCTGACGTGCATATGAAATACAAACTGAAAATGAGTCAGGATGAGGTGTATAGAAAGGCAGTTGAAATGGTCAAGTATGCGAAATCAATTTGTCCAAGTGTTGAATTTTCACCGGAAGATGCTACAAGAAGTGATCCTGGGTTTTTATATAAAATTGTTGAAGGAGTTATAGATGCAGGAGCGGACATAGTTAATATTCCCGATACTGTTGGATATGATATGCCTGATGAATTCGGTGAATTTATTCGTGGAATAAAAGAAAATGTGCCTAATATAGACAGGGCAATTATAAGTGTTCACTGTCATGATGACCTTGGGATGGCAGTTGCAAATTCAATAGCTGCTGTAAAAAATGGAGCAAGGCAGGTTGAATGTGCTGTAAATGGTATAGGAGAAAGAGCTGGAAATGCTGCATTGGAAGAAGTTGTGATGGCAATTGAAACCAGAAAAAGTCTTATAGGCTGTAGGACGGATATTGTAACGGATGAAATAGTAAAAACAAGCAAACTTGTAAGTCATGCTACTGGAATGCCTATTCCAAATAACAAGTCTATAGTCGGGGCAAATGCGTTTGCTCATGAGGCGGGAATACACCAGCATGGGGTTTTGGCATGCAGATCAACCTACGAAATTATGACTCCCGAGTCCATAGGACTTAAAAGAAGTACCTTGATTATGGGAAAACATTCTGGAAGACATGGTTTTGCACAGCATTTAGAAGAGCTTGGCTATGATAATTTAAGCGAAGACAGCATAAATGAAGCATTTAAAAAGTTTAAAGACCTTACAGGCAAAAAGAAAATTATATCGGATGAGGATATAGAGACAATAATAAATCATGAAATATTTCAGGTTCCTGAAGCATATGATCTCAAGTATTATCAGTTTTCAAGCGGAAATACCATGGTTTCAACTTCAACCATAGAGTTGAAATATAAAGACAAAAATATAAGAGAGGCAGCTTGTGGAGATGGCCCGGTTGATGCAGCTTTCAGGGCTATTGAGAAGGCATCTGGAATAGATATAAAACTTAAAGATTATTTTATAAGGTCTATAGGAAGTGGAAAAGATGCTATTGGGGAAGTAACAGTGAAAGTTGAAAAAAACGATAGAGTATTTACAGCGAAAGGCATGAGTACTGATATTGTAGAGGCAAGTGCAAGAGCTTTTGTGAATGCAATAAACAGGATACATTATGAAATGGGAGATAACACGCATAAAACTGAATATGGGCGAGTGTGATTTTACAATTGAAGAGATAAGAGGAGGAGATAAATATGGGAATGACTATGACTCAAAAAATATTAGCAAGACATGCAGGACTTGAAAGTGTGAAATCTGGGCAGCTGATTGAGTGTAAACTCGATATGGTACTTGGAAATGATATAACTACACCTGTTGCGATAAGGGAATTTAAGAAAGCGGGCTTCACGAAAGTATTCGACAGAAAAAAAATCGCCATAGTTCCAGATCATTTTTCACCTGCAAAGGATATAAAATCAGCTGAGCAATGCAAATGTGTTAGAGATTTTTCACATGATAAGAAGATAGAAAATTATTTTGAAGTTGGACAGATGGGAATTGAACATGCACTTCTTCCGGAAAAGGGTCTTGTAGTTGCAGGGGAAGTAATAATAGGGGCAGATTCGCATACTTGCACCTATGGTGCACTTGGTGCTTTTTCAACAGGCGTTGGAAGTACTGATATGGCAGCTGGTATGGCTGTGGGAAAAGCGTGGTTCAAAGTGCCGGAGGCAATTAAGTTTGTATTGAAAGGCAGGCTTCAGAAGTGGGTTAGCGGAAAAGATGTAATTCTCGATATAATAGGTAAAATCGGAGTTGATGGTGCACTTTATAAATCCATGGAATTTACAGGAGACGGTGTTTCGTCACTCTCAATGGATGACAGGTTTACAATAACAAATATGGCGATTGAAGCCGGTGCCAAAAATGGCATATTTGAAGTTGATGACAAGACTCGGGAATACATGAATGAGCATTCCGAAAAACAGTATAATATGTATACTGCAGATGATGATGCAGTATATTCCGAGGTTATAGAGATTGATATGTCAACTATAAAACCTACAGTGGCATTTCCTCATCTGCCTGAAAATACAAGAACAATAGACGAAGTTGGAGATGTATCCATAGATCAGGTAGTAATAGGATCATGTACAAATGGAAGAATAAATGACCTCAGGATAGCGGCAAAAATAATGGAAGGCAAGAAAGTGAACGGGAATGTAAGGGTAATTATAATTCCTGCAACACAGAATATATATATTCAGGCAATGGAAGAGGGGCTTGTTAATATATTTATAAAGTCCGGAGCTGTTGTAAGTACTCCAACCTGTGGACCTTGCCTCGGTGGATATATGGGAATACTTGCAAAAGGTGAAAGAGCGATATCAACTACCAATAGAAATTTTGTGGGAAGAATGGGACATCCTGAAAGTGAAGTATATTTGTGCAGTCCGGCTGTGGCGGCAGCATCTGCAATTACCGGAAAGATTTCATCGCCAGAGGAGGTAGTAAAATAATGATAAATGGGAATGTAATAAAGTATAAAGACAATGTGGATACGGATGTAATAATACCTGCAAGATATTTAAATACAAGTGATCCCAAAGAGCTGGCTCTGCATTGTATGGAGGATATAGATGAGAATTTCACAGAAAAAGCTAAAGAAAGAACAATAATTACTGCAGGTAAAAATTTTGGATGTGGTTCATCCAGAGAGCATGCACCTATAGCTATAAAAGCATCCGGAATAAAATGTGTTATAGCTGAGAGCTTTGCCAGGATATTTTTTAGAAACTCGATAAATATAGGACTGCCTATAATGGAATGCAGTGAAGCTTCGAAGGATATAGACGATAACGATGAAATATCAGTTGATGTAACTACTGGAACTATAAACAACCTGACAAAGGGGAAAACTTACAAGGCGGCTCCTTTTCCTGAATTTATGCAGAAAATTATAAACTCTGATGGACTTATAAACTATTTAAAAAAGGAAGTGTCAGATAAATGAAGATAGCAGTTATAAGAGGAGATGGAATTGGAAAAGAAATTATTGGGGAAGCAATAAAGGTACTTGATGCGGTTGGAGAAAAATATAAAGTGGAATTTGAATACAAGGATGTACTTTTGGGAGGGGCAGCTATAGATGCTACAGGAGGACCTATTCCCAAAGAAACTATATATGTATGTAAGGATAGTGATGCTGTTCTTCTTGGTGCGGTTGGCGGACCTAAGTGGGATCATATACCAAGTAATTTAAGACCGGAAGTTGGACTCCTTGGTATTAGAAAAGCACTTGGAGTATTTGCAAATTTAAGGCCTGCAATTTTGTTTCCTCAGCTTAAATCAGCTTCAAATTTAAAACCGGAAGTTCTTGGAGATGGTTTGGATATAATGATTGTAAGAGAACTTATAGGAGGAATCTATTTTGGAGAAAAAAAGAGAGTAGCAATCCCGGAAGGAGAAAAAGCATGGGATGTAATGGCATATTCAACACCTGAGATAGAAAGAATCTCGAGAAAGGCTTTTGAGATTTCGAGGAAGAGAAATAAAAAAGTTACTCTTGTAGATAAAGCAAATGTGCTTGAAAGTTCGAGATTGTGGAGAGAAACTGTTACTGAAATTTCAAAAGAATATGATGATGTAGAGTTCAATTGCATGTATGTAGATAACGCAGCAATGCAGCTTATAAGAGATCCTAAACAATTTGATGTTATTGTTACTGAAAATACATTTGGCGATATATTAAGTGATGAGGCGTCCATGCTTACAGGTTCACTTGGAATGCTTCCTTCTGCAAGCATAGGTCGGGGAAAAGTCGGAATTTATGAACCAATTCATGGCTCGGCACCAGATATTGCAGGCGATGATAAAGCAAACCCAATTGCAACGATTATGAGTGCTGCCATGATGCTTAGATATACTTTTAATATGGATGAAGCTGCATTGGATATAGAAAAGGCTGTATTAAAAACTCTTGATGAAGGATATCGTACTCCTGACATTTTGGAAGAAGGTAAAAAAGTTGTTGGAACAAAGAAAATGGGAAGCTTGATAGTGGATTCCATATGAATCTTAAGACTGTTCTAAAATTATAGAACAGTCTTTTTTTCTATTTTAAGCCATACTTTACTTAATTAGGCGAAAATTCGCTCCAATTATGACAATGTCGCTCGACATTATTCAGCTTTGTTTGTATGGTATCCCACTTATAGACGAATGTTTGAACTTTTCTATAATACTCTTTAATATAAAACGTTCGGTTTCAGATGACGTTCTTAAGCAGTTTATTATATTTTTTTCATCGCAGGATAATTTTTCTGGATCCTTACCGGTGCCTGCAACTGTAGCTGTTTGATTACATATTAAGGAACAATTAAATATCTTTGACAACTTGATTGTGGAAGTAATATCAGGTGCTGTTTTAGCTGAGATATAGTCTTTTATCACATTTTCAGGTATACCGCTTATCTTACTAAGAACGCTTATATCGACTGTATATTTTTTAAGTAGTAACTTTATTTTTTGCCCTATATCAGTTGTTTTTTGAGTTCCGAAATTCATATTTGAACTCAATTTGCTTATTGTGGACGGTTTAAATAATTTTTCGAGAGAAAAACATTTAAAATTAGAAAGAATTAATAAAAGTTCGTGTGGTTTTGGAAGATAATCTCCGTTTTCAAAATGCTCTAAAGAGTTATATTTTATACCTGTTTTTAAACTCATATTTAAAATTGATATGTTATTTTTTACTCTTATTTCCCTGAGACGTTTTCCAAAATACTTTAGTTCAATATTACTGATATTTGTATCGTTTTCTGTATTATTTGGCAGGGGAACCTTTCCATCATTTTTTAAAAGCCAATCTGTAGATACATTGAAATAATTTGAAATAGCAATTATTATATCAATTCCAGGCTTTCTTTCTCCTTTTTCTATTCTCCCCAGATTTGTAATATTAAGTGTATTCATGAGCTGTCTCTGACTCATATTGTTTATTTTCCTAATATAAGCAATTCTTTTACCCAAGGTGTTCATATAGCTGCCTCCTTTTATGAATTAAATGTATATTTGTGCATAAAAATATATATTTGGATAATATATGATGTTAAATGACAACATATATATTGACATGATGTCATATGACATATATAATTAAATTATGGAGGAAAACTCATCCAAAATAATAATACTCTAAATATAGCATCACTAGTTAAAATAAGAAATCATTTGTTTAATTTATCCTTATTTAAGATCATTATAATAATATAATTATTAGTTATTGTTATCTTATACAGTAATTAAACATCGAAGTTTGTAGAATTATCTGTAGCTATGTATATATTTTACTGCAATTTATAATATAGGAGGGGTGTTTTTGAACAAAAATAAATTATGTGATTTTGGATTATATGTTAAAACTAACATAGTTAAACTTGGACTGACACAGAGACAATTATCCAGTGAAACTGGAGTTCCCGAAAAATATCTTTCAAAAATGCTTTATGGGTTGAGGTCAGGTAAGAAATATAGAGATAGAATTATCAATTTAATTGAAAAAAAGAAAAAAATTAAAATGAAGATAGCTTGAAAATTAAATTTATAGTATAAATATCAAGATCACCTAAGATAAGATAGAATTTTTCAGGGATGCTTGTAGAATAGTCAAGACTAGCAATTGAAGATTTAAGTGTTATATTAAAAATTCAATTGCTAGTCTTAATATATGAAAAGATTTAAATTTTTAAACGTTAATTTCTAGCTTCTTTTACTCTGCGTGTAAATTCTTTTGCAGTCTCGGTTATTTTATTGTAATCTCCGGTTTTTGCACCGCCTGTCAATTGTCCACCGACACCTACAGCAATACATCCATTTTTTATCCATTCTGCTACATTGTCGATGTTGACTCCACCGGTTGGCATTATAGGAACTTGAGGAAGTGGTGCTTTTATGCCCTTTACAATACTTGGACCATATGCACTTCCAGGGAATAATTTTATAATGTCGGTACCTGCTTCCATAGCTTTTACCATTTCAGTTACGGTCATACATCCAGCCATGTAAGGTATTTGGTATCTATTGCACAGCTTTGCAGTAGCCAGGTCAAAATCAGGACTTACTATGTATTTTGCACCTGCAAGTATGGCTATTCTGGCAGTTTCACTATCTAATACAGTGCCTGCTCCAACTATCAATTCTTTGTCCGAAAACTTATTTTTTAATGAGGTTATAACTTTATCTGCCCCGGGTACAGTGAAAGTTACTTCTATTGCAGGTATTCCGCCGTCTATGCATGCCTTGGAAATCTTTTCTGCAGTTTCTGAATCTTCGGCTCTGACTACGGCTACTACGCCGACTTCTTCAATTCTTCTCAAGGTTTCAATTTTTTCAATCATAATCTATCTCCCTGCCTAAATATTTTAATTATACATTTATATGTTTCATTATATAAAACATTGTTTCATATATCAAGATATAAATCCATAATCGGGATTATTGTACAAATTTAAATTATAACAATATATGTAATAATTTATTCATAACTACCATATAAGTATGGTAGTATGAAAACCGAGGGGGGAGTTGTGTTTTTTCAAATAGAAAAAATATTTATAGGAATATAGGGGATAACAATATGAAAGTTGCAAGGGTCTATAAAAAAGATGATTTGAGGTTAGAAGATGAAGAAGTGCCCAAAATTGTAAATGGCAATGATGTACTTGTAAAAACGAAAAGGGTAGGTATTTGCGGATCGGATGTGCATTTATATCATGGCGAAAATCCACTTTCAGTATTGCCTAGAGTTATGGGACATGAGGTTGTTGGAGAAATTGTCCAAGTTGGCGAGAATGTAAAGGATTTAAGAGAGGAAGATCATGTTGTAATTGAACCTATTAGATATTGCGGTAAATGTTATGCATGTCGTCATGGAATGCCTAATGTCTGCAGGAATTTAAGTGTATTCGGGGTTCATGAAGATGGAGGAATGAGGGAATATTTCACGGTGCCTGAAAAGCAATGTCATGTAATAAATAAGAAGCTAGACTGGGATACGGCAGTGCTTGTAGAACCTTATACCATAGGTGCCAATGCTACATCAAGAGGTGATGTTGGAATAGGTGACAAGCTTCTTGTCCAGGGAGCGGGACCTATTGGAATATGTATTCTTAAATTAGCCAAAGTGAAAGGTACAGAAGTAATGGTAAGTGATATTGTACCTGAAAAGCTGGAATTTGCCATACAAAATGGCGCAGATAGAATTGTTGATATATCAAAAGAAAATATAAATGATGCGGTGAAGAAATGGACAAAAGGAGATGGCGTGAATAAAGTTATAGATGCTGTAAGTATTACGAAAACGTTTGAAATTGGATTGGATGTAACCTCACCAGCAGGAACTGTAGTCGTACTCGGGTTTTCAGAAGACAAAGCTTCAATCAGCCAACTGCCTATTACAAAAAAACAGCTTACTATTGTTGGAAGCAGACTTCAATCGTATCAATTTGCAAATGTAATTAGATTAATGGAAAGTGGAAATTTGAAGAATGACGGATTAATTACTCACAGGTTTGAATTTAAAAAAGTTCAAACAGCATTTGATTTTATTGACAAACATCCACAAAAAGTAAAAAAAGCGGTATTGATATTTGAATAATTAAAATATTGAATAAGGAAGTGTTTATGTGAAAATGGATTTAAAGTCTAAAAGAAAATTTATTTTGGCAATGCTTTTCTTATGTGGAATTATTAATTATCTTGATAGATCAGCGCTTTCAATATCAGCTACACATATTGAAAAGGAATTTATGCTTACTCCCGGGGAGTTTGGCATTATTTTCAGCTGTTTTTCTGTAGGATACGCTGCGTTCAATGTAATTGGAGGTGTTGCCGCCGATAGATTTGGTCCTAAAGATACTTTGCTGGCAGCTCTAATTGTTTGGTCTATATTTAGTGGTGCAGTTGCAATATCAGTTGGATTTATAAGTTTAATGGTTATAAGAATTATTTTTGGCATGGCCGAGGGACCACTTTCTACTACAACTAATAAAACCATTGATTTATGGTATCCTTCCAATAAAAAGACCTCTATCATGGGGATTGCATCAAGTGGTACACCTCTTGGAGCCGCAATTTCCGGACCGGTAGTTGGACTCATTACAATTTATTTTAACTGGAGAATATCATTTGTAGTTATTATGCTTGTTGGTTTGATTTGGGCATTTTTTTGGTGGAGATATGTTGATGATAGACCACCGGCAGATATGACTCAGGAGAAAGTTAATACAACAGTAAAGTTAGTAAGCAAAATAAAGATTACTAGTAAGTTAAAGCTATCATTTTATTTGAGGCAAAAGGTAATTATATTCACAGCATTGGCTTTCTTTGCATATAATTATATTTTATTTTTCTTTCTAACTTGGTTTCCAAGCTATTTAACTGATTCGCGAGGCATGTCGCTTAAACTGGTTAGCGTTATAAATGTTATTCCGTGGACTTTGGGATTTGTGGCAATAGCATTTGGCGGGGTGTTTTCCGATTTTCTTGTAAAAACTGTTTTCAAGAACAATCCGCTTCTTTCAAGAAGAATTATTATAGGATTTGGTCTTCTTTTATCAGGCGTATCAGTTTTTTCTGTAGTGTATGCCAGTAGCAATATGTTGGTCATTACTCTAGTGGCCATTGCTGTATTCTTTCTATATTTTACGGGAGGAATTTACTGGGGAGTTGTGGATGATATTGTTGATTCAAGTAGTGTAGGGTCAGTTGGAGGGGTAATGCATGGAATAGGTAATTGTGCAGGAATTTTGGGACCATCTGTTACCGGGTTTATAATTCAATTTTCAGGGAGCTATATATCAGCTTTTATTCTGGCTGGAATTATAGGCATTGCTGGTGCTGTTGGAGCATTGGCATTTATAAAACAGATAAAGCTTGCCTGAACTTGAATAATAAAGGCCGATGGGAAACTGAATCTCCTGTCGGCTTTTATTAAATGGCTTGAATTTGTGATATAAATTAGTATATTTTATGTATTGAAATGAATGTAGTGTTATGTTAATATAAAATCATAGTAAATCGGTTTCTAAATATATAATTACAGAATGAGGATATCCACTATGAAGGAACAAAAAAAAGTTACAATTGACGATGTTGCAAGGGAGGCAAAGGTTTCCAAGTCAACGATATCAAGGTATTTAAATGAGAAATTTGAGTTTATGTCAGATGATACGCGAGACAGAATTCATAAAGTAATAAGTCAGCTGAATTATAGACCAAGTAATACGGCAAGGACTCTAAAACTTAAGAAAAGCAGTCTTATAGGAGTAGTCATGGCCGACTTGACAAATCCATTTTCATCTATGCTGATAAAGGGAATTGGGGATGAGTGTAGGAAATATGACTATAATATTATAATAACCAATTCCGACAATGATAAAATCAAAGAAAAGCAAGACATAATGTCATTGATGGATCAGAACATAGACGGACTTGTGATTAATGGCACAGGTTACAATGAAAAATTTGTAATGAGGATTCAGCAATTAGGAATACCTGTTATTATGCTTGACAGGGTAGTAAATCCCAAGTTTTTTGATTGTGTGACGAGCAATAATTTTGAAATGACATTCAATGTGACTAATTACATGATTGATCAGGGATTTGGAAGCTTTGCAATGTTTACTCCTGATGTAGGAAAAATAAGCGCCAGACGTGATAGAAAGAAAGCATTTATTGAAGCATGTTCCAGCAGGCTTGATTCAAGTAATTTTAATGTGTATGTATGTGATAATGCAAATTTGGATAAGACAAAGCAGGATTTAATTAGTTTTGTAAAAAATAATTCTGGGAATAAAGTAGTTTTTGCAGCTAATGGAGTAACTTTACTAAATTTATTACATGTAATAAATGACATTAATTTAAAAATACCAGTGGACATAGGAATTTATGGATATGACAACTGGGGATGGGCATCACTTATACCGCCTGGAATTACGACTATATCACAACCTACATATGCTATGGGAGTTGAATCTGCAAAGATACTCTTAAAAAAATTAGGTGGTGACTCTGAAAAAACATCTTGTATATATTTAAAATCAAGATTGGAAATCAGAGGATCAACACATTTAAATAAAGAATCAAGTTAATATTGGCGATATTTTGTTTTTATATAAACCGGTTTCTAAAAGTTTTGTATTGCAGAAGTGTTTATAAATATAGAGGAGTGTAATTTATGGGTGAGTTTTTGACTATTGGAGAACCGCTGACTTTATTTGGAGCAAGTGGAGCTGGTGAAACAGACAAGGAATTGAAGGATGTAAAATTCTTCGAAAAGTTTTTAGCAGGGGCAGAAGTAAATGTTTGCGTAGGGTTATCAAGACTTGGACATTCTACTGAGTATATTACAAAACTCGGTAAAGATCCATTTGGTGATTTTATAAAGCAAAGCATGGAAAGTGAAAATATAGGTACAGATTATATAGGGTCGACTGAAAAGTATTTTACTGGATATCAATTAAAATCCAAAGTTAGCGATGGAGATCCTAAAATTTTTTATTTCAGAAAAAATTCTGCTGCTTCTCATTTTTCTAAGAATGATTTGGAAGCTTTAAACTTGACGGATGTGAAACATGCACATTTGACAGGTATATTTCCTGCATTGTCGGAGAATTGCAGGCAGGCTGTATATGAATTGATAAAGCTGTTGAAGAAAAATAATATAAGGATTACTTTTGATCCCAACTTGCGTCCTCAGCTTTGGAAATCAAAACAGGACATGGTAAATGTAATTAATGATATTGCGTTTAAAAGTGATATTGTTCTTCCTGGTATAAGTGAAGGATTGATTTTGACTGGAAGTGATAATCCAGATAAAATTGCTGACTTTTACTTGAATCATGGAGTTAAAGTTGTAATTTTAAAGCTTGGCAGCAGGGGAGCTTTTGTAAAATCTAAAGAAAAATCCTATGAAGTCAAAGGTTTTAAAGTTGACAGGGTTGTAGATACTGTTGGTGCAGGTGATGGATTTGCAGTTGGAGTTATAAGTGGACTTTTGGAAAACCTTTCAATTAAGGACTCGGTAGAGAGGGGTACTGCCATAGGTGCACTTGCTGTAATGTCTTTAGGAGATAGTGATGGATATCCTTGCAGAAGTCAACTTGAGAGTTTTATGAAGAGCCGTGCATAATGAGAAATAATGCGAATGTAAACTTTTCCGGTTTTTTATAAAAAATATATTGAATTTATAAAAACATATGCTATAATTTACTTATAGCTACCATGCAAGTATGGCAGTATAGAAATGAAGGAGACAGATTATGGCTTTTCAAATCGGAAAAAATTTAACTAGCAAAAAACTGTATCATATTTTAAAGGAAGATATAGTACAACTTCATCTTGAGCCGGGTCTCAGCATTTCAGAGAAGGGGATCTCAGAGAAATTTTCCATCAGCAGAACTCCAGTCAGAGAAGCGTTTTTACTTTTATCCAAGGAGGGACTGCTTGATATTTATCCACAAAAAGGTACTTTTGTGTCATTGATTGATCTGAATTCTGTGGAGGAAGCAAGATTTCTCAGGGAACATATGGAGAGAGCTGTTGTGAAGCTTGCATGCAATGAATTCCCGGAAGAAAAAATAATAGCATTGGAAATGAACTTGAAGATGCAGGAGTTGTACATTGGAAGTAAAGATTTTATAAAGGTATTTAAACTTGATGAAGAATTCCACAAAACTATTTTTGAAGGATGCAGAAAGAGCAGAACATGGAATACGATTTGTCAGGTGGAAGTGGATTTTCAGCGTATTCGTATGCTTACACTGTGGTCAAACCTTAATGTAAATGATGTATATCTTCAGCATAAAATTATAATTGAGGCTATAAAGAACAAAGATTCTAACAAGGCTGATGAAGTTATGAAAAATCATTTGATGAAAGTAAATTATGATTTGGACGATGTAAAGAAGAGGTATCCGCAGTATTTTATGTAAATATGCAAAAAAGAGGACATCGATAAATATATTTAGGCTATATTAATCGATGAAGACCTCTTGAAATATAATACAACATAATTTTAACACATTTTTTATTATTATACTATAATCTATTTTTTATAAATAAATTAAGTGAAAATATTACAAGGAGGTAAGAATAAAATGCTAAGTTTGGACAAAAAAGGCATAAAAAATGAGTCTGAATGGAAAAATGCCGGAATAAAGCTTCCAAAGTTCGATTATGAAAATATGTGCAAAAACACTGAAGAAAATCCAGTATGGGTTCATTTTGGTTCAGGCAATATATTCAGGGGATTTATAGCAGCACTTGATCAAAAACTTCTGGATGGGAAAAGTGAGAAGGCAGGAATAACTGCAGTTGAGACCTATGACTATGAAATCATAGACAAAATTTACAAGCCACATGACAATTTAAGTGTCCAGGTTATAATGAATCCGGATGGAAGTCTTGAAAATACCGTAATTGCAAGTGTAGGCGAAAGTGTAGTTGGAGACAGCAGCATAAAAAAGAACTGGGATAGATTAAGTCAGATATTCAAAGAACCGTCCCTGCAAATTGTGAGTTTTACAATAACTGAAAAGGGATACAATTTAAAAAAACTTTCGGGAGAGTTTCAGGATGAAGTTATGGATGACATTCAAAACGGTCCGGCTTCACCGAAAAACGTAATTTCGAAGGTTGCAGCGCTTCTTTATACGAGATTCAAGTCAGGAAGTCTGCCGATCGCAGTTGTCAGCATGGATAATTGCTCTCATAATGGTGAAAAACTTTGCAATTCAGTTAATACAATAGTAAATAAATGGATTGAAAATGGATTGGCTGAAAAAGAATTTTCAAGTTATATAAACGACGGCGGCAAAGTTGCTTTTCCATGGAGCATGATAGATAAGATAACACCAAGACCTTCAAATATAGTTGAAGAAAAGCTTGAAAAAGTTGGACTTGCTGATGTAAAGCCTATTGTAACAAGTAAGAACACTTATATAGCACCATTTGTTAATGCAGAGGGACCTCAGTATCTTGTAATAGAAGATGATTTTCCAAATGGAAGGCCAAAGCTTGAAAAGGCAGGAGTTTATTTTACAGATAGGAAGACTGTTGAAAGAGTTGAAAAGATGAAGGTTTGTACATGCTTAAATCCGCTTCATACATCAATGGCAGTATACGGATGTCTCCTTGGGTACAAGCTCATTGCAGATGAAATGAAAGACAAAGAAATAGTCAGACTTATAAATGAAATAGGATACAGTGAGGGAATGCCTGTAGTTGTAGATCCGGGAATCATAGCACCTAAGGATTTCATAAAGGAGGTAATAGAAGTAAGACTTCCAAATCCTAATATACCGGATACTCCGCAGAGGATAGCATCGGATACGTCCCAGAAGGTTGGAATAAGGTTTGGTGAAACAATAAAATCCTATGTTGAAAAGGGTATGGACGTGAAGTCACTTAAATATATACCTCTTGTTATTGCAGGATGGCTCAGATATCTTCTTGGAGTAGACGACAATGGAAACAAATTTGAAGTTAGTCCGGATCCATTATTTGAAGTTCTCAAGGTAGAGCTTTCAGGTGTTGAACTCGGGAAGAGCTACAAGAAAGGCACCATAAACAAGATAATTTCGAATAAAGATATATTTGGTTTGGATCTTTGTGAAGCTGGGCTTGGAGAAAAAATTGAAGATTATTTTGAAGAACTTGTAGAAGGAAAAGGTTCAGTTAGGAATACTCTTAAAAAATATTTGAACTAATTTTTGAAAGGAATGATTTTTGTGAAAATGATATTTAGGTGGTTTGGCAAGGATGATGACAGTGTATCTTTGCAGCAAATACGCCAGATACCAGGAGTTTCTGGTGTTGCAGGATTTCTTCCTGAAATACCGGCTGGAGAAGTGTGGCCTATGGAAACCATACTTGAGTACAAGAAGGATATAGAAGCTCATGGACTTGAACTTGAAGTCATTGAAAGTGTAAATATTCATGAAGATATAAAGCTTGGACTTCCAACAAGGGACAAGTATATTGAAAACTATAAAGAATGTATAAAGAATCTTGGAAAAGCTGGAGTAAGGGTAATATGTTATAACTTCATGCCTGTATTTGACTGGCTTAGAACGGATCTTGCATATAAGCTTTCTGATGGTTCGGAAGTTTTATATTATGATGATGACAAGTTAAAAGGATTGGATCCTATAGAAATAGTTGAGAATACTGCAAAGAGCTCAAATGGATTTTCACTTCCTGGATGGGAACCTGAAAGGCTCAAGGAATTAAAAAAAGTACTCAAGCTATATGAAAATGTAGATGAAGAGAAATTATTTGAAAACTACAAGTATTTTCTCGAAGCAATAATACCTACTTGTGAAAAGTATGATGTTAAGATGGCTGTTCATCCTGATGATCCTGCCTGGAACGTATTTGGTCTTCCAAGAATAGTGCATTCAAAGGAAAATCTTGAAAGAATAATAAACCTTGTGGACAGTCCATATAACGGAATAACTCTTTGTACGGGTTCACTTGGATCAAGTACAGACAACAATATACCTGAAATAATAAGATATTTCGGAGCAAAGAAAAGAATACCTTTTGCACATGTAAGAAATATAAAGATACTTTCGCCTAAGCATTTTCATGAAGTGTCACATCGTTCAGAAGATGGAATTTTTGATATGTACGAGGTGCTTAAAGCATTTTACGATGTTGGATTTGACGGATATATAAGGCCGGACCATGGAAGAATGATATGGGGCGAACAGGCAAGACCTGGATATGGGCTTTATGACAGAGCGCTTGGTGCAACCTATTTAAATGGAATATGGGAAGCAATAGGCAAGTCAAATAGATAAAAAATAGACATTTAAGTTTATAGTTGATCATAATAAGAGTGCATTCCTTATATGGTCAATTATAAAAAAATGTCAAATAAATAAAAATATAAACAAATTAATTATAACATTTATTAGCATAAGTAACAATTATGGAAAATGGTATTAAAAGTGTAAACGCTAACGAAACATTGATTCTTAATAAAATATTTTAATATAAACAAATATTTAAAGTTTGGAGATGTATATTTATGATGACAGGTTATTTGTTTCAGGTATTATGGATTATACTTGGAATTGCAATTCTAGTTTTTTTAATTGTTAAAGCTAAAATTCATACTATTTTAGCACTGCTTATTTCTGGAATATTTATTGCTTTTGCTGAAGGGATACCCATGGCTAAAATTGTGCCGATGATCCAAACCGGGATAGGAAGCATTTTAGGATCGTTGACTTTCATTATAATCTTTGGAGCAATTATCGGAAGATTGATGACTGATTCTGGTGCTTCTCAGCAAATCGCTGATACAATAATAGGAAAATTCGGAATAAAATTTCTTCCATTTGCATTGTTGATTATAGGAAGTATTTTTGGTATGGCAATGTTTTACGAAGTTGCGTTCCTAATTACTTGCCCACTTGTTATAAGTATTGCAAAAGAAGCTAAAGTTCCATATATGAAGTTAATTATTCCAACGGTTGCGGGTTGTACTATGGGGCATAGTATCTTCCCTCCACAGCCTGGACCTATGGCTTTGGCCACTGCGTTTAATGCCAATATATCACTTATATATGTGCTTGGTCTGGTTGTAATTATTCCTTCAATTATTTGTTCAGGTGTAATTTTACCTAAATTTATTCCGGGACTTAATGAAATGCCGTTAAATGATATGATAACAACTTCAGAAGAAAAGAGTGATAGTGAACTTCCAAGTTTCGGTGCCAGCCTTTTGGTACCAATGTTGCCAGCAATTTTAATGATTTTTTCATCCATTATAAAATTAACTGTAAATAAAGGTGATTTCTTATATTCATTTGCAACTTTCATAGGTAGTGCAGAAGTAAGCATGTTGATTGCAGTGGTTGTAGGAATGTTCTTGTTTGGTTTTTCAAGAGGAATGAATGGAAAACAAATTACAGATTCAATGACAAGTGCAATACAGGGAATTTCAAATGTACTTTTGGTCATTGCAGCAGGTGGAGTTATGAAACAGGTTATAATTGATGCAGGAGTTGGAAATACTATCGTAAAATTGGTAGGTAATATGCCAATATCACCGTTTATTCTTGCATGGATAATTACAGTTATAATTCGTGTGCTTACTGGACAAGGTGCAGTTGCGGCAATAACAGCAGCTGGAATTGTAGCTCCAATGGTTACAGCTTTTCATGTTAATGGAGTGCTTATGGTTCTTGCGTGTGCTGTCGGAAGTAATACCATGACGTTAATGTATGATGGAGGATTCCTCTTATTTCAACAAACTTTTGGGATTTCTATGAAGGATACATTTAAAACATGGGGGTTGCTTGAGCTTGTAAATTCACTTGTTGGTTTGGGAGTCGTTCTGATTTTAAGTATATTTATTCATTGATGAGAAGGATATGAGTAATAGAGTGTATTTTTAATACATAACATTAAAAATAAAGAAGGTTGTTGAAGTGCATTTTAATTCAACGGCCTTCTTTCGCTTTAAAGCATTATAATGTGTGGTATAATTAAACAAATAAAAATCGAGGGGGACTAAAAGGTGGCGTACACAAAAGTTGAATATAGCGGATTGAAAAAGATGTGTAATATTGTTTTTGAAAAATTTGGTTTTACAGAAGAAGACAGTGACACAATAACTGATGTCTTGCTGCTTTCTGATTTGTTTGGAATTGAATCTCACGGGATTCAGAGACTCGTTAAATATTATGATGAAATAAAGCAGGGGCTCATAATAGTGGACTCAAATCCCAAAATACTCAAAGAAACTCCTGTATCCGCAGCTATTGACGGACAGGCAGGCATGGGGCAACTTATAGGAAAAATGAGCATGGAGATAGCTATAAAAAAGGCCAAAACTTCGGGTATAGGCATGGTAACTGTAAAAAACTCCAATCATTACGGTATAGCAGGTTATTATGCGAGAATGGCTGAAAGACAGGGACTGCTTGGAATATCCATGACTAATTCTCCTGCAGTTATAGTGCCTACGTTTGGAAAAGAGGCTATGCTTGGTACAAATCCTATTGCAATTTCAATGCCGGCAGAGCCTTATCCTCTTCTTATTGATATGGCAACAAGCGTTGTTACAAGAGGAAAGGTGGAAGTTTACCACAAAAGGCAGGAACCTCTTCCAATGGGATGGGCACTTGATGCTGACGGATGCGACACTTCGAATCCAGAGGATGTTTTGTATAATGTTCCGAAACATCTTGGAGGAGGAATAGTTCCTCTTGGCGGTTCAAAAGAGCTTACAGGAGGTCATAAGGGATATGGATTTGCACTTTCTGTAGAGCTTTTTACAGCAATTCTTTCAGGCGGTCTTACAGGAAATTATGTGCATCTTGACGGAAAAGGTGGTTCGGGAACCTGCCATTATTTTTGTGCAATAGATTATGGAATATTTGGTGACAAAGAGGATGTTAAAAATGGTCTTTCTACATATTTAAAAGAACTCAGGAATTCAAAAAAGGCTAAAGATGCACATAGAATATATACTCATGGAGAAAAAGAAATTGAAGCTTACAATGACAAAATGAAGAATGGAATTCCTATGAATGACAAAACACTTCAGGAAATATGTGATATATGTGTATATTTTGATATAAAACCCGATCTCTATATAAAGAAATTAGGATGATTGGTTATTGACAATATGGATTCCATATTCTATCATAGAATTTGATCGTTATATTTATATTTTACTGTGAAGAGGATTAGTAGGTGTATGCTCTTTTTTAGAGAGGAAATTATGGGTGAAAAATTTCTACTGAAGCTATATCGAACCTGCCTTGGAGTTCTGTAATTAAAATTACAGCGGCATTTGTCGTTAAAATTAAGAGTGAATATGTTCTAATAATATGTTAATTAGGGTGGCACCGCCGATACAGTCTCGGTCCCATAATGTGGGATCGGGGCTTTTTATTACAAAAAAACTGGAGGAAATTTATAATGTCAAAATCAAAAAAACTTGTAAAGGAAATAACATCTAGAGATGAGGATTTCGCACAGTGGTATACGGATATAGTAAAGAAAGCTGAGCTTGCAGATTATTCAAGTGTAAAAGGATGTATGATTATAAGGCCATATGCCTATGCTATGTGGGAGAGTATACAAAAATATCTTGACGGAAGGTTTAAGGAAACAGGACACGAAAATGTATATATGCCGATGTTTATACCAGAGAGTCTTTTGCAGAAAGAAAAAGACCATGTAGAGGGATTTGCACCTGAAGTCGCATGGGTTACACAGGGAGGAAATGACAAGCTTACAGAGAAGCTTTGCGTGAGACCTACATCGGAAACTTTATTTTGTGAACATTATGCGAAGATAGTTCAGTCATATAAAGATCTTCCTAAGCTTTACAATCAGTGGTGTTCTGTTGTAAGATGGGAAAAAACTACAAGGCCGTTCCTTAGAACTACCGAGTTCTTGTGGCAGGAAGGTCATACAATACATGAAACTAAAGAGGAAGCTCAAAATGAAACTATAAAAATGCTCAACATATACGGGGAGCTTTGTGAAGATGTTCTTGCAATACCTGTACTTAAAGGACAGAAAACTGAAAAAGAAAAGTTTGCAGGAGGAGATTCAACTTACACTATAGAAGCACTTATGCATGATGGAAAAGCACTTCAGGCAGGTACATCACATTTTCTTGGACAAAATTTTGCAAAGTCCTTTGGAATGCAGTATTCCGATAAAGATGGAAAGCTTCAATATGTTTATCAGACTTCCTGGGGAGTTACTACCCGCCTTATAGGAGCCATTATAATGGTTCACGGTGATGACAGTGGACTTGTAATGCCGCCTAGAATAGCACCGATACAGGTTGTTGTTGTTCCAGTTGCTCAGCACAAGGAAGGAGTACTTGAAAAGGCTTCTGAACTTAAAGAAAGAATATCGAAGGTTGCCAGGGTGAAACTTGACGATACCGATAAGATGCCGGGCTGGAAATTCAGTGAATACGAGATGAAAGGTGTTCCGATACGTCTTGAAGTTGGACCTAAGGATATTGAGAAAAATCAGGTTGTACTTGCAAGAAGAGATACTGGAGAAAAAATATTTGTATCTATGGATGAAATTGAAACAAAAATACCGGAACTTCTTGATGATATTCATAACAACATGCTTGAAAGTGCAAGAGAATCTGTGAAAAACAAGACACATGCAGCTTTAAACATGGATGAATTCAAAGACATAGTGGAAAATAAAACAGGATTTGTAAAAGCAATGTGGTGCGGTGACATGGCATGTGAAGACAAGATAAAGGAAGAAACGGGAGCTACGTCCAGGTGTATTCCGTTTGAGAAAGAAAATATATCTGATACATGTGTATGTTGTGGAAAAAAGGCAAAACACCTGGTATATTGGGGCAGAGCATATTAATTGTAAGGAGAGGTTCATTATGGATATAGATGGCAGGGTTGAAGAAATCAAGAATGATATAATAAAATCTATTCAGGAAGTTGTTAGAATTAAAAGCGTGACTGAAAGTCCAAAGCCGGGAAGACCGTTTGGTGACAATATAGGCAGGGCTCTTGAAAAGACTCTTGAGATTTCAAGAAATCTTGGATTTAAAACTGTAAACATGAATGGATATATGGGATATGCAGAATTCGGAGAAGGCAGAGACTACGTTGGAGTACTTGGACATCTTGATGTTGTACCGGAAGGTGCAGGATGGAAGTTCCCACCATATGGTGCTGAAATCCATGATGGAAAGATTTATGGAAGAGGTACTATGGATGACAAGGGGCCTATAATTACTGCGTTATATTCTCTAAAAGTGCTGAAGGACTTAAAATTGCCGCTTTCCAAAAGGGTAAGGATAATATTTGGTACTGATGAGGAAAATGGATGCTCGGAAGTGGATTATTATAATAAACGTGAGAATCCGCCTGTTTATGGTTTTACACCGGATGGAGAATATCCTATAATATATGCTGAAAAAGGAATAACTACCTTCAATATGGTTAAAGATATCAAAGGTACAGGTAAAAATGGTAGTATTATAAGATATATAAAAGGTGGATCACGTGCAAATGTAGTCCCTAACTATTGTGAGTGTGGATTGGAAGTCAGTGATAAATCAAAAATTTCTGAAATTGTACACAGCTTATCCGAGAAGAATGGATTTGATGCAAAAACTGAAATACAGGGAGAACTTTTTGTAATAAAAGTAACTGGAACAGCAGCTCATGGAAGTACGCCCGAACTTGGAAAAAATGCTGTTATGCAGATGTTAAAGCTTGTTGGGGATTTGAATATTGAAAGGTCCGCCATGACAGATTCCATTGATTTTTTGAACAGGTATATAGGATTTGAAACTGATGGAAGTTCATTTGGTGTAGCAATGGAAGATGCTGAATCGGGTAAGCTTACTTTCAATGTTGGGGCTGTAGATGCCTGTGAAAATAAAATATCTGTTTCGTTGAACCTTAGATATCCTGTGACTTTCAAGTATGATGACATGATGAAGCCGTTCGAACTCAGAATAGTAGATACAGGATTTAGAATTGAAAATATGGTTCATCAGAAGCCTCTGTTTTTCCCGGAAGATCATCCACTTATAAAGATACTCAAGAAGGTTTATACTGAACAAACAGGAGAAGAAGCAAAACTTTTGGCAATAGGTGGTGGAACATATGCCAAGGATATGCCGAATATAGTAGCCTTTGGGCCTATGTTCCCGGGAAGGCCGGAAACTATCCATAATGCCAATGAATATATAGAAATTGATGACGTGGTAAAAAATGCAAAAATATATTCCCATGCCATATATGAACTTGCAAAGTAATATAAAATAGATATCGCTCAATCTCTGGAAGACTTTTAAAAGTATAATCATAGGTCTTTTGGAGATTTTATTTTAACCAGGTTAATTAAAATTGAAAATAAAATAAAAACTTTTATTTATCTATTAGGAAAAATCATATTTATTGTTATAATATTAAGTATAGATGAGTAAAGTGGAGGACAAAAATGTTCAATAATAAAAAGTTTAGTGGGAATAAATGGAAATATACTGCGTATTATGTTTTGGTTGTTCTTATAATAATGTTTTTGCTTAATGATTATATGAAAGGATTAAAATCCGAGCATGTTGATTACAGCAAATTTATGAATTATATAAATCAAAACAAAGTTTCGGAAGTTCAGATAAATAAAGATAAACTGGTCATAATACCAAAGAAAAGTGTTGGTGGCAAGATTATGTACACTGAAAGAGTTGAAGATCCTGATCTTGTAAAAAAGCTGACCAAGGCGAATATAAAATTTGGTGGAGTTCCACAGGAAAATTCCATAGTGAAGAATTTATTTACGATATGGATAATTCCAATTGCCATTCTGGCAATTGTATGGAAAATTTTTCTTGGAGCCTTTGGTAAAAAAATGGGCAGTGGTGTAATGTCTTTCGGAAAAAACACGGCCAAAATATATGCTGAAAATGAAACCGGAGTGAATTTTGGGGATGTGGCCGGGCAGGAAGAGGCAAAAGAGTCACTTGTTGAAATAGTCGATTTTCTGCATAATTCTCAAAAGTATGTAAATATAGGAGCGAGACTTCCAAAGGGAGCACTTCTTGTGGGACCTCCGGGAACAGGAAAAACACTTCTTGCAAAAGCAGTAGCAGGAGAAGCAAAAGTACCGTTTTTTTCCATATCTGGTTCAGCATTTGTAGAAATGTTTGTAGGTATGGGTGCCGCAAGGGTCAGGGATCTTTTTCAGCAGGCTCAGGAAAAAGCACCCTGTATAGTTTTTATTGATGAAATAGATGCTATAGGAAAGAGCAGAGAGGGAAACATATCTGGAAATGATGAGAGAGAACAGACATTGAATCAGCTTCTTGCAGAAATGGATGGATTTGATTCTTCAAAAGGAGTTGTTATACTTGCTGCCACAAACAGACCTGAGGTCCTTGACAAGGCACTTTTAAGACCGGGAAGGTTTGACAGGCGTGTAATAGTTGATAGACCTGATTTGAAGGGAAGAGAAGATATATTAAAAGTGCATATAAAAGGTGTAAAAGTATCGGAAAATGTTGATTTGAATTCTGTTGCAAAATCAACTCCAGGTGCAGTAGGGGCAGATCTTGCGAATATAATAAATGAGGCTGCTCTGAGAGCTGTAAAGAACCGCAGGAATTCTGTAAAACAGGAGGATCTTGAAGAGGCGGTTGAAGTAATAATAGCAGGCAAGGAGAAAAAAGACAGGATATTGTCTCCGGAGGAAAAAAAGCAGGTTGCATATCATGAAGTCGGTCACGCACTTATAGCTGCCCTTTTGAAACACACGGATCCAGTACATAAGATAACTATAGTTCCGAGGACCATGGGTGCACTTGGATATACGATGCAGTTGCCTGAAGAGGAAAAGTATTTGAATACAAGGGAAGAAATACTTGACCAGATATGTGTTATGCTTGGCGGAAGGTCGGCGGAAGAGGTAAAATTCAACAGTATATCTACAGGAGCTGCCAATGACATAGAGAGAGCCACGCAAACAGCCAGAAACATGGTTACAATGTATGGTATGACAGATAGATTCGATATGATGGCTCTTGAATCAATGCAGAATAGGTATTTGGATGGAAGACCTATCCAAAATTGTAGCGCGGAAACGGCGTCTATTATTGATGATGAAACGCTAAAAATAATAAAAAAGTGTCATGAGAATGCTAAAAACATATTGTCTCAAAATATGGAACTGCTAAATCGAATATCCATGACTCTTGTGGAAAAGGAAACACTTATGGGAGACGAATTCATGAGTATTATACATGAATATAAGAATCCTGAAAACGACAGTGATGTAAAAGAGCAAAACAACTTACTTGATGAATAATGTTTATTTTACTATGTCGCATAAAGATGGAGAGAATTTTATGAGTAAGGATGAATTGGAAAGGGAACTTAGAAGAGAAATTGAATTGAACAAGGAAAAGGATCATCTTGTTGATGTGATTAATGATATAAACAAAGAGATAATTGAGCTTGTTGACAAAAGAAAAGAAGTGGTAGAATTCATATTGAAATACAGGGAAAAAAATCTTGAGGAATACAGGGATGATGAAGATAAAGGAATTGAATACTTTAATCACGAGCTATATGTAAAAGAAGAGCAGTTCAAGTTGATTGAAAAAAGGCTTAGGGAATTGACAATCCTTATATCGTCACCTTATTTTGGAAAAGTAGACTTTGAAGACAAATATGGCAGGATGAATATATACATAGGAAGATTTGGTGTTACGACAGGTGACTATGAACCGCTTATAGTGGACTGGAGGTCACCTGTAAGTTCACTTTTCTATCAGGGCAAACTTGGAGATTCAAGTTACACTGCACCTGAGGGTTGTGAAGCGGCGGATATCATCTCAAAAAGGCAGTTTATAATAAAAAATAGAAGGCTTGAAGGGATGTTTGATTCAAGTTTGAATGTGAAGGATGACATACTTCAGTTTGTATTGAGCAGAAATACTGATGACAAGTTAAAAGATGTAGTCATGACCATACAGAAGGAGCAGGATAATATAATAAGACAGCCAAGAAAAGGGGCTATGGTTGTCGATGGAATTGCAGGAAGTGGAAAAACAACAATAGCATTGCATCGTGTGGCATATCTTTTGTATAACTACAGAAAGGAACTTCAAGATAAAGTACTTGTTCTTGGACCAAACAGCATATTTATAGATTATATTTCAATGGTTTTGCCGAGTCTTGGAGAAGGAGGGGTAAAGCAGTCTACATTCAGGCAGTTTGCGTCTGAAGTCATAAGTGAAATTGAAGATACTATGGATTTCAAGTCATATATGGAAAGGCTGCTTGATGACAAAATTAGTCTTAAATCCGAAGTGAAGTATAAAAGATCTCCAGAGTATATTAAAGATATGGATTCTGTTGTGGAGAAGGTAGAGAAAATTTATCTAAATGCCAGGGATATAAAATTATATGACAGTCTAATAGTTTCAAAATCTGAAATACAGGATATGATTTTTGTTGATTTTAAAGCTATGCCTCTTTTTAAGAGGGTTGACAGAACGTGGAGAATAATTTGTTCAAGGGTTAATGAAGAAAGAAATAGAAGAGTTGGAAAAATACAGAAGGACTATGAAGAAATGCTGTCTCAAATGAGCGAAGATCAAATGAATGACAGGGCGGCAGATCTTGAGTTCAAAAGGAACACAAGTATAAGAAAGGTTATATCGGATGTTATGCTCACAAAGAGAAAAGCTTTGGAATGGATAAGAAAACCGGATGTGACCTGTATATATAATGAGTATAATGAAAATAAAGAAATAATATATGAAGATCTTCCAGCCATACTCTATTTAAAAATAAAACTTGAAGGGCTAAGGTACAGCAGCGATATAAAGCACATAGTCATAGATGAAGCACAGGATTATTCGATGCTTCAGTTTAAAGTGATAAGAGAACTTACAGGGTGCAGCTCATTCACAATTGTGGGGGATGTCAATCAGAGAATCATGCCAACTGATGAAGCATGTGCAATGTTAAACATCCAGCAGATATTTGAAGATATGGATGTCAAGTACTTTTCTCTTAAAACTGGTTACAGGTCTACACGTGAGATTATGGAATATGCGTCTAAATATCTCAGGGAAGATGATGTAACAGGTGTTAGAAAAGGTGATGAAGTTCAAGAATACAAGGCGGAGGATATTGAATTTCTTTTGAAGGGAATACTTAAGAATATTGGAGAATTCAAGGAAGATGGATATGAAAGCATAGCAATAGTTTGTAAAACCTTGAAGGAAAGCAGGGTTATCTACAAGGCCATTTCTGAAAAAATTCATGTGAGTTTATTTGATAGTGAGGACATAGTGTATTCAAAAGGCGATGTTATACTTCCAAGCTATTTTGCCAAAGGTTTGGAATTTGATGCTGTTTTGATGATTGATAGTTTCGAGGATTCATCAGATGACTCCAGCAGACTTAAGTATATAATGTCCACAAGAGCCTTGCATAAGTTGTGCGTATATAAAATATCTTTTGAACTTAATCTATATGATGAAAGGATTTGAATTGTGATGAAAAATTTGCTTGATGTGATAAATGATGCTGAATCGAGTCACGATATTTCAAAAGAAGATATAGTGAGATTGTTTCAAGACAGTACATATGATGGTGAATTATTCAACGCTGCAGACAGAGTAAGACAGAAGTATGTTGGTAATCAGGTACACTTGAGGGGACTTATAGAGTTTTCGAATATATGCAAAAGAAATTGCATGTATTGTGGATTAAGGCGGGAAAATGACAATATAGAAAGGTACAGGATAGAGCCGGATGAAATTATAGAACTTGCAAAAAAGGCTGTTGGATATGGATATAGGACACTTGTCATGCAATCAGGGGAAGATGATTACTATACGGTTGATATATTAAAATACATAATATCAAATATAAAAAAGTTGAACGTTGCCATTACACTTAGCATAGGAGAGAAAAGCTTTGAGGAGTATAGGGCTTACAAGGATGCAGGTGCTGACAGATATCTCCTTAGAATAGAGACAACAGATCCTGATTTATACATGAAAATGGATCCTGGAATGAGCCATGCAAACAGAAAAAGGTGTCTTGTGGATTTGAAAAAACTTGGTTATGAAGTTGGAACAGGATGTCTTATAGGACTTCCGAATCAAACAGTGGAATCACTTGCAGATGATGTGCTGTTTTTTAAAAATATAGATGCCGACATGATTGGTGTTGGACCGTTTATCCCGAATGATGACACACCTCTCAAAGGTTCCAAGGGTGGAAGTTTTAATATGGCAAGAAAATTTGTTGCAGTAACAAGGCTTCTTATGCCTGATATAAATATTCCGGCTACAACGGCTATGGAAACTCTCACTCCAAATGGAAGGGCATTGGTGCTTCAAAGTGGTGCAAATGTAGTTATGCCGAATGTTACAGAAGGAGTTTACAGAAAACTTTATGCACTTTATCCGGGGAAAATATGTACAGGTGATACCCCAAGGCATTGTGTAAACTGCATAACAGGAAAGATTGTAATGATAGGAAGGGAAGTAGCAGCTACAAAAGGCTTTAGGATGAAAGCCAAAGGCTGACTGTATTAATTGTTTAAGGAGAGGTTTGTATATGAAAGACAGAAAAAATGCATACAAGAATGCTGAAAGTCTTATAAATTATATTTATGATAGTCCAACTGCATTTCATGCAGCAAAAAATTCAATTTCAATTCTTAAAAAAAATGGATTTATAGAACTTTCAGAAGGAGATTCATGGAATCTTGAAAAAGGCAGCAGATATTTTGTAACAAAGAATCAATCTGCACTTGTAGCTTTTATTGTAGGAGAAGGCGAAATTGAGAAGGATGGATTTAGGATAATAGCAGCACATAATGATTCTCCGGGATTTAGAATTAAACCAAACCCAGAGATAAAGTCCGAGGGTGAATATATAAAACTCAATACCGAGGTGTATGGCGGACCTATAATAAACACATGGCTTGACAGACCTCTTTCTTTTGCAGGAAGGGTTGTGGTCAGAGGTAAAAATCCATTTTCGCCGGAAATAAAGTTTATAAATGTCAAAAGACCTTTGATGTTGATACCAAATCTTGCAATACATCTCAATCGAAGTATGAATGAAGGCGTGGAACTAAACAGACAGAAGCATACTCTTCCTCTGGTTTCAACTGCAAGTGGAAATTTTGAAAACTTTGGATGTATAAAAGAAATAATTTGCTCTGAGCTTTCAGTCGAGGAAAGTGAGATACTTGATTTTGACCTTTTCCTTTATGAGTTTGAGAAGGGAAGTGTGATTGGAGCGGATAATGAATTCATATCCTCTGGAAGATTGGATGACCTTAGCATGGTGTATTCGGGCATAACTGCAATTTCCAATTCAAAAGTTTCAGATGCCACGAATTTAATGGTTTGTTTTGACAACGAAGAGGTGGGAAGTACGACAAAGCAAGGGGCGGATTCTCCAATGCTTTTTTCAGTAATGGATAGAATATCATCCTGTCTCAGAAAGAAGAAAGAAGATTTTTACAGGGCTATATCAAAATCATTTATTATATCCAGTGATCTCGGGCATGCACTTCACCCTAACTATCAGGAGAAATGTGATCCTGTAAACAGACCAATAATAAACAAGGGACCTATTATAAAGATAAGTGCAAGCCAAAGTTACACAAGTGATAGTGTTTCAAGTTCTGTGTACAGTGAAATTTGTAGGAGAGCAGGAGTTCCTGTTCAAATATTTGTAAACAGATCTGATGAAAGAGGAGGTTCAACCATAGGACCAATATCTTCAAGTCATATAAATATAAACTCTGTAGATATGGGAATAGCTGTGCTTTCAATGCATTCCGTAAGAGAACTTGGAGGCGTGGATGATTGTATGTACACTCTGAAGTCATTTAATCAATTTTACAATTTATAATATTTATAGTTGAAATATAAAAATATTTATGTTAAACTTAGAACAATTTATCAACATAAAAACAAAAAAGATACCTAGGGTAGAGGTGCCACAACCAAAAGTACCTGTTTCTAGCCGGCAGGCGTTGAGATACAGGAAAAGGGGTTCTGGCCGAAGAAGATGACTTGGCAAAGTTTTCTTTTGGATTTACACATAATATGTGTAAGCCTGTCACTTGATTCGTTTTAATCTGGTGGAGAGCTACAAGGTGCACACAGGATTGCATAATTTGCAGTAGAGGTGTTCCTTTGCTGCATTTATTTTTATAAAGTTTTAGGGAGTGATATTGTGGCAATTGTCGTTCAAAAATATGGAGGAAGTTCTGTCAGTACAGTAGAAAAGATAAAAAATATAGCGAGGACCGTGGTGGATAGAGAAAAATCCGGTGACAGTATGGTTATTGTAGTGTCAGCCATGGGGGATACTACTGATGATCTTATAGATCTTGCAAAGGAGATTACGGAAAATCCTGATAAAAGGGAACTTGACGCACTGCTTTCAACCGGTGAAATGAAGTCATGTGCTCTTCTTGCAATGACCATCAAGGCAATGGGTTATGAGTCCATAAGTTATACCGCATACCAGATAGGAATCAAAACAAGTGGCCAATATGGGAAGTCACTTATAGAAGATATAGATGGGAAGAAGATTAAAAAAAGTCTGGACGAGGGTAAAATAGTTATTGCAGCCGGTTTTCAGGGAATAAATGAAGATGGAGATATAACTACTCTTGGAAGAGGCGGATCTGACACCACAGCGGTTGCCATAGCTGTAAAGCTTGGCGGGACTTGTGAAATATACACCGATGTTGATGGAATATACAGTGTCGATCCGAGAGAGTATAAAGATGCCAAAAAATTATATGAGATAGATTATGAGGAGATGCTGGAACTTTCGAGTCTTGGGGCGCAGGTCATGCATCCGAGATCCATAGAGCTCGGCCAAAAATACAACATACCTATATATGTCGGACTTAGCAATAGTAAAATAAGAGGAACCATTATAAAGGGGGAAAGCAACATGAATATGGAGAATAAGCCTGTAACTGGAATTGCAACCAGTGATGATGATGTAGTAGTAACTGTAAAGAATATAAACGGGGATATAAATCTGATATCAAATCTATTTGAAAGTATAGCAAGCAAAAAGATAAACATAGATATGATAAGCCAGACTGCGCCTATAGACAAAAAAATAAATATATCTTTTACAATACCTAAAGTTGATCTTGGCGAATGTCTTGAAATACTGAAAGAGCATTGTGATGTTGAGAGTCAGGTTGACATAGATGAAGATATAACTAAATTCTCTATTGTGGGGATTGGAATGAAAACAACTTCCGGAGTAGCGGCAAGAATGTTTAAATTGTTTAGGAAAAACAATATACAAGTGAAAATGATAACTACATCTGAGATAAGAGTTACATGTGCAATAAAACACGAAGATAAGCTTAAAACGGTCAAAATTGTCGCAAAAGAATTTAATCTTTAGTAAATGTCTGGAGGAAGTTTCGTGAAACTATTTGACGATATGAAAGTTAAAAACAACAGATTGTATATAGGTGAGGTTGATGCATCTAAAATAGCGGCAGAATTTGGAACACCATTGTATGTTATTGATGAAAAACTGATAAGGAACAAATGCAGCAGATATTTTACTTCTTTTAAAGCAGATAAAGGCAGAAATAAGGTAGCATATGCGGGAAAGGCATTTTTAACACTTGCTATGTGCCAGATCATAAAAAGTGAGGGGCTTTTTTTGGATGTGGTATCTGGTGGAGAATTGTATACTGCATATAAAAGTGGATTCCCCATGGAAAAAATTTATTTCCACGGCAATAACAAAACAATCGACGAAATTAAAATGGGTGTGAAGCTTGGAATAGGCAGTTTTGTAGTAGATAATGTAGAAGAACTTGCGAATATAAATAAAATTGCAGAACAAGAAGACAGAGTGCAGGATATTATGCTTAGGGTTACTCCGGGAATAGAGGCACATACCCACGATTATATAAAAACGGGCCAGATAGATTCGAAATTTGGATTCAACATGATTGACGACAATATAATAAATACCATTAAAGAAGTATTGAAGTTTGAAAATATAAAGCTTAAGGGATTACACAGCCATATAGGTTCACAGATATTTGACATTGAGCCTTATTGTGAGGAAGTAAGAATAATGCTTGCTTTGATAAAAAAGATAAAAGAGGATTTATCAATTGATATTGAAGAACTTGATCTTGGGGGAGGATTCGGGATATATTATACAGCTGGAGACAATCCGAAACCTATAGAAGAATTTTGCACTGCTATACTGGAAGAAGCAGACAAAGAGGCGCGTAAACTTGAGATCAATCTTCCATGTCTTGTAATAGAGCCGGGAAGATCGATAATAGGAAATGCAGGCACCACGCTTTATACTGTTGGAGCTATAAAGGATATTCCAGATGTACGAAAATATATATCTGTGGATGGAGGAATGGCGGACAATATAAGACCTGCATTGTACAGGGCTGAATATGAATGTGCAATTTCAAACAGAATGTCCTCCAATCGACTGGAGAAGGTTACTGTGGCAGGAAAATTTTGTGAGTCAGGTGACATACTCATAAAAGAGGCAGTTCTCCCTGAACCCGTAACAGGCGATATCCTCGCAGTATTTACAACTGGAGCATATGGTTATTCCATGGCAAGCAATTACAATAAAGCAAGAAGACCTGCAGTGGTGCTTGTAAATGGAAAATATGTTTCTCTAATATGCAAAAGGCAGAACTTTGATGACATGATAGATGGAGAAATAATGATTTGATTTTAATATCATCCTTTCTTGAACTAATATTTTGAAGATTATTTGGAAACAATAATCAAAGCAAAATATATTTTTCACAGGAAAGGATGATATTTTCATGTCTTATGTTGTTTTTGCCATGGGTGTAATATTGGTACTTATGTTTCTTTATATAATATTTCAAAAGATTGAGGATAGAAATAATAATGTGATGAAAGACATGTATCCAATAGAAAGCACTATGGAAGAATTAAAGGAACACGCAAAAAAAATTTCATCTGTTCCATCAAAAATGAAATTAAGAAGCTGCAGAAAAAAACTGGTAAAAAGGCTTGATTCTTTTTATAAGACAATTGTGGAAAATTATAATTTCCTCGATTTGAATATTAAAAGAGGAAGAAAGGTGATTCCATGTGCCAGATGGCTTCTTGACAATATGTATCTCGTAAATAAAGAATATGTTAGTATAAAAAATAATATGCCGGATAGATACTACAGAAGTCTCCCTATAATGGAAAGAGGATATATGAGGGGCTATCCAAGAATATATTTTATTGCAGTGGAACTGATTTCAAGGGCAGAAGAAAAATTGAGCGAGGAAAACATAGAACTTTTTATAAAGGCATATCAGGAAAATACAATCCTTACTATAGGGGAACTTTGGGCATTTCCTATAATGCTCAGAATAGCATTTATTGAAAATATAAGTATGATTGCAAAAGATATAATTCAGGAACAAAAGTATAAAGATGCTGCAGATGATGCTGCTGAAGGTATAGTAAATTTGTATGATAATAATGAATCGCTTGATGAAGCTCGTGTTTCAGAGGAGATAAAGAAACTTGAAAATAAAAAGATGAATTTTACACCTGCGTTTACTGAAAGATTCGTGAAAATATTAAGGGATAATTTTATAGAAAGTCCTGATTTATACAAATGGATAGACGAACAAATTTCTAAGATAGGTATGAGTTTTAACAGTGCTGTGAGACTTGATCACCAAAATCAAAACAGCTATCAGATTTCAATGGGAAATTCTATAAACGGGATACGCAGCATAGTATCGCTTGATTGGAGAAAAAACTTTGAATCACTTAATTGTGTAGATGAGATATTAAAAAAAGATCCTGCAAGGGTATATAGAAAAATGGACTTTGAGTCGAAAGACTATTACAGACATAAAATAGAGAAAATATCGAAAAAAACGGGTCTATCTGAGATTTTCATATCAAGAAGTGCTCTGAAATGTGCCGAAAATCACATAAATGAAGACTTTAAATCTCATGTGGGCTATTATTTGGTAGATAAAGGAATCGGAGAACTTTCTGAAATTGTTGGAAAAAACCTGACTGGATACGGTATACATATGAATCCAAACATATATGTTGGAATTATAATATTTTTGACTGTATTTACAAGTGGCGTATACAGCAGAATTTTCAGTGGAGGGGGGGAGCGTATAGTAACATTTTTACTTGCCCTTATTCCTTTAAGTGAGATAGTCATATCAATTTTTAACTGGAGCATAAACAAGCTTAGTTGTCAGAGATTCATACCTAAAATTCAATTTGAAAATGGAATACCTGAAAATTGCAGCACTGTAGTTGTAGTACCTGTAATATTTGATAATGTGAAAAAAATAAAAGAAATTATAAAGGATGTTGAAGTTTACTATCTTTCAAACGAGGAAGATAATTTGTATTTTTCCATTCTGGCTGATTTTTCCGACAGCAGTTCAAAAGTTGAAAAGAAAGATGAAGTCATGGTAAAGACAGCTGTTGACATGATAAAGTTATTGAATAAAAAATATTCTCCCGGAGAAAAAGATAAGTTTTATTTTATGTCAAGGTGCAGAAAGTACAATGAATCTGAAAAAAAGTGGATGGGTTGGGAAAGAAAACGTGGAAAGCTCATGGAATTCAACCGTCTTGTAAGAGGAGATCAAACTACAAGTTATGATGTGATAAGTGGAAATATAAAAAACTTGTATAATGTAAAATATGTGATAACGCTTGATGCCGATACAATACTTCCGAGGGATTGTGCCAAGAAACTTGTAGGTGCCATGGAGCATGTTTTAAATGTGCCGCATGTTTCAGATGGAAAAATTGTTAGAGGACATGGACTGATACAGCCGAGAATAAGTGTTGGAACTGTAAGTGCGGGAAAAACTTTATATTCCAGTGTGTTTTCCGGAGAAACAGGGATAGACATATACACAACTTCCATATCTGATGTCTATGAGGATATGTTTGATGAAGGCATATTTACAGGCAAGGGAATATATGATGTAGATTCTTTTATGAGTGTACTTGAAAACAAAATACCTGAAAATACTGTCCTCAGCCATGATTTGCTGGAAGGTTCCTATGCCAGGGCAGCTCTCGCTGAAGACATAGAGTTTGTAGATGGATATCCTTCAAATTATATTTCAAGTTCTAAAAGGCTGCATAGATGGGTGAGGGGTGACTGGCAGCTTCTTCCCTGGATTTTCGGAAAAATGAGGGGCGAACTTAATTTACTTTCAAAGTGGAAAATATTTGACAATCTAAGAAGAAGTATGACGGCACCTGGTGTAGTTGTATTTTTCCTGTGGTCACTGACTGCTTTGAAGAAACCGGAAGCGAGTTTTATTATAGTTATTTTAACGCTTATATGCCCGGTGTTTTTTAATGTATCAGATTCTATAGTGCTCCCGGACAAAGGCATAAGTTTCTCAGATCGAATGGAGGGAGTAAAACTTGCTCTTGAACAGTTTTTGCTGATATTTGCATTCTTGCCGCATAAGGCCTTTCTTATGCTTGATGCAGTGTCAAGGACCTTGTACAGGATATATGTAAGTGGTAAAAATCTTCTTCAGTGGCAGACTGCGGAAGATGCCGAAAAAAAGTCTGGAAAGTCTATGAGGGACTATATAAGACTGATGTATCCTGGAAGTGTTTTGGGAATTATATTTCAGATTGCAGCTTTTTTTAATTCAAAAACTGCAGGATTTATTATCATGCCCTCCTGTATTATGTGGATTGTTTCGCCATGGATTGCTTATACTTTGGGAATGGATAGAAATTATTCGAGAAAGCTTCCTGACAAGGATAAAATGAAAATGATAAAAAATATTGCAAGGCGTACCTGGGCTTATTTTGAGGATTTTGTGACAGAAGATACGAATTGGCTTGCTCCGGATAACTATCAGGAATATCCAAAGAAGGGAATTGCATTTAGAACGTCTCCTACAAACATGGCAATGAATATGGCATCAAATATAGCTGCCTATGATATGGGATATATAAGCATTGACAGGTTGGGTTTCAGGCTTGCAAATATAACCTCAAGCATGAAAACACTTGAAAGATGCAAGGGACATTTTTACAATTGGTATGATATAAAGACAAAAAAGCCTCTTGATTCCTATATATCTACTGTAGACAGTGGAAATCTTGTTTGCTATTTTTGGCTTCTGGAGAGTGCCATAGAAGAATACCTGCAGAGTCCAATTTCAAATAAAAATTTACTGGATGGGATTTATGATACAGTAAATATTGCAAATGAAGAAATCAAGGATAACTGTGGTGTTCAAGGCGTATATGAAGAAGATATAAATAATTGGTGCAATACTGGAGTAGCAAACAGGAAAATTCTTGAGATGCTTAGCAGGCTTAATGAAAAATCCAGCAGGATAATTGAAAATTACAGTGAATTTTACTGGAGTTGCAAAGTAAAAAGTAATTCACAGGATTTTATAAACTTTGTGGATAAATATATGCCTTTTATTGTGGATAACTTTTATCAAAAACTTCAAGATGATTCGTGTAATAATGTGGAGTTAATCGAAAAGTTAACCTATATTGTTAGTGAAGCTTCACTTCGTGATGTACCGTCTGGAATTGAGAAAATACTTGAATATATCAATGAAAAATATGAATCTTGTGCAGGTTCAGAAGAATTTAAGAAACATTTGGTGTCTGCTGAAATAAATATAAAAACACTTGTAAATGAGCTTGAGTCTGTAAAGTTGGAATTAGAGAATATGGAACTTGAGCATGATTTCTCCATACTGTATGACAAAAAAAGAGGGCTGTTTTCTATAGGTTATAATGCTGAAAGAGATTCAAGAGATAAAAGTTATTACGATCTTCTGGCGTCTGAAGCAAGGCAGGCAAGTTTTGCAGCTATAGCTAAAGGTCAGATTAGTCAAGAAAACTGGTTTAAAATGGCCAGATCAATGATTTCCGTCCGGAATAAAAAGCTTCTTGTTTCATGGTCTGGCACTATGTTTGAATATCTCATGCCACTTATAATAATTAAAAGTTTTTCAGGCACGCTACTTGAACAAACTTATAAAAATGTGGTTGAAGTCCAAAGGATGTATGGCGATAGTAAGGGAATTCCATGGGGAATATCGGAGTGTGCCTATTATAGTTTTGATTCAAATTCAGTCTACCAATACAAAGCTATTGGAGTTCCTGAGACTGCTCTTGACAGAAATATAGATGACGGTCAGCTTGTAGTGGCTCCATATGCCTCGGTAATGTCACTTCTTGTTGATGCACCGGCCGCATCTCAAAATATAGAGAGACTTCAAAAACTCGGCCTTGAAGGAAGATATGGACTTTATGAGGCTTTCGATTGTGTAAAGAATAAAATTATAAAGTGCTTTATGGTTCATCACCAGGGAATGAGTTTGCTTTCTATAGACAATGTTGTTAAAGGTAATATCCTTCAGAATAGATTTCATAGAGTACCTAGGGTAAGGGCTTCTGAGATGCTGCTTCAGGAAAGAATTCCTAAAGCTGTGGTATATAAAAACTTCAGAAAAAAATACATTTCATATGAAGGCCAAAGTGAAAAAATTGTAATGCCAGAAAGGAAGTATTCTTCTCTAAATACAAAATATCCTGAAGTAAACTTGATGTCGAATGGAAAATACTCTGTTATGGTTACTAATAACGGAGGAGGGTACAGCAGAAAAGGTGATATGTTTGTTGGAAGATGGAGAGAGGATCCCGTGAGGGACAATACAGGAATGTTTTTTTATATAAAGAATATAAATTCTAATGAATACTGGAGCGCGGCATATCAGCCTTGTAAATATTATGGAGAAAATTACAAGGTGGTGTTTTCAGAAGATGCATCAGAGTTTCAAAGGGTTGACGGTAACATAAAGACATGTATGAAAATTACTGTTTCTCAGGAAGATGATGTTGAGATAAGAGAAATTTATTTGACAAATAAGAGTCAGCATACAAGAAGTATTGAAGTTACAAGCTATATGGAAGTAACTCTCGCATCGTATGCTTCTGATATTGTACATCCGGCCTTTGGAAATTTATTTATAGAAACCGAATTTGTAGAAAATCCATTTTGTATCGCTGCAAGCAGGAGATCAAGGGGTAAAGATGCTGAAAGAAAATGGGCTTTTCAGACAGTATGTGTACAGGGAAAAAAAATTGGACCTGTACAATATGAAACGAACCGTGAAAGATTTATAGGAAGAGATAGAAATCTTGAAAATCCAAGAGCGATGGATAGTGATGTAGAACTTTCAGGAACTCAGGGAGCTGTTATTGATCCAATAATAAGCATTAGGGTAAAGGTGGAAATAGATCCGGGTAAAACCTGCAGACTGGCATATACTACAGGTGTATCAAATTCTAAAAACAGGATAGTTGAAATGGCAAGAAAGTATTCTTCTATGGACAATATAGAAAGAATGTTTCAGCTGTCTTTAAATGAAGCATATATGAGGATGAAATATCTTGGACTCAGGGCACAGCATGTTAATATATATCAGACTATGGCATCAAAAATACTCTTTATGAATGATACTATGAAAAAAAGAGAAAACTATATTGTAAATATAAATAGGAGCCAATCTGCTTTATGGAAATATGGAATTTCAGGAGACCTGCCGATTGTATTTGTAATAACAAGAAAATATGATGATATTCATATAGCAAGGCAAATTTTAAGTACTCATGAGTACCTTTCAATAAAAGGTCTCAGGTTTGATCTTGTTATCCTTGATATGGAGGAAGACTCATATATGCATCCACTGCAGGATGAAATAAACAAACTTATTGATTCAAGTCATGCGAGAAACAGCAGAAATCAGGCAGGAGGAGCATTTCTGTTAAGTAGTGGAAATGTTTCAAAGGATGATGAGAGATTTTTAAAGGCAGTATCGAGGCTGGTGTTTGACAGCAGTGGGGGAGATCTGTCGGTTCAGCTTGGAGAAAATCCAAAAGTCAGATATGACAAGGTGGAAAGTATATATCACAGTACAAGCAAAACAGAGAGCGATTTTGTGTCAGGCGTTGATGTGAATGATCTCCAGTATTTCAATGGAATAGGTGGATTTTCAAAGGATGGGAGATCATATTTTATAGTACTTAGAGATTATAAAAACACCCCTGCTCCATGGATAAATGTAATATCGAATAAATCCTTTGGATTTCATATATCAGAATCAGGCTCGGGGTATACATGGAATAAAAACAGCAGTGAAAACAAATTGACTTCATGGAATAATGATGCAGTGGTTGATGGTGAATCCGAGGCATTTTATCTTGGGGACAATGACAGCGGAGAGGTGTGGAGTATATCCCCGCAGCCGGTGAGGGATTCTGGAAAATATGTTATTGAGCATGGCTTCGGATATTCTGTATTCAAGCATTCTTTCAAAGAAATATATGGAGAATTTACAACATTTGCAGCACTTCACGACAGCATAAAATTTTGTATTGTAGAAATTAGAAATGATGGAAAGTGTGCGAGAAACCTATCAGCGGCATATTATACAAAATTGGTTCTTGGAGTGACTCATGAATCCACGGCCCAGTATATATTTACCGGTATGAATTACAATGAAGGATATGTTTATGCAGAGAATCCATATAGCCAGTATTTTGGAAAGCTTGTATGTTATATGAAAATGATAGGTGGTGACAACCTGTCCTACACAGGAGACAGATTTGAATTTCTCGGAAAATGTGGGAGTATGGTAAATCCGTATGGCATGAGAGAACAAAGTCTTTCAAATTCGGTTGGAGCGGGATTCGATCCGTGTATTGCTGAAAAATGTGATATTTTTCTACAGCCGGGTGAGGGCAAGAAAATACTTGTGATGTTTGGACAGGGAGAGTCCATTGAAGATACGAATATAACATTGAAAAAGTATGGAAGCTTCGAGGCTGTGGAAAATGAACTTGCAGGAGTGAAAGATTTCTGGAATGATTTTCTTGGGAGAATTCAGGTATCCACACCTGATAAATCAATGGATATAATGCTTAATGGCTGGCTTATGTATCAGGTGCTTGGCTGCAGGTACTGGGCTAGAAGCGCGTTTTATCAGTCTGGCGGTGCCTATGGATTCAGAGATCAGCTTCAGGATGTAATGTCAATTGGTTATCTGAGACCGGATATAACACGGCAGCATATAGTATACAGTTCAACACGGCAGTATTTGGAGGGAGATGTTCAGCACTGGTGGCATCCGGTTGAAGAAAGCGGTATAAGAACAAGATTTTCAGATGATTTGTTGTGGCTTCCATATGTAACCGCTGATTATATTGAAAATACAGGCGACTACAGTGTACTTTATGAGGAGACGGAATATCTTGAAGATATGGAACTAAAGGAAGGTGAAGATGAAAGATATGGTGTATCCGGTATATCAAAAGTAAAAGATACCATCTATAAGCATTGTGTAAAAGCTATAAATAGAGCGTGCAGGTTTGGACAGCACAACATTCCGCTTATGGGATCAGGTGACTGGAATGATGGAATGAATACAGTTGGAAATCGCGGAAAGGGAGAGAGTGTATGGCTAGGTTGGTTTCTCTATAGTATATTGTGTAAATTTTCACCACTTTGTTTACATGTGGGAGATGACTTGCTTTATATGAGATACAGGGAAACCGCTGAATTTATAAGAGAAAATCTTGAGAAAAACGCATGGGATGGAAGCTGGTACCGAAGGGCTTATTTTGATGATGGCACACCACTTGGCTCTGTGCAAAATGAAGAATGCAGAATAGATTGTATAGTTCAGGCCTGGTCTGTAATTTCAAAAGGTGCAAAGAAGTCGAGGGCAAAGGAAGCAATGGAGGCTGTTGAAAAAAATCTTGTAAAGCGGGATAAAGGAATGGTACTTCTTTTGAATCCTGCATTTGACAGGTCAAGTCTTGAACCTGGATATATAAAAGGCTATCTGCCGGGAATAAGAGAAAATGGAGGACAGTATACTCACGGGGCAATATGGTCAATAGCTTCATTTGCAGAACTTGGATATAACAACAAGGCCTATGAAATATTCAGCATGCTTAATCCTGTAAATCATAGTAAGTCATATTTAAACAGCATGAATTATAGATTGGAGCCGTATGTTGCTGCTGCAGATGTATACAATTCAAAAAATAATGAAGGAAGAGGAGGATGGAGCTGGTATACCGGAGCTGCTGGATGGATGTACAGGTCAGGGATAGAATGCATACTTGGGCTTAAACTCAAAGGGAGTGCAGGGTTTACTGTAAGTCCATGTGTTCCGGATTTATGGAAAGGTTATTCTATGACATACAAGAAAGAAAAGTGCATTTACAATATAGCTGTATCCAGAGATGTGAATAATGGTATATGGATGGATGGACGTAGACTTTCGGATAATATTATTCCATATAAAGATGGAATACATGATATAACTGTTAAAATATAAAAAATAAAAGTCAAAGTTTATAGAGTTTTTATGGTTTTGTGGCAGGATTTTTACTAATTGTGTAGAATTTTATGATTGTAGAACACAATATACCTATTGAAAGGGAGGAGTTAGACAAATGATATCACTTAAACAAGTTTACAAATGTAGTGTGTGTGGAAATATTGTGGAGGTTTTGAATGCAGGTGGCGGGACTTTGACCTGTTGTGGCAAACCAATGACATTGCTTGAAGAAAATACAGTTGATGCTGCTCTTGAGAAACATGTACCTGTAATTGAAAAGACAGCTGATGGTGTGCTTGTAAAAGTTGGTTCAGTTGAGCATCCTATGATAAAGGAACATTATATCCAATGGATAGAAGTTCATACACAAAACAAGGTATACAGAAAATACTTGACTCCTGATGACAAGCCACAGGCAGAATTTAAAATCAGTGAAGATGTGAAGTTTGCAAGAGAATACTGCAATATTCACGGATTGTGGAAAAGCAAGTAATATGTAATTTGTACAAAAACAGGTTCAAGTTAATGTGTTGAATATATTAACTTGAACCTGATATTATTTTAATATACTGTAGAAATTTACAGATAAATATAGTAAAATGTAAGGTAGTTATTTTAAACTTGGGAGTCATACAACCTGTGGTTTTGTTAAATCATAGGATTTTTTTTAATTGTATGGTATTCAAAGAGAGGCGGGTGAAACCTGATTTTATGAATCAGGCATGTCAGTATGGAAAAAGATAAAAAGGTAATATTTAGTGGTATTCAACCTTCTGGAAATTTGACTATAGGAAATTATCTTGGTGCTTTAAAGAATTGGGTGAAACTTCAGGATAAATATGAATGTTATTTTTGTGTGGTGGATCTGCATGCAATAACGGTAAAGCAGGAACCAAAAGATTTGAGACGAAGAACCATGGAAGTTCTTGCAATATACCTTGCAGCGGGAATAGATCCTGAAAAAAACACGATATTTATACAGTCTCATGTACCAACTCACTCAGAGGCGGCATGGCTTTTAAACTGCTTTACATATGTAGGGGAACTTGGAAGGATGACACAGTACAAGAGCAAGTCACAAAAATACAGTGATTCCGGTGTTCCTATAAGTGCGGGACTTTTGAATTATCCAGTGCTTATGGCGGCCGATATACTGCTTTATAATGCAGATCTTGTTCCTGTGGGAAAAGATCAGACACAGCATATAGAACTTACGCGTGATATAGCTGAAAGGTTCAATAACTTGTACAGTCCGACATTTACACTTCCGGAAGGATATATACCTGAAAGCGGTGCCAAGATAATGGATCTTCAGGATCCAACGAAAAAGATGTCGAAGTCATCGGAAAATCCAAACAGTTATATACTTGTAATGGACCCTCCGGATGTTATAAGAAAGAAGATAAATAGGTGTGTTACGGATAGTATAGGGAAAGTTAGATATTGTGACGAACAGCCTGGAATAAAAAATTTGATGAATATACTTGTAGCTATAAAAAACACTACCGCGGAGGAAATAGAAAAAAAATACGAAAATTCAGGTTATGCAGAGTTTAAAAATGATGTTGCAGAAGCTATAGTTAGTGAACTTGAACCAATTCAGAAAAAGATAAACGAATATCTTTCCGACAAGACTTATCTGGAAAGTGTTTATAAAAAAGGCGCTGAGAAAGCATATTATGTTTCAAATAAAGTTTTAAGAAAAATGCAGAAAAAAATGGGATTTATTCCAAGATAGCAGGATATAGATAATCAATAGATGTAGGCAAAAAATCAAGAAGAGAGGTAGATTTGTGGCAGATTTAAAAAGGGAAATAGAAAGAAGAAGGACTTTTGCAATAATATCCCATCCGGATGCAGGTAAAACCACTTTGACTGAAAAACTGCTTCTTTATGGAGGTGCAATAAGGCTTGCAGGTTCGGTAAAAGCAAGGAAAACATCTAAGCATGCAGTTTCGGATTGGATGGAAATAGAAAAGAAGAGAGGAATCTCTGTCACATCATCAGTTATGCAGTTTAATTATGACAATTATTGCATAAATATATTGGATACACCTGGTCATCAGGATTTCAGTGAAGATACCTATAGAACATTAATGGCTGCAGACAGTGCCGTCATGGTAATAGATGCGGCAAAAGGTGTGGAAGAGCAGACAAAAAAGTTATTTCACGTTTGTAGTTTAAGAGGAATACCCATTTTTACTTTTGTAAATAAAATGGACAGAGAGAGTATGGACCCATTTGACCTTATGGAGGATATAGAAAATGTGCTCGGAATAAAATCCTATCCTATGAATTGGCCAATAGGCTCCGGTTCTGGTTTCAAGGGAGTATTTGACAGAAATAAAAATATAATAGAGGCATTTAATGGAGGAGACCATGGACAGAAAGCTATAAAATCTATTGAAGGTTCTGTAGATGATGAAAAATTCAAGAAACTTCTTGGGGAACCGCTGCATCAAAAGCTTAAGGAAGATATAGAACTTTTAGATATAGCAGGAGATCAATTTGACATAGAAAAAGTGAGGGAAGGTGAGCTTACACCTGTGTTTTTCGGAAGTGCGCTGACGAATTTTGGTGTAGAACCATTTCTAAAGAAATTTTTAAAGCTTTCAACACCACCTGTGGCAAGAACTTCAGACAAAGGCATGATAGATGTATTTAATGATCAATTTTCGGCTTTTGTTTTTAAAATACAGGCAAATATGAATCCAGCTCACAGAGACAGAATTGCTTTTATGAGAATATGTTCGGGAAAGTTTAAAAAGGGAATGGAAGTATTTCATGTACAAGGTAATGATAAAGTGAAACTTGCTCAACCCCAGCAGTTTCTTGCGCAAAACAGGGAGATTGTGGAGGAAGCGTATGCAGGCGATATAATAGGAGTATTTGATCCTGGAATTTTTAATATAGGGGATACCTTGTGCCAATCACAACAAAAGTTCAAGTTTGAGGGTATACCTATTTTTGCACCGGAACATTTTGCAAGAGTAAGAACTATAGACACTATGAAAAGGAAACAGTTTATAAAAGGAATGAATGAGATATCTGAAGAAGGCGCCATTCAGGTATTCAAGGAGCTTAATATAGGTATTGAGGAGATAATAGTTGGAGTTGTAGGAGTTCTTCAATTTGAAGTACTGGATTATCGTATGAAACATGAGTACAATGTTGATGTTAAAGTGGAGAATTTATCTTATAGGGCTATAAGATGGATAGAGAATTCAGATATTCCTGAAGATGAGCTTGTTTTAACAAGTGATACAAAGATGGTAAAAGATTTGAAGGACAGGAATCTTTTAATATTTCAAAATGAATGGGCTATAAGTTGGGCAGTGGAGCATAATAAGGGACTTGTACTTTCAGATATAGGAAAGTCAGAGTAAAAAATAATAAAAGGCAGGCTTTCTGTTTTAAAAGTCTGCCTTTTATTTGTTATTTCTTACCTAGTGTGTCAATATAATAATTTTCTATATATGTTGTATTTATTTTTTTGTAGTAGTATTTATCCAAAAAACTTTGCAGTAGAGGCTGCAGCTTCTTAAACATGAAATCTACAATTTTTACTGTAATAAATGCAAGAAGCATTCCTGCCAAAACATCCAATACCCAATGTACTTCAAGATATAAGGTTGAAAATACTACACTTAGGCAGAAAAATGACATAAATATTTTGAAGAACTTGTCCCTTTCTCTTAAAACAAGCAAAAACATTGCAAATGATATCGAAGTGTGCATTGATGGAAAACAGTTTAAAGTCACACCTGCTGCGGCTAAAGGACTTAAATGACGTGCAAGTCTGTCCGGATCACCATATACATACCAAACTTCCTGAAGATGAAAGGTTAGGTAGAATGGTGTAATTAAAAGCACCTGAATTATATGTGCAGATAAAGCGTACCTCAGCATTTTTTTGAAGTCACGCATTATTGCAGACCTATATATAACAAGTAGAACAGGCAGCACAAATCCGTTATTGTATATCATTCTGAAAAACCACGTCAATGTTTGATTCGTATACATTCTTGCAAATTTTCCATCGTTTAGTGGAATGCTACTAAATAATGGATTTAAGTCTACTACTATTTTTCGTGAAATTTGCCAATTCAACATTTTTCCCCAAATTGTGTATCCATATTTGTTTAAAAAAACTACAAATGTTAAAAAAGGTATACATAACACTAAAAAAGGCAATATTTTTACATCATTTCTCATGTCATTATAGGCTGAAAATGCTATAAAAGACAGTACAAAAAGATATATTTTTGAAGTAGTACTGATTGAAGGAAACTTACAGAGATAAAGAGCCTTTTTAAGGAAATATAATCCTATTATTATGAAATAATATTTGAGAAAAATGTCCCAGGATTTATTAAGTACGTATCGAATATTGTAACTGGAACTTTCTTTTTTTGTATTATACATAAAGATAACCCTCCCTATACACACAATAAATTATATCACTAGGGATAGCTTAAGTATATAGTACAATATGCATTGTATTTTATTGTTTTAATGGAAATTACAGAAAATTTTTATGCTTAAAAAATATGTCGATTAAAAGAAGTATGAAGGTTGATGAAATTACGAAATTCAAGAATATCCATCCTGCCTTTAAGCAAATGCTTATTAGAAATATTATAAATAGGAAACTTAGAAACCATTTTGCAAATATCATTTTATGTTTTATTGTCTCCAACAACTGAATGAAGACAATACCTCCTTGTAGAATATCTTAAAGTACAATCTTAATATAGTATTTCCATTTTTCTTGAATCTATTATTAAAAAGTGTATCCATACATTTTGTACTTTTTATGTATCAAAATATAATGTATATTAATTGATAATTAAAGGGGGAATTGAATTGGAGCAGAAAAAGCTGGAGGAGACAAGAAACAAGGTTCATGGCATAATACGGGTTGCCCTGATGGCGGCAATGACATATATTGCAACGGCCTTTATAAATATACCAACAGGTGGCGGACTAAAAGGAGTTGTGCATCTAGGGGACAGCATGGTATTTTTAGCTGCGATTTTGCTTGGAAGGAAGAAAGCATTTTTTTCAGCGGCTATTGGTATGGGATTGTTTGATATTTTATCACCTTATGCCATATGGACACCTTTTACTTTTTTTATAAAGGGGTTTATGGCATATATCACAGCTTCTATTGCATATAGGAATAATTATGATGGCGAGAAACTCTGGAATAATATGTTGGCTTTTGCAGTTGGAGGTATGTGGATGATAACTGCATATTATTTTGCAGGAGTTTTACTAATGCATTTTGTGACAAATATAATGTTTTCTCAGGCTTTTATTCTTTCGGCAGCTGAGATACCTGGCAATATAGTTCAGTCAGTTGTAGGCGGAGCTATTGCACTTCCTATTGGCAGGGCATTGAAAAGAGTAAAACTTACTTAACTTGAAAATAATATAGGAGAGGCATAACCTCTCCATTATTAATTACATTCTCGATCTATTTCTTTCGGCCTTTCTTTTTCTCCTGCATTCAGGACATCTTACAGGGTCATTTTCAAATCCCTTTTCTTTGTAGAATTCCTGCTCGCCTTCTGTAAATACAAATTCCTTACCACAGTCTTTACATACAATAGTCTTGTCTGCCATAAAAAAACCTCCTTAAAATCAATAGGACTAATTTATTCTTGATAACTACTCCCATGAATTTAAGGAGAAATTAATACCTTGAAAAAATTTGGCCTACTTACATATAATTATAGTAAAACTTTAACTTTATTATATCATATAGTATCCAAAAAACAATGCGCCATGGTTGATAAAACTTAACTTTAATTATATACTAATACTTATGATAATATATAACTATGGGATAAAATATTGAAAGGTGGAGCAGAAGTTGACAAACGTTTACGATATTCTCTTAGAAAGAGGTTATATTAAACAAACTACTCATGACGAAGAAATAAGAGAATTACTTGGAAAAGAAAAGGTAACTTTTTACATAGGATTTGATCCAACAGCTGATAGCCTTCATATAGGGCACTTTATACAGATGATGGTTATGGCTCATATGCAGAAGGCAGGCCACAGACCAATAGCACTTATTGGTGGGGGAACTGCAATGGTAGGTGACCCTACTGGAAAAACCGATATGAGAAAAATGCTTTCCAGAGAGCAAATTGAACACAATGCACAGTGTTTTAAAAATCAATTTTCACGATTAATTGATTTTAATGATGGAAAGGCAATCATGGAAGACAATGCAAATTGGCTTCTGAATTTAAATTATATAGAATTTTTACGTACTATAGGTGTAAGTTTTTCTGTAAACAAGATGCTTACTGCAGAGTGTTATAAGCAGAGACTGGAAAAAGGACTGACATTTTTGGAATTTAATTATATGCTAATGCAGGCATATGATTTTCTTGAGCTTAATAGAAAATATGGATGTACGATTGAAATGGGTGGAGATGATCAATGGTCGAACATACTAGCAGGCGTTGATCTTATAAGAAGGAGAGAGAGAAAATCAGCATATGGAATGACTTTTTCTCTTCTTACAAAAAGTGACGGCAAGAAAATGGGGAAAACTGAAGGCGGTGCGGTCTGGCTTGACGGTGATAAAACAAGTCCTTATGATTTCTATCAGTACTGGAGAAATATAGATGATGCAGATGTTGAAAAGTGTCTTGCAATGCTCACATTTTTTCCTATGGATGAAGTAAGGAGGCTTGGTTCTCTTAAAGATTCTGAAATAAACAAAGCAAAAGCTGTTCTTGCCTATGAAGTTACAAAACTTATACATGGCGAGGATGAAGCTGACAAGGCAAAAAAGGCTTCGGAAGCGTTCTTCAACGGGGGAAATGGAATGGACAGTGTTCCGACTGTGGAAGTTTCAAAGGAATGTTTTGGAGGCACTCTTGTTGATTTGATTGTGAAGACTGCAATAATGTCTTCAAAGAGCGAAGTGCGAAGACTTATAAAGCAGGGTGGACTTACTGTAAATGATAAAAAGGTTACAGATATAGGGGCTGTTGTAAGTCAAGATGATTTTAAAGATGGAAGTATGATTGTCAGAAGAGGAAAAAAGAAATACAACAAGATAGTTTTAAAATAACAATTAAAAGGGGACTCTATTAAAAGTCTCCTTTTATGAGGTATCAGCAGCTTATAAACTGACCGCCATTTATGTGCAGCACCTGTCCTGTAATATATGAAGATTCAGGAGATGCAAGAAATACATAGGCCGGTGCAAGTTCTACCGGTTGTGCAGGCCTTTTATATGGATTCTTTGATCCAAATTCGCCGACTTTCTGCATGCTGTAGGAGGCAGGTATAAGTGGTGTCCATACGGGACCGGGAGCAACTGCGTTTACTCGTATTTTTCTGTTTATCAAAGATAGTGCAAGTGATCTTGTAAAGGATACTATTGCGCCTTTTGTGGAAGAGTAGTCGATTAAGGTTTCACTTCCTTCATAGGCAGTTATTGATGAGGTGTTTATTATGCTGCAGCCGGGATTAAGATGTGGAAGAGCTGCCCGTGTAATGTAAAACATGCTAAAGATATTTGTTTTGAATGTTTTTTCAAGCTGAGCATTGCTTATGTCTTCAATACTGTTTTGTGGAAATTGGACACCTGCATTGTTTATAAGTACATCTATTTTTCCAAAACAATCTATGGTTTTTTGTACTGCCGACCTGCAGAAGTCATCGTCTGAAATATCTCCGGGGATGATAATACATTTTCTTTTATGTTGTTCTATCATTTCTTTTGTTTTCTGTGCATCGTCGTTTTCGTTATAATATATTATTGCAATATCTGCTCCTTCTTTTGAACATGCTATTGAAACGGCTTTTCCTATGCCGCTGTCTCCTCCTGTTACTACCACGACTTTATCCTGCAGCTTATTGGAACCTGTGCAGTCTGGATTTTCAAATATTGGCTGGGGATTCAATTCAGTCTCAATTCCAGGCTGTTTGTTTTGTTCCTGTTCTGGAACAGACTTTGGAAAGTTGAAATAAAAATTATCGTTCATAGTTAAATACCTCCTATCTATTTTATGATATTGTTGTTGATAGTTTTAGCACTTTAAATTTATGTATGCAGAAATATTTATAAATCATGCACATTAAGAGCTGATCTGGCATTTAATAATAATGACCCGTTAAACGTCTTTATATAATTAAATTAATATATATTTGGAGATGATTATATGAAGGGAGAGTTACTTAGTTTTGAAGATATTAAAAAATTGAAAGACAACAGCAGAGTATGGGTTATATGGACAGAAGACAGTTCTGATATTTATACAATTAAAAAATTTGATTGTGGTATTGATTTCATAAAAAATTATTCTACGGATGATTGGTTGAGCTTTTTCATGACGTATACTGCTCTTGAATACAGTATGAACAACAATATAGCTAGGGTTTATAGATGGTCGTCAAACCGTGAATATCTGGAAAATGGACTTTCCATAGTGAAAAGTGCAATTGACAGTTCTCTTGATATGAAAAATAGAAAAAGATTTATGAAACTTTCAAGAGAATATAGATTATTGCTAGATGAAATTGAACTTGTAAATAACTAACTAATTGATTTTTAATTTCACGAAAATATGGTTTCGTGAAATTAAAAATCTGCCTGTAAAAAATAACGTTGAACAAAGGATTGAAAAATATGGCTAATAAAATATCTAAAGTTGTACATGGAAGCATTGCAGAAGAAATGGGAGTTGAGACAGGGGATTCTCTTTTGAACATAAATGGTACAGGAGTAAAAGATGTAATAGATTATAAATTTTTACTTGCAGATGATTATGTTGAAGTTGAAATAAAGAAAAAAAATGAAGAAGTATGGACTCTGGAAATCGAAAAAGAATGTGGCGAAGATTTAGGAATTGAATTTGAAGACGGTATTATGGATAAGGCAAAAAGCTGCCGGAACAACTGTATTTTTTGTTTTATAGATCAGCTTCCACAAGGCATGAGAAAAACTTTATATTTCAAGGATGACGATTCGAGACTGTCTTTTCTTCAGGGAAATTTTGTAACTTTGACAAATATGTCGGATGAAGATATAGACAGGATTATAAGATATAGAATCAGCCCTATAAATGTTTCTGTACATACTACAAATCCCGAGCTTAGAAAGAGCATGCTTAACAATAGATTTGCAGGCAATATTTATGAAAAACTTAAAAAGCTGGCTTATGGAAAAATAAAAATGAATTGCCAGATAGTGTTGTGCCCGGGGTATAATGGGGGCAGAGAGCTTCTGAAAACAGTGAAAGATCTTTATAAACTTTATCCTTATGTAGAAAATGTTGCAGCAGTTCCTATAGGAGTCACTAAATTTAGAAAAAACTTGAGCCAGATGGAGTTGTATAATGCTGAAAGTGCAGCATTGGAACTTGATTCAATAAAAGAATTTCAAAAAAAAGCTTTGAAGGAAACAGGCAGACCATTTATAAGACTTTCTGATGAATTTTATGTAACATCGGGCAGAAAGATACCTGAAAAAACATTTTATGGCAATTTCGCGCAAGTTGAAGATGGAATAGGCATGATAAGGTCATTTAGAATGAATTTAATGAATGGGATCAAGTATTTGAACAAAGATTGTACAGGGACATTTACTTTTATTACAGGAGTGCTTGCCTATGAAGAGATAATGTGGGCTGCGAATATAATAAATAGTGAAAACAATGGTATAAGAATAAATGTGTTTAAAGTTATAAATAATTTTTTCGGCAGGACAATAACTGTTGCCGGACTTTTGACAGGTACTGATATAATGGATCAGATTAAACCAGATGAAGTTATGGACCACATAATAATGCCGGAAAATATGTTTAAATCTGGTGAAAATATAATGCTTGACGATGTAACGCTGGAACAACTTGAGAGGTATTTTGGAAAGAAAATTGTGGTTTGTGATTATAAAGGCGAGAATCTGATACATATTGTGAATGAAAATTTAGTGTAAGTTTTAAGCTGCCCGTTTTATATGGCAGCTTAAATTTTTTTAACTTGAAACAGTATTTTCGATTTTGTTTTTAGCTTTTAATAATAGATCCATTGCCAATTTTTCCTTTTCTTCATTGAGTCTGAAAGTTGGTATACTTATGCTTATTGCAGCTGTTGTATTGTTTTTTAGTTTTATTGGAACCGCAAAACAGCATATAAATTCAGTGGCCTCTTCATATTCTTTGGCAACATGGTTTCTTCGTATGTTTTCGAGTTGGTCTTCGAGTTTGTTGAAATCTGTTATCGTGTTTTCAGTAATTGCCTTTAGACCATCGGGATAGAGGGATTTTATTTCTTCTATGTTGTATTGAGTCAGTATAGCTTTTCCAAGAGCCGTACAGTAGGCAGGAATTCTTTTACCTATATGTGATATAAGGCGAATATACATATCTTTGTCTGGATCTTCTTTCAGTATGTAAAGTATATTGTTCCCATCAAGAGTACCCATCTGACAGGTTTCATTTATATTTTTTACAATACTTTTCATTGTTTTTTGTATGAAATCGAGTGTATATTTATTTTTTAAATACGATGCGCCTATCCTGAAAGATGAAATTCCTATTGAATATTTTAAAGAGCCGTTTTCCACGGAAATAAAGTTATATTCCAACATGGTTTGTATAATAGGATACAAGGTACTTTTTGGTATACTAAGTGCTTCAGAAATTTCAGTCAGTGTAAGACCGCTTTGGTTTACAGATAAAAGATCTAGTATATTCAAAACTCTTTGTGTGGGTTTATGAGACATAGTTACACCTGCCATTCCAATTTTTATAAAAATTTGTTATATAGAAATAATTATAGGTATTTTGCTTTAAATATTCAATATAGGACACAATAAAACATAAATATGAATCCTTGTTACAAAATTTTAAATATTATATTGACATAATAAGAAACTGTGATATTATTTATATGTAAGTTCGTATAAACAAATTAATTTTGTATATACGAATAAAGAAATTTTGATTGGTTTTTAAATTTATTTCACAAGGAGAGATTCATACATGAGAAAAGCTAAATTTATTACACCTGTAATCACTGCATTTGACTCTAAAGGAAATTTAGATATTCAGGGAAACAAGAATGTTTATGATCATCTCATTAATGCAGGTATTGATGGAATGCTTGTAATGGGCAGTGCAGGTGAATTTTATGCTATGTCTATGGAAGAAAGAAAGAAACTTATTGATGTTGCTGTTTCATATGCAGGACAAAGAACTAAGGTTATTATTGGAACTGGCTGTATTACGATTGAAGATACTATTGAACTTTCCAATTATGCTGTAAATGCAGGGGCAAAGGATATCATAGTAATAAGCCCTTATTATTTCAAGCTGACAGATGAAAGTCTGGAATATTATTACGGAAAGATATCAGAAGCCGTAGATTGCAATATATATTTATACAATTTTCCAGATAGAACAGGACACGATATATCACCGGAATTGACACTTAAACTATTGAGAAAGCACAGTAATATTGTAGGATATAAGGATACTGTATCTGAAATGTCACATACTAGGAAGTTGATAAATACTGTAGGTGAGGAATTTCCTAATTTTGAAATATACTCGGGATTTGATGAAAATTTTTCACGTAATGTGATTTCTAACGGTTCAGGTTGTATAGGTGCACTTTCCAATGTGTATCCGGAGATTTTCGCGGAATGGGCAAAATCGTTTAATAGCGGAAGCTTGGAAAAGGTATCAAAAATCCAGGAATGTATCGACAAGATGGCCGATTTATATGATGTAAATGAATGTTTTATACCAATTATAAAAAAAGCAATGATGTTAAGAGGGGTTGATATTGGAGACTTCTGTAAAACACCACTTTTGAGAGCCAATGAAAAGGAAAGCGATTCTATCAAAAAAGTTATTGCATATATAAATGCCATGAATTGGAAATAATTAAAAAATAATAAGTCATCGCTTTATGACATATAAAAGTTTTTGCAGAAAACAAAATACCATTAAGAGATGACTAATTATAATTATATCATTAAACATTGATATTTGAAACATTTTGCCTTAAATGTAAAGCTATTCAAGAAGTATTTATTAATTTTATAAAAATATGTGAGAGGGATTAATTATGTCATTAAAAAAAATTTATAGTAATGAAGACAAATCTTTGTACAAGGTTCAAACTCATTCAGAAGGACCAAAAGGATCACTGCCACTTACGTCTGAATTGTTAAAAAATTCACCTAGTGGAAATATATTTGGAATGACTTTAAATGCAGGTATGGGTTGGGAACCAAGCAAGCTTTTGGGTGACAACGTATTAATACTTAGTACTCAGGGTGGAATACGTGATAATGATGGTACTCCAATTGCTGTAGGACTTCATACAGGACATTTTGAACTGGGAGTTCAAATGAGAGCTGCAGCCGGAGCAATCAAAAAACTTGGAGGAGTGCCTTATGCGGCATATGTAACAGATCCATGTGACGGTAGAAGTCAGGGGACAACTGGAATGTTTGATTCACTTCCGTATCGTAATGATGCAGCGATTGTGTTTAGACGTCTTATAAGGTCACTTCCAACAAGACGTGGAATAATTGGAGTAGCTTCATGCGATAAAGGACTTCCGGCAATGATGATGGCTCTTGCATCAATGCATGATTTGCCAATAATTATTGTTCCAGGAGGATCAACACTTCAGCCTATAGATGGGGAAGATGCGGGAACAGTACAGACTATCGGAGTAAGATTTGCAAACAATGAGCTTTCTCTTAAAGATGCCTGCAAGGCAGGATGTAATGCATGTGCTTCAGCAGGTGGAGGATGTCAATTCTTAGGTACAGCAGGAACTTCACAGGTTATCTCCGAAGCATTGGGAATAGCACTGCCTCATTCAGCTTTGGCGCCATCAGGTCAGCCAATATGGGAACATATTGCGGTTCAATCAGCTTTGGCAGTTTCGGATATGATTAGGAATGAAACTACAGTAAAGGATATCATCACAGATAAGGCTATTGAAAATGCAATGGTTGTACATGCCGCTTTTGGGGGATCAACGAATCTGCTTCTTCACCTTCCGGCAATTGCATATGCAGCAGGATGTAGAGTTCCTACAGTAGAAGACTGGTCAAGGATAAACAAAAAGGTACCTCGTCTTGTAAGTGTTCTTCCTATAGGACCTGTTAATTATCCTACAGTAAGTGCATTTTTGGCAGGAGGAGTTCCAGAGGTAATGCTTCATTTGAGAAAACTTGGTCTGCTTCATGAGGATGTCCTTACAGTTACAGGAGAAACACTTGGAGAAAATCTTGACTGGTGGGAAAAATCAGAAAGACGTAAACAATGCAGACAGCGTCTTGTAGAGATAGATGGAATAAATCCAGATGAAATTATAATGAATCCTGAAAAGGCTAAGAAGAGAGGATTAACATCAACAGTAACTTTTCCTGTTGGAAATATTGCACCGGAAGGTTCCGTAGTAAAATCAACAGCTATTGATCCGTCAGTTATAGATGATGATGGAGTATTCAGACACACTGGAACAGTCAGGGTGTTTACATCTGAGAAAGCAGCTATTAAAGTGCTTAAAGAAGGTGGAAATATAAAGGCTGGAGACATAATGATTGTAATGGGCGGAGGTCCTATGGGAACAGGAATGGAGGAAACATATCAGTTAACCTCGGCACTTAAACATTTACCTTTTGGAAAGCATGTTTCTTTAATTACAGATGCACGTTTTTCCGGTGTTTCAACTGGAGCCTGCTTTGGACATGTTGGACCTGAGGCATTGGCAGGAGGCCCTATTGGAAAGTTAAAAGATGATGATATTGTGGAAATAATAGTTGATACAAATAAACTTGAAGGCTCAATTAATTTTATAGGAACCGAGGGCAACAGGCTTTCTTATGAGGAAGGTGCCAAGGTTTTAAAAGCTCGTGAGCTTCATGAAGGTCTTCAACCTGATCCAGATCTTCCTAAGGATACTAAGTTATGGGCTGCACTTCAGTCTGTAAGTGGAGGAACATGGAGAGGAAGCGTCTATGATGTAGATAAGATTATTGAGGTAATAGAAGCTGGTAGGAAATCATTAAACATGGATAAATAGTGGTAGTTAATTTTTATAAAACCAAATAGTTGGGAGGAATATAGTATGCCTTTATTTATAGTAGGACTAGGCGTAGTGTTCTTAATCGTATTAATTTCTAAGTTTAAACTGAATACATTTCTTTCATTGTTGATTGTTTCATTTGTTGTGGCATTGGGGCTTGGAATGCCACTTGGAAAAGTTGTTTCAAGTATTGAAAGTGGTATGGGAAGTACACTTGGACATATAGCTCTGATATTTGGACTTGGAGCCATGCTTGGAAGACTTGTTGCAGATTCTGGTGGAGCGCATAGAATTGCCATGACTTTGATTAACAAGTTTGGAGTAAAAAAGATTCAGCTGGCTGTTATAGTTGCATCATTTGTTGTTGGAATAGCAATGTTCTTTGAGGTAGGATTGGTTTTACTTCTTCCAATTATATTCTCGATTGCAAAAGAATTAAAGATATCTCCAATATATCTCGGTATTCCTATGCTTGCATCATTGCTTGTAACTCATTGTTTTTTACCACCGCATCCAGGTCCTACAGTAATAGCAGGTGCATATGGTGCAGATATTGGAACGGTTTTAGTGTATGGTATTTTGATAGCAATACCAACAGTTATTATATCAGGCCTTTTATTTACTAAGATAGACAAAAAGATTATACCAAGTGCTTTTGAAAAAGATGCTGAATCAGGTGATTTCATTGGTGATCAAAAAACATTCAAATTGGAGGATACACCTGGATTTGGAGTTAGTTTATTGACTGCAATGTTTCCGGTAATTTTGATGATGATTTCTACTGTAATTTCAATGGCTCAAAAGATGGCTGGTGTCAAAGACAATTCATTTTTCGAAATTGTAAGTTTTATAGGAAATCCTGATACAGCAATGCTAATTTCTTTGATAGTTGCAATTTATACTATGGGAATAAGGAGAAAGATTCCTGTAAAACAGGTTGGAGATACATGTGCAGCTGCAGCCGCATCAATAGGAATGATGATTTTGATTATAGGCGGAGGCGGAGCTTTTAAAGAAGTTCTCATAGATGCAGGGGTAGGAAAGTATATAGCTTCATTGTTTAATGGAAGTTCGGTATCACCTTTACTTCTTGCATGGACAGTTGCTGCAATTTTGCGTATTGCATTAGGATCAGCTACAGTTGCGGCACTTTCAACGTCGGGACTTGTTATTCCGATGCTTGCAAGTTATGGTGATGTTAATCTCGCTTTAGTAACACTTGCAACAGGTTGTGGAAGCGCTATTGCATCTCATGTAAATGATGCAAGTTTCTGGATAGTTAAGGAGTATTTTGGATTTAGCATGAAGGAAACTTTTTCGACATGGACATTAATGTCTACAGTTTTATCTGTAGTAGGATTAATATTTATACTGATATTAAACATATTTATATAAATATGACTATATAATTCATAAATAGGGGATTGAAATCATTGTATTTTCAATTCCCTATTTATTATGTAATTTGCGTAATTTTGTGAGGAAAAATGTAGAAATAAATCTTAAAAATTTAATATTTTAAGAGAAAAATGGAAATATTGCATTGAATTTTATAAAAATTGGGTGTAATATAACTTATGTAAATATTTATAATAGCACACTTGCCGAAAGACAAGGTCGCAAAGCTATGGGTCTTAAGGAAATAGTTTTCCTATGATTGCCAGGTTGCTGAATTTGTTTGATTTTAAAGGATTATGTGTATTAGTGTCTATTATTTATCATAAATAATAGACACTTTTTTATTTTATAGGTAAGAGTTATCAATAGTTATTTTGGGGAAATTAATGAATACTGCAAACTAATTGATAATGAATGTTATGTGAATATTAAGTTGTACAAAATTATGTGGTGGAGGTATCAGATGGAAGGTAAAGAAAATTTTCAAGAAATGTTTAATAAAAAATCTCTAAAAGTAGTTCTAATAATTTATATGGTTTGTTGTGTTATGTCTTTTATGTGCTTTTCTGGTATGAAATTAATTGGCATAAATAATGAAATAACATTAAATTCATTGATTGTACTTGGAATACTTGTTGTTATTTATGGAGTTATATTTTATAAGTGTTACAAATGGGTAATCAATTCAGACAATAAAGATTCGAAAGCGTTAAATACTACCAAAGGTTTAATTCTTTTGATAACATACTTTCAGTATTTATATCTTAACTTTACTATGCATTTAAATTCTGTTTGGCTCATAGTTATATTTTTTGTTATACTTGGAGCACTGTTTTTTGACATTAAAATGGTAATAGGTTCAATAATATTAAGCTGTTTGTGTGTAGCTGTAGTATTTTTTCATAATCCATCCATACTTATGCGTGGCAAGATGGCAAGTGCGGAATTATATATGACCGTAGTTAGTATAGGTATTACCTTTGCACTTATTTATATAATGGTATATATGGCATCGAAATTGTTGGAATCAATTGCTAAGAAAGAGATTGAAATTAATAAAGAAAACGAAAAACTGCTTGGTATTTTTGATAAAATATCTGAAGTTTCCAATACGGTATTATCATCAAGCACGAATTTAAGTGCTGCAATTGAAGAACAAACAAGCTCTCTTGTTGAGGTTTCAGATGTAACAAGCCTTGCTTCACAAAATTCAGATGATATGCTTGATAAATCAAATAAAAATAAAAATATATTGGATATGTTGTTGAAAGCAAATGAAATTGTTGTTGATAAGGCAAGAGACAGTGAAAAGAAGATAAATGACATTATTCAAATTACAGATAAAAACCAGAAGTCATTGAATGATACAATTTCAATTATTTCCAATATAAAAGATGAAATAGCAGATACTTTTAAATCTACAAAGGATCTTGAGCAAAAATCAGCTGAGGTTGATGAAATATTAAAGTTAATTGGAGATATATCCGAGCAGACTAATCTTCTTGCTTTAAATGCTTCAATTGAAGCTGCAAGAGCAGGTGAATACGGTAAAGGTTTTGCTGTTGTAGCAGATGAAATCAGAAAACTTGCAGAAGGAACAAAACAGTCTCTTTTGCAAGCAAGCACAATAATAAACGAGTTAAAAAACAAGATTAATACAGTTCAAGATCAAATGAGTAATAACAATAAAGAATCTCAAACTGGAAATTACATTATAAATGAAACTGTTGGCAGGATAAATGATATGAATGTTCATTTGAAATCATTCAGCAGCAATATAATTGATATAAATGAAGCATCAAATACACTATTTTCGGAGACTAAAAATGCTGTACAATTTAATGAAGAAATATCAACTATAACTAAAAATACTATATCGCAATATGACACCATAGCAGGCACAATATCACAAAACGCTGCTGCCGGTGAGGAAATTGAGGCTAATGTAAATGAACTCAAAAATATTACAGAAGATTTAAATAAACTTATTCAGTAGATTGTGAACGGATATAATATATATTTGATTCGTGAAGTTTTCTAACTACTGTAGAATTTTGAAAGCACCATAAAGCCATGTAATTTAATGCTTTATGGTGCTTTTTATATTATTTGTTAGAATGAAAAACAATTGAGACTAGTCAAACGTTATAGTAAAAAATAAAAGGAAACGAAAAAAACTGTGATAATATAACTTATATAGGCAGAAAAAATAAGGTCTTAAAATATTTAATTAAATCAGGGAGTAAATATTATGTTTAATACTTTTTTAAATGTGGGTGGAATATTGAGTTTTTTACTGATAATTTTTGTTGCTGCATTTATTCATGGAGTGACAGGATTTGGATTTGGGATAATACTCATGTGTTTTTTGCCTAATTTGTTGGGATATCAAATGTCTGTTGGAATAAGCGCGCTGTTATCTCTGCTCATTAGTTTAGGAATTATGATAGGAATTAAAGGCAAATTGGATATAAGAAAAATTTTTATTACAACTATGTTTTTTATTATTTTTCAGATTATTGGTACAAATTTGCTCTTTAGTGTTGTCAATAACGTTTTAAGAATGTCTCTTGGAATAACATTGATATTTTTTGCATTATTATTTATATATATGGAGTATGGAAGACATAATATAAAATTTAGCAACATGAATAGTGCTATTATAGGCGGGATAAGTGGAATCACAGGCGGAATGTTGGGGATAGGAGGGCCGCCGGTTGTATTTTATTATCATAGCATATTTGAAGATAAAAATGATTATAACATAAATATGCAGGTAACATTTACTATTGTAAATATGATTTTGATAGGTCAGCATATATACCGTGGAAATATAACAGCTACAACTTTAGAGTTTTCTGCATTAGCATTAATAGTATTATTTTTATCTACATGGATAGGACTTAAGGCCTTTAAAAGAATATCAAAAAGCTTACTAACTAAGATTACAATAGGATTTTTATTTGTAGTAGGAATCATGAAATTTGTATCATAATTAAGTTGATAAACTATTAAAAACTTGCTTTAAACTACTGTTTTAAAGCAAGTTTTTAATTGCGCAACTCTCACGTTTCGTTATATTGAAGGGAATTTCGAGCTTAATAGGAATACTATGTCCACGTTCAATTCGATCGATTAATGTTTTACAGGCCATTTTTCCAAGCTGTTCTATTGGAATGTGAACAGTCGTAAGCATCGGCGAGACATATTGAGACATACTTATATCATCAATACTTATAATGGAAATGTCTTTTGGTACGCATATCCCATTTTCTTTAAGTGCTTTCAAAGCACCAATTGCAGTTATATCATTAGCACAAAGTATTGCAGTTGTATGTGTGTTATTATCTAAAAGTTTCTGAGCACCCTTATATCCGCCGTGAGTAGATAAATGAGTATTGATAATATTTTTGCTGTTGATAGAAAGGCTTAATTCTTTCATGGCATCCATGAAACCTTTAAAGCGAACTTCATTTTTAGTCTCACCAATGTAGCTTATATTGGTATGGAACAAAGAGGCTATATGTTTTACAGCTGCAATAGATGCCTTGTAACCGTCACAGATCACTTGATCATAATTGTAGGATAAATCAATACTGTTGAGTCCTGCAAAAACTACATTTTTATAATGCTTTTTTATAAAATTAGAAAGATTTAAATTAAATCGTCCAAGAATCAACACCCCGTCTACTTTAGTATTGGATATGGTGTTAAATGCATTTGATGTGTCCAAATCAAATGCTGAAAGCGTGTATCTAAGTACATAACCATGTTTAAAAGCCTCTCTTTCTATAGAACGTGACAGATCTAAAAAAAATGGCTCGTCTATGGCATCTCTTGATCTTGCAACTATACAGGCCATATTTTTATCGTTATTTCTGATAGTAGTATTATTGATTTTACCGAGTTTTAAATTACGTGCTGCAATATTTGGAGTATAGCCAGTTTCTCTTACGACAGACCATATTTTTTCCCGAACTTCTTCACTGGCTGCTTTTGTATCTTTACTGTTTATTACACGGGAAACGGTAGAAATTGATACACCTACACGTTCAGCGATATCCTTAAGTTTCATAAAAAACCTCCATATAGTCATAACATGATATTTAACGATTTTATTATAACATTAACATATACATATTATCAAACGTTTGAGTCAAATAGAGGCCAAATAGTAAAAAAAGTGTGCTAAATTATTTATATGATGATGTCGTCTTATAAATAATAGGAAAATTGGACTTGGTAATTTTGGATAATGGGGGGTGTAAATTTATGTACTTGTTATATTTTTTAGTTAGCCTTATTGCTTCGATTATTGGAGGAATATGTGGTATTGGTGGGGGAGTTATAATAAAACCTGTACTTGATGCCACAGGTACTATGAGTGTCACTAATATTAGTTTTTTGTCAGGATGTACAGTTCTGTCCATGTCTATTATCTCTGTATTAAAATCTCATAAAAATAATAAAACTATTGATGTAAGGACAAGTACTCTTTTAGCTGTTGGCGGCATTATAGGAGGAATACTTGGTAAATCTTTATTTGATATTCTTAAAACAATTTTTAATAACGAGAATTATCTTGGAGCAGTGCAGGCGGCCTTGTTAATAATTATTACAGCGGGAACACTTATATATAGTATATATTCTTATAAGATCAAAACTAAAAATTTGACTAATATTATGGTATGTTTGTTTATAGGATTGTTTTTGGGAATGGTATCTTCTTTTCTTGGTATAGGCGGTGGGCCTATAAATTTAACGGTACTCTTTTTTTTCTTTTCTATGGACATAAAAAAGGCAGCGGCAAATTCTTTGTATATTATAATGTTTTCACAGTTGGCTAGTTTGTTTCAGACAATTATTAATAAAAAGGTTCCTTCAGTAAGTCCCGTGGTTTTAGCTCTTATGGTAGCGGCTGGTGTTGTTGGTGGAATAATAGGAGGTAATGTAAATAAAAAGATTTCAGAACATGTAGTAGATAAGTTGTTTATAGGACTCATGATTGTAATTATTGGTATCAACATTTTTAACGTGATTAAATTTGTAATTGCATAACAAACGTTTGTGCAAAATACAGAGAAAACTATAGCGAATTTATGTTAGTATGTGGGTATAATGAAGAAAAGAATGTATCGGTAAAAAAAAGATTTATGAGAGGCAGGAGATAGATGTGCAGTACATATTTCTTAATTTGAAAAGATTTGATATTCCTAAAAATTTAGGTGGTGTAAATAGTATTTCAAAAATAAGAGAGTGGAGCGGATATATAGTTAAAAATACACAGGAAAAATTAAAAAAATATGATGAAAGTGAATTTGAGTTTGCAATGTTTTTTCCAGAGGCACATTTAATAGGTGCAAATGATGCAAAAACTGCGGGAAGTCCTGTTAAAATTGGATGTCAAAGTGTATTTAGGGATGATACTTCTGTTGGAGGAAATTTTGGTGCTTTTACTACAAGCCGTACAGCAAATTCTGTAAGGGCAATGGGATGTGAATATACCATTATAGGTCATTGTGAAGAGAGAAAAGATAAACTTGGTATTATGCAGGAAGCAGGAGTAAACGATACAGATGCAGTCAACCGTTTGCTCAATAAAGAAGTTAAATGTGCAATTGATTCAGGCTTGAAAGTATTATACTGCATTGGTGAAAGCTCAGATGAACAAAATGATTGGAAAAAAGTTTTAAGAGAACAGCTTAAAATTGGCCTTTTGGGAGTAGATTTATCACAAGTTGTTATTGCATATGAGCCGGTATGGGCGATTGGACCGGGAAAAACACCACCTTCAAAAGAATATATCCAAAAGATTGCAAACTTTGTTAAGGCGGAAACAAATGGATTGCCAGTTGTTTATGGCGGAGGATTAAAAGCTGACAATGCAAAAATGTTATCATCCATACCGGAAATTGATGGAGGACTGATAGCACTTACAAGATTTAGTGGTGAAATAGGATTTTATCCAGATGAATATTTGGAGATTATTGATATATATACTGGTTGTTAAAATGATTAAAAATATCAAGAGTGTTAAAAATAATGTATGTTTATAAAAAAATAGGAGGTAATATAACCTGTTGTGCTAGTTAAATTCACTAACATAATTTATAAATAGAAAAACTCCGGCAATTATGTTACCTTATCATTAAAAAATCACCAAAAATCTTAACAATAGGGGGAAAACATATATGCCAGAGTTCAAGAAAGATTATACTATAGAAATTGATAATCTTAAAGATTTTATTACTGTTACATTTGTAATAATTGATGACTTTTACCACAAAGTTACTCCAGCACATATTAAAAATCGCAGAAATATTGATAAAGCAATTATGAGCGACAGTGAAATAATTACTCTTTCACTGGTTGGTGAGCTTCTTTCTATTGATTCTGAGAAATCATGGCTCAGTTTTTGTACCAGAAATTTAAAAGATTTATTCCCTGAATTTTGTACAAGAACAAGATTCCACAGAACTAGAAAATCACTTTATAAGGTTATGGAGCAAATCCGTCAAGAAATAACATGGTTCCTCAGGTATACTTATGAGCAGTACAGGATAATTGACAGTATGCCGATTCCAGTTTGTGAATTTGGGAGAGCACATTTCCATAGAGCATTTAAGCCGGAGGCTGCCTACGGCAGGTGTGTTTCCAAGAAAGAAACTTACTATGGATTTAAATTGCATTCCCTTACAGCACTCGATGGATATTTAACTGATTTTATCTTAACTCCTGCTAATATTGATGATAGGGCAGCAGCATTGGATCTAACATCATCCTTATCCCCGGTAACTATAATAGGGGATAAAGGATATATTGGAGATAGATTTATTTCAGAACTAAAATCTGAAACAAAAATCAATCTTATCGCCATGAAAAGAAAGAAAACTGCAAATCAATTTTCAAAAGAATTCAGACAGACAATATTTAAAGCCAGACGAAGAATTGAGACAACTTTTTCTCAATTATCCGGTCAGCTGAATATACAAAGGGTACTTGCCAAATCCATGTGGGGATTAGTAACAAGAATAACGAACAAAATTTTAGCTCATAATCTTTGTTATTTTATCAATAAAGTATTTAATATTAATCCCAATATATCAAAAATTAAGCATCTAGTATTTGGCTAATTTTTCTTAAAAGCATAGGATAAAGTTCTTAGGGCTGTTTTAGCTTATTTCTATGGATTATATATCCTATTTATCAAAATTTATCTTCTAGCACAACGGGTTAA
>NZ_JBZAYZ010000017.1:0-62745 GCF_058242705.1 Clostridium pabulibutyricum
AACTGAAACATCTAAGTACCCGGAGGAAGAGAAAGAAAAATCGATTTTCTAAGTAGCGGCGAGCGAAAGGGAAAGAGCCCAAACCAGGAACTTGTTCCTGGGGTTCGGGCGGACATAACCGGATAATAGGAAAGTTGAAGAGAGCTGGAAGGCTCCGCCAAAGAAGGTAAAAGCCCTGTAGGCGAAAGCCGAAAAATCCGAGTCCGTACCAGAGTACCACGAGACACGAGAAACCTTGTGGGAATGAGGGAGGACCACCTCCTAAGGCTAAATACTACCTGGTGACCGATAGTGAAGCAGTACCGTGAGGGAAAGGTGAAAAGAACCCCGGAAGGGGAGTGAAATAGAACCTGAAACCGTGTGTCCACAACCGATCGAAGCACTTTAACGTGCGACGATGTGCTTTTTGTAGAACGAGCCAGCGAGTTACGGTATGCAGCAAGGTTAAGCACTTAAGGTGCGGAGCCGGAGGGAAACCGAGTCTTAATAGGGCGGGAAGTTGCATGCTGTAGACCCGAAACCGAGTGACCTATCCATGGCCAGGTTGAAGCGGAAGTAAAATTCCGTGGAGGACCGAACCACGTTGGTGTTGAAAAACCATGGGATGAGCTGTGGATAGCGGAGAAATTCCAATCGAACTCGGAGATAGCTGGTTCTCCTCGAAATAGCTTTAGGGCTAGCGTCGTGAATGAGTAGTGGAGGTAGAGCACTGAATGGGATAGGGGCTGACAACAGTTACCGAACCCTATCAAACTCCGAATGCCATATACTTGAATCACGGCAGTCAGACTGCGAATGATAAGGTCCGTAGTCAAAAGGGAAACAGCCCAGATCATCAGCTAAGGTCCCAAAGTGTAAGTTAAGTGGAAAAGGATGTGGGATTTCTAAGACAACTAGGATGTTGGCTCAGAAGCAGCCACTCATTTAAAGAGTGCGTAACAGCTCACTAGTCAAGAGGTCCTGCGCCGAAAATGTCCGGGGCTAAAACTTACCACCGAAGCTATGGACCCGAAAGGGTGGTAGAGGAGCATCCTGTACGGATTGAAGCAGCACCGGAAGGAGTTGTGGACTGTACAGGAGAGAGTATGCTGGCATAAGTAGCGAGAAATAAGTGAGAATCTTATTGGTCGAAGACCTAAGGTTTCCTGGGGAAGGTTCGTCCGCCCAGGGTTAGTCGGGACCTAAGCCGAGGCCGAAAGGCGTAGGCGATGGACAATCGGTTGATATTCCGATACCGCAGTCATGCGTTTGACAGATGGGATGACGCAGAAGGATAGGATGTGCACACTGTTGGATGTGTGTCTAAGCACTGAGGCAGGTAGAGCTGGAAAATCCGCTCTATCAATGCTGGGGTGTTACAGGGATCCAATTTTGGAGAAGTATCCGATTTCACGCTGCCAAGAAAAGTCTCTATGGAGCAGGGCTGCGCCCGTACCGCAAACCGACACAGGTAGGTGAGGAGAGAATCCTAAGACCATCGGAAGAATTGTTGTTAAGGAACTAGGCAAATTAACTCCGTAACTTAGGGATAAGGAGTGCCCCGAAAGGGGCCGCAGAGAATAGGCTCAAGCAACTGTTTATCAAAAACACAGGTCTCTGCTAAAGCGAAAGCTGAAGTATAGGGGCTGACGCCTGCCCGGTGCTGGAAGGTTAAGGGGAATACTAAGCCGCAAGGCGAAGGTATGAACTTAAGCCCCAGTAAACGGCGGCCGTAACTATAACGGTCCTAAGGTAGCGAAATTCCTTGTCGGGTAAGTTCCGACCCGCACGAATGGCGTAATGATTTGAGCACTGTCTCGACAACAAATCCGGCGAAATTGTAGTGCAAGTGAAGATGCTTGCTACCCGCGATTGGACGGAAAGACCCCGTAGAGCTTTACTGCAGTTTAGCATTGAGTTTCGGTATTGTCTGTACAGGATAGGTGGGAGGCATGGAAACCAGGGCGCTAGCCTTGGCGGAGCCATCCTTGGGATACCACCCTGACAGTACTGGAATTCTAACCGGCGGCCATCACCTGGTCACGGGACATTGTTAGGCAGGCAGTTTGACTGGGGCGGTCGCCTCCAAAAGAGTAACGGAGGCGCCCAAAGGTTCCCTCAGAAGGGTCGGAAATCCTTCGAAGAGCGCAAAGGCATAAGGGAGCCTGACTGCGACACATACAGGTGGAGCAGGGACGAAAGTCGGGCTTAGTGATCCGGTGGTACCTCGTGGGAGGGCCATCGCTCAACGGATAAAAGCTACCTCGGGGATAACAGGCTGATCTCCCCCAAGAGTCCACATCGACGGGGAGGTTTGGCACCTCGATGTCGGCTCGTCGCATCCTGGGGCTGAAGTAGGTCCCAAGGGTTGGGCTGTTCGCCCATTAAAGCGGCACGCGAGCTGGGTTCAGAACGTCGTGAGACAGTTCGGTCCCTATCCGTCGCGGGCGCAGGAAATTTGAGAGGAGCTGTCCTTAGTACGAGAGGACCGGGATGGACTGACCTCTGGTGCACCAGTTGCTCCGCCAGGAGCACAGCTGGGTAGCTATGTCGGGAAGGGATAAACGCTGAAAGCATCTAAGTGTGAAGCCCACCTCAAGATTAGATTTCCCACAGCGTAAGCTGGTAAGACCCCTTGAAGAACACGAGGTTGATAGGTCAGAGGTGTAAGCATGGTGACATGTTAAGCTGACTGATACTAATAGGTCGAGGGCTTGACCAAATAAATTATGATACTGCTGTGCAATTTTCAGGGAATAGAATGATCCCTTGAAAACTACATAATCTGGCGGCAATGACGTGAAGGCAACACCCTTTCCCATTCCGAACAGGCAGGTTAAGCTTCATAGTGCCGAAAGTACTGCAGGGGAGGCCTTGTGGGAGGATAGGTAACCGCCAGGTAAAGTTTTATGGATCTTTAGCTCAGTTGGTTAGAGCAACCGGCTCATAACCGGTAGGTCTGGGGTTCGAGTCCCTGAAGGTCCACCATATGGGGGTATAGCTCAGCTGGGAGAGCATCTGCCTTGCACGCAGAGGGTCAAGAGTTCGAATCTCTTTATCTCCACCATTAAGAAGTGACTAATATATTTATTAGTCACTTCTTTTATTTTAATAATAAAAGAAGTGATGTACAATTGTTTTCATATAGAATAAGACAATTTTATTGGGATTTATTTTCTAAAATGACTGATGAGGATTTAAAATTTGCGCAGGAGGTTTTAAATTTAAATGAATTAGATTTGTTTAAAAAACTATCTATATCTGAACAAAAACATTCAGTAAGAGTTGCCTATGATGTGAGAAGAATTTGTCAAAGAGAAAAACTGGAAAGTGATGAACTTTTGAAAGCTGCTCTTTTGCATGATATAGGAAAAATATTTAAGAGGCTTAATATAATTGACAAATCTTTATTTGTTCTTTTTGATAAATTTTCATTCGGAAGTGTAAGAAAGCATTTTGCAGATGATTATAGAATATCAAAAATAAGCGTATTTTATAATCATCCTTCGCTTGGTGCTTGTATTTTAGGTAAAATAGGATGTAGCCCGCGTGTAATTTATCTTGTTAAGAATCATAGCAATAAAAATATTGAAGGTGATAGACAGCTTGATATACTTCAATACTGCGATAATACAAATTAATGGCAATTATATGGTAATTTTAATGCAGACTGTTTTGTCTTTTATGATATAATTGTATTTAGGCTATGTTTTTGAATTTGGAGGTAGATATGAATGCAATTCAAAGAAGAGATAATATAGAAAGTATACTTACAATTAGTACAAAACCTTATAAAGGTCATATTCTGGCAGAAAAGCTTGGAGTTACGAGACAGGTTATAGTAAGGGATATAGCTATTTTGAGAGCTGAGGGAAAAAATATAATAGCTACACCTGAAGGCTATCTTATACCAAAATCTCAAAGCAATAAAATAAAGCAGGTTATAGCAGTTTCTCACAAACCTGAGGAAATGGAAGATGAATTGCTTATAATAGTTAAGTTTGGTGCGGTAATTGAAGATGTTATAATAGAACATCCTATATATGGTGAAATTAAAGGTATGCTAATGATAAAATCACTTTATGATGTTAAGAATTTTATAAATAAAGTTAATGAAACTAAATCAGAACCTCTTCTGGTTTTAACAGGTGGCATACATCTGCATACAGTTTCTGCTGACAGCCTTTCTATTTTTGAGAATATAAAGCGTGAACTTGGATTGAAAAATTATTTAATATCCGATTAGAATACATTTATAGTATAATGTTTCAAATATATAAAAAAAGAGGTGAATTGTATGAAAAGAAAAAAAGTCATAAGCTTGACAGTATTGGTTGTTATATTGGCTGTTATATTTACATTCTTGAGCAGAATTGTTAATCTTATAGTCAATATTGAATGGTTTAGTGAAGTTAAATATCTTTCAGTTTACTTTACACAGATAAAAGCTATGTTGAAGCTTATGATACCTACTTTTATAATATGTTTTTTATGTATATGGTTCTATTATAAAAGTATTAAATTAAGTATAATGAAATATAGACGTGTTATTGAAGTGAATAAGAAAAAGGAAAATATTCAGAAAAAGATTGCTTTGTTTATTGATATTATAATATCGATTTTCGTTTCTTATGGATTTTCTTCAATATATTGGTATAGAATCTTGCAATTTACGAATTCAGTACCTTTTAATACCAAAGATCCTATTTTCCATCTTGATATATCTTTTTATGTATTTAGATTGCCACTTATCGAATCAATTTACAATGCTTTTGTAAGTCTTATTGTTTTTTTGATGGTACTTACCTTTCTTGTCTACATATTCTTGAATATAAAGGATAAGTTTCTTACAGGAGAGGATTTTAGAAAAAACTTTAAAAATGGATTCAGTGGAATTGACATAAAAAGTGGTATTACGAGATTCGCAGGCAAACAGCTTGCAGTTCTTGCTGCACTTATAATGCTCTGTGTTGCAGTTGGCTATGCTCTTAGAGCGATTAAACTGGTATATAGTACAAGAGGAGTTGCTTTCGGTGCAGGTTATACTGATATTCATGTAAGTCTTATCTTTTATGGAATAATATGTATAGTGTCAATAATATCTTCTATTGTTATATTTATAAATGTAATGAAGTTGAAGATAAAACCTATAGCTGCATCTATAGCTATAATTATAGTTCTTGTGGTAGCTGAAAATGTAATTGCAACAGTGATGCAAAACTTTGTTGTTAAATCCAACCAGAAGACATTTGAGCAGCCTTATATAAAAAATAATATTGATTATACAAGGAAAGCGTTTAATATTGAAAACGTAGATGCAGTTCCATTTGAAGTTAAAGATACGCTTACTCAAAACGATATAAAAAACAATATGGACACTATAAATAACATAAGAGTAAATTCATATGAACCTACTCTTGAGTTTTATAATCAAGTTCAGATTATAAGATATTACTATAATTTTAATAATATCGATATAGATAGATATAACATAAATAAAAAACTTACACAGGTATTTCTTGGTGCCAGAGAGATAAACAGCAGTTCTGTAGATCCACAAACATGGCAGAATAAACATCTTATTTATACACATGGATATGGAGCTGTAATGAATAAGGTTAACTCTGTAACATCTTCAGGACAGCCGAATTTTGTTATAAAGGATATGCCTCCTCAGAATTCAACAGATATAAAGATAGATGATCCAAGAATATATTATGGAGAAAATACGAAAGACTATGCAGTAGTTGATACGAAAATAAACGAATTTGATTATCCAAAAGGCAGTGACAATGCAACAAATAAATATGATGGTAGTGCTGGAATAAAAATGAACTTTTTTAACAGACTACTATTTTCATTAAAGGAGAAGAATATTAATTTCTTGCTTTCACGTGATATAAATAGTGAAAGTAAAATACTTATAAATAGGAGTATAAAAGAGAGAGTTGAAAAAATAGCACCTTTCTTGAAATATGACTCTGATCCATATATGGTTATAAGTGGTGGGAAATTGTACTGGATACTTGATGGTTATACTACATCTGACAGATATCCTTATTCACAACCTCAAAGCAATGGAGTAAATTATATAAGAAATTCTTTTAAGGTTGTTGTAGATGCTCTTAACGGAACGACTAATTTTTATATAGTTGATAAAACTGATCCTATAGTTGAAAGTTATTCAAAAATATTTCCCGGGTTATTTAAGAATGTAAATGAATTATCTTCAGATTTGAGGAGTCATTTTAAATATCCTGAAGATTTATTTACAATACAGTGTAATGTTATTGGAAAATATCATGTAACTGACCCTAGTGTATTTTACAATGGTGAGGATATATGGGAAGTAGCCAAGAATCAGAAGGAGGTCAATGGACAAAAAAGTTCTATGAATTCACCTTATGTGGTTATGAAGCTTCCGAAAGAGAAAAAGGAAGAGATGATTCTGATCCAATATATGAATATAAGAAATAAAGACAATATGGCAGCGCTTTTTGGTGCAAGAATGGATGGAAATAATTACGGAAAACTTGTATTGTATAAATTTCCACCTGAAAAAACGGTATATAGTCCGTATTTGTTTAAACAGCAGCTTAATCAAGATACTACAATATCACAGCAGCTTTCGCTTTGGAACAAAGATGGTTCAAATGTGCAGTTTGGTGATACTATAATAGTGCCTATAAATAATTCGCTTTTATATATAGAGCCTGTCTATTTAAGAGCCAGTGGTAAGGATAGTATCCCTGAAATGAAAAGGGTAATAGTTTCATATGGTGATAAGATACTGCTTTCCCAAAATATTGATACGGCAATGTCTGAAATGTTCAATTATAATCAGAATAATTCAGAAGAAACTAAAAGTGACAGCAATAAACCTCAAAATAAAGGTTCAACTTCAAAAGATCAATCACAAAAACTGAAACAAATCCGGGAGTTATATGACAATGCTATAAAATCTCAGAAAGATGGTGATTGGTCGAAATACGGTGATTATATAAATCAACTTGGGAAATTAATAAATGAATTGAACAATTAGTAAAGTAAAAGGCTGTCTATATTTTATTAGGCAGTCTTTTAAATTCCAAATAATATCTATGATTAGTCAAGGAAAGGTAATATAATATAGTTGTTGATATAAACTAAATTTGTTTCTTTGAAAGGAAGTTTATACTATGGATTATGATGTACTTATTTTAGGTGGAGGTATTGTTGGATGTGCTACTGCCTATGAGCTTTCAAAATATAGTTTAAATATAGCTCTAATAGAAAAGGATTATGATATAGCGGATGATGTTGCTCTTATAAATTCATGTGTTGTTTATGATGGCTCAGATTGTCAAAGTACATTGATTTCAAGATTGGAATCAATGGGAAATAGTATCATAAGGGAAATTGCGCCTAAGTTCAATATAAATTTTAAGCAGAAAGGTTATCTTATAATTCCTGACAATGAAAATCAGCAGGATAAGATACCAAGTATGTATACGAGAGCAGTAAACCACGGAATAAAAAATATAAATATGTTGGATAGAAAACATATTAAAAGTTTATATCCTGCCTTTAATATGGAGTCAGGTTTATATTCTCAAAATACAGGTATTATATCCCCGTATGATCTGGCAATAGCCTATGGAGAAATAGCATTTGATAATGGAGTTAATTTTAAGCTTGGTGAAGAAGTGATTGATATAGAACCTATGGCAAAAGGGTTCAGAGTCATAACAAATAAAAACAAATTTACATGCAGTATGGTACTTACTACTATACCAGGTGAAAATTATAGTATAGGAAATAATCACAGTAAGTCAAGAAACAAAAAATATATATATTATTTTTTTATAGATAATATTGGGGAGTTTTATAAAAGCGATGATATATTGTCTATATTGATAGGTCATAATAACAAGATATCAATCATTCCTACTGGAAATAATCAGGTAATGGTAGAGATAAGCAGTCAGAAGGATATTAGCTATGAAGCTGGAATAGGGCTCATAAAAAAATATATAGGGCAAATTGATGAAAATAATGTAAGTATATTTTATAAATCGAAATACTATGATGACGAACTTATTATAGATGACAGTTTAATTGATAAAGGTTATATAAAAGTTCTTGAAAAGCATAAGGGGCAGATTACAATAACTCCGTCTATTGCTAGGATTATTTGTGAGACTATAGTAAATAATTTTAAATGTACCCGCAAGAAGGATTTTGTTGATAAGAGAAGAGAATTTTATAGGTTTAGAGATATGACTAATGATAAAAGAAATGAAATTATAAAAATGAATAAGAAATATGGAAAGGTCATATGTTATTGTCAGAAGATAACTGAAGGTGAAATTATAGATGCTATAAGAAGGCCACTTGGCGCACGTACTATAGAAGGTATAAAGAGAAGAACAGGTGCATCCTCTGGAAAATGTATGGGGTCCCAGTGTATGTATAAGGTCGCTGGTATACTTTCACGCGAGATAAATAAGAGTATGATAGATGTTGTAAAGGATTCTAGAAATTCAAATATAATACTTGGAAGGGTAAAGGAATTTGATAGTATTTAAAGGGAAGGGATATTTTTGAATATTTATGACGGCAGCGGGGATGGGTTAAAAAGTAGCGAATGTGAAACAGGTGTATTTACATCGATAGTGAGAATAGAGGGAGCGGAATGTAATGTTATACCTGTAAAGAGTATAAGAGCTATAGATAAGGATTTATGGATAGAATGTTCAAAGGCGCTTAGCAGACTTCATATAGGTGCACCTGTGAATATGGGGGATATTATATGCAAAAATCTGCTCAACACTGGAGTTGATATAGTTGCAACAAGGACTATATACAAGAAAAAATATTGAGGATTAAGCACTATTGATTAAAATTATTTGACTATGGATTATATATATAATATAATTAGAAATGATGTACGTATGGATTTAATTAATTTTGCGTCAGTAGCTCAGTTGGATAGAGCAGTTGGCTACGAACCAGCGTGCCGGGGGTTCGAATCCTCTCTGACGCACCATAAACCGTTGAAAATACTAAGTTTCAGCGGTTATTATTTTGCTCATTTTTAGAAAATTGTCCCCATTTTGTCCCCAAAGTTTTTAATAGATATTTATTTCATGTTGAATATGGAATTTATTTTATCAATTGCTTTGAATTTTTCAGGCGGCATGACGTGAGTATAAATATTAGCGGTTATATTTATATTGCTATGGCCTAATAACATTTGAACTGTTTTTAAAGGTACACCATTTTCAAATAGACGTGTAGCAAAAGTATGTCTCAAGCTATGAAATTTTTTATATGGTATATTGTATCTTTTTAATAACCTTTCATAAGAACGTCTTAAATTGCGTGGATCTGTAGGCAAACCTAATTCAGTACAGAATACGTAATCATTTTTTGTATATGCTGATCCTGCCTTAATTCTCTCTTCTTTTTGCTGCAATCTATGTTTCTTTAATATTGGCACTAAGTTTTCAGGGAAAGGAATAGTTCTTACGGAGTTTTTAGTCTTTGGAATTTGTTCTATAAGGTGATACTGCCTCTTGTTACCTTCAATAAGTGTTACACCCTTTATTGCCCGTTTAACTGATAAAGTGCATTTCTCAAAGTCTATATCACTCCATTTAAGGCCTAGTATTTCGCCTTCACGTAATCCAGTACCTAAGTCCAGAAGAAACAAAGCTTTTAATCTATGACCCTGTACTGCATTTATAAACTGATTTTGCTGATCTAATGTAAATACAGTTATATCATCCTCTTTGTTTTCATCTACGGAATTGCTTTCAGGTATAGTTATAGATTTCCCTACACAGTAATTTCTTACAATGTACCCTTCATTAACGCAATAATTAAAAAAAGCCTTAAGTAATTTATTTAAGTTTCTGATTACACTGCTGCTTTTACCTGAATTAAATAGATCATTGTAATAACGCTGTATATCAAGTGATTTAAGGTCTTTTAACCTTATAGGGTATAATGGTGAATTGTTGACATAAAGTCTGTAAACGCCCTCATATCGTTCAAAAGTAGAAGGCTTTACGGTATTTTTAATCTTTTCAAATAGCCATAATTTACATACATTACCAAGGGTAAGTTTATCGTAGTCAGTGGCTAGACCTGCATTTAATCCATTTTTATATTTTTCTAGCTTATTCTCAGCATCTTTTTTACTTTGGCCATAGAATGTTTTTCTAATTCTTTTTCCATTGGAATCTCTACCTAGATCAACACGAAGTCTATAATATTTTTTACCGTTACGGATACAGTTTGTTTTATTTGCCATAGTATCACTTCCTTTCAATCCATAATTTTTTGGTATGAGGTGGGCAGAAAATTCTGCTGTCCTTTCATTTAACAATTTTTAGTTTAAACGACATTTCAAATGTTACTTAAACCATTTTATGTAAGCACGGATTTTAAATCCGACCTTTGAGTTATCCAATATTTGCTACCCTATAATATCGGAGTACGAATATCATACAACGAATTTCGTCGAAAGCAGTTACACCTGAGTTTATCGGATAATTCCGAAAAACCTATAACAAGGTAGCCTTTAACGCCCTAGTTATGCAATTCGCCTTTAAAGACGAATACGATATTAGCGTAGTCGCAGGGTATCATTTCAAATGTAATCCTTATGGAAAATTTAGGTTTACTCATTTGAAATGAGAAAACTTAATACTAAGCTCAAAAGTGAGTTCAGTATCCCTCAAAGTGAGGTATACTTATTGATATATTTTGTAATTTATTAGGTTTATGCGTTTCAAACGTAGAAACCACCACCATTTGGTTGGCCTAGTTCAAATTGAACGGAGTGCCGTATATTTGACGGTGGGAAATCCCATGTTCAGAAATGCAAATTTCGGACAGCAGGAATACTATTTATGTTGTTCATCATGTACAGTTTTATTTCTTAAATTCTTTAAATATAATATTTCTTTTTCAATTTGAACTTTGGTTTTAGGGAATATATCATCAGAGTAATTCTTTATATCATCATCAGAATAATCAAGCTGTTTCAATAGTTCCTTGAATGTCTTAAATGCTGCATAGTCTTTATCAGTGTAATTTTGTAAACCTCCAAAGGCATCAGAATTATTCATAAGTTCAAGTTGCTTATAATCGTCAATACTTTTTATATCTTTATCATCTAAAAATGTATAATTGGCCTTTTTATATAAATTTGAAATATTTTTATCAAATGGTTTTTCAATATGTAAATCGTTTAGAATATTTAAATATGTTTTATATCGATTTTTAGCATCATCAGGGAAAATATTAAATGCCTTTTCTTTGTCTTTAATTGGCAATATTGTTCCTACAGTATTATCAAATTTAAAAAAACAAAATCCTAACTTATTGAGTATTTTTTGATTTGAATCAAAATCATTATATGGCAACGTAGAATTTACGTATTTTTTAATTAATGAATAATAATCAAGTTTTGTATTTTTTTTATAAAAATTTATTATTTCATTATAAAAGTTATGAGGATGGAAAATAATTTCTTCGATTAAACTACTTTTCATTAATTCTAAATCATTGCTACGAGTTAATTTTTCTAGTGGATCATAGTGGATATCAGCATAAATTGAACAACTTATTAAGTCAATATATTTAAATGGGGCATAAATTGCAATAAGTTTTAAATCTTCTAAAGTAGGTAACTGTTCTCCATTGACTATTCCGTTTAATCTTTTTATATCAATTTTAGTTAAATTAGATAGGTCTTCTATGTTTGATATTTTAGCATCATTTATATGATCATTAACATAATAATATAGCTCTTTAGTTATTGGTGATAACTCATCCTCACATACTTTTACTAAGTATTCTAGTGATACATTAAATATTTCGGATATTTGAATTAATGTATCATGATCTGGTGATCTATCACCTATTTCATATCCTGATATTGTTGGCCTACTTTTATGAAGTTCTTTAGCTAACTTTTCTTGAGTATATTTTTTGTTTTTTCTTAGAAATTTAAGGATATAGCCAAATTCCAAGTTAATCACCCCTATAAAATTGTAACATATAGCGAACAAAAAATAAACAAACAAATAATTAGTTAAAAAATATCGTACAAACCTATTGAAAATGTTCGTCAATGAGTCTATAATAAAATTAAAGTTCAGTTAACGAACACAAATAAACATATAAGGAGTATGATTTTAATGCTAGAAGTTAATCAAAATAAGTTTTTATTAGCATTAGCAAAAGCTGGAATGACAACCACAGATTTAGAAGCCAAGGCTAAAGTAGGAAGGACTACTATATCAAAGATTGCAAATGGCAATACTAAAATAAGACCGGCATTAGTGGGCAAGCTTGCCAAAGCTTTAAATGTTGATGTAGAACAGATTGTTGATTTTAAATAGTGAGGAGGAATAAGATGTTAAAGTTTATACCACCAGATGATTTGAAGAAAATAGACAGGCTGTTAAACAAATAGGAGGTGTGATTATGGACAAACCAATAAAGAAAAATAAACATGAAACATTGAACAGTCAAGAAGTAGCGAAGATGGTAGGGAAAAGACATGATAATTTAGTTAGAGATATTGATGGTTATGTTAGTATTTTAAGTCAAAACTCAAAATTGAGGACTGATGATTTTTTCATAGAAGATAGCTATACAGCAGGCACAGGGAAAAATTACAGATGTTATCAAGTTACTAAAATGGGATGTGATTTTATAGCCCATAAGTTGAATGGAGTTAAAGGGACAGCTTTTACAGCAACGTATGTAAAAAGATTCTATGAGATGAAGCAAAAACTAATTGAGGTTAGACTAAATTATAGGGTTAAACGTGAAATATCAAAAATTGAAAGGAGGTCTTTGACGGACAGTATAAAAGAACTTCCACCGTCTCCACATAAGGAATTTAAATATAAACACTACACAGATTTATTTTATAAAATAATCTTTGGTAAAAATGCACAACAATTAAGGGCACAATTTGGAATAACTAAAAAAGAACACTTGAGAGATTACTTTACACCTAATGAACTTCACAGAGTAACAATGTTAGAAAAACAAGCTGGTACATTGATAGATTTGGGCCTATCGTACCAGCAGATTAAGAAAATATTAATCAATAAGTATTGTATCACGGCGTAAGGGGGATTGTAAATGGAAGAATACAAGGTTTTACAGAGTAAACCAAGCCCTAAGAAGGTGATGGATATTGACGAGTTTAGAGCTGAATATGAGTTAGGAAAGTCGGCGGCGTATACCCTGGCTCACAAAAAGGGGGCACCTGTAATATTCAATGGCCGCAAGATATTATTTATTCGTAGCAAAGTTGATGAATTCATGGAGAGTTTAATTGGGAAGCAAATATAAGATACAGAATTTTCAATCAGTAGGTGATGCACATGGGTAGGAAAAAGAAAAATCTATATTTACGGCCATATCAATATGCAGGGGAACAGCATCCTAGAAATGCAGGCATATACATAAGCTTGGTAACCAGTCCTGCATGGTATAGCCTAAAGGATAGTAGCAAACATTTATATATACAATTAATAGCAAAAATGAATGTAGGTGATCCGTTTGTATTCTTTTATAGAGCTGAACTTAAGAAGATACACATAGACAACAAAACATATATAAGAGCACTAGATGACCTGACATTCCATGGATTTATTAAGGTTGCCGGATATATGTATATGAATAAATTTAAGCCTACAGTGTGTGTCAAGCCTACGGATGCATGGAGAAATTGGACAGGTAATATCAGTGCTGATGAATTTATAAAAAAATATATACCGCATGAAAATACCAGGACAGGTAATAAGGTTTTTGATTTAAAGCCCTTTAAAACGGGCAAAGTTATAGACTTAACTGAACAGTATAAAAAATAAAAGATAGGGTCAAAATTCCTCACACTAGTATGAGTCAAATTTCCTCACACTGGACTTAAAAAAGGGGAAAAAAGTTACCAGCTTAGGACAAAAATCCTCATACTGGTTTTATGGGTTAGCTTAACCATATCAATGCTTACAGGGTATTCTAATAATGATTATCCATCGGGACAAAATTCCTCACTTATTAATATATTACCATACCAGTGTTTTTAAACTAGCACTTTTATTACAGAAGTTCTATAAATAACTGACCAACTTACTTACTGTAGATTTAAGAATTAATTATAGATTAGGAGAGTGCCTTTAAGTGAAGAAGCACTTTATAAATATATAAAGAGATTTGATATATTTACTAAAAATACTTTAGGGGAGGATTGAATATGCCAGAAAGCTAGAGAAGATAGAGAGGGCTAAGGCTAGGGAAAGGCAATTAAGTACCTTAAAGCAGAACGATACCGTTAGGCAGAATTCTGCACAACGGGAAGAGGGTAAATCATCAGAGATAGTAGCTAATAAATCAGGCTTTGGCAGTAGAGATACTTTTAATAAAGCTAAATATATAGCAGACAATGCAAATAATGAGATGATAAAGTCTCTTGATGAAGGAGAGTTAAGTATCAATAAAGCCTACAATCAGCTTAGACAATATGTCGGAAAAAAGTCTAAAAAGAAGGTAAAAATAATGATGTCACACCTATTGTTATGATGTGTTTGGAGTTCTGAGAAATAAAGAGTATTTAGGAGAACTTCAGTCGGCTTATAAAGCAAAACAGAAATCCTATGAATATTACAGTAGTTACTATGAAAATTTTAAGAGTAACTACAGAAATAATAATGATAGTAGTTACTCTGCTATTGGATATGGTACCTACACAAAAGACGAAAAAGTTAAGCTTAAAAAAATATATAAAGTATTGGCATTGAAGTTCCATCCGGATATGAATAACGGTGATGCCGATATGATGAAATTTATAAATAGACTAAAAGAACAATGGGGAATTTGATTAAATTATTGAAGAAAAAGGAGGTGAGTAAAAATGAGTAATATAAGTGAAAAAAAGGAAAATTTATTAAAGAATATAAAGTTTGTTGAAGAAGTTCTTCACAAATATGGAGTGGATACTTTGACTGGGGAGGAAGCTGAAAGATTTGCAGATAGTGTAGTAAATCGTGTTAAGGAGGAATTGAAACATGGAGACAATACCAAAGTCAGAAGCTGAAAGGTTGTCAAATAGTGTCATGGAATATATTAAAAAGGCTAGATTTTTTAGAATTAGAGTAGATTTACCTTGTATCACAAATTCTGAACTGGAAAAGGAAACTGCGATTGAAGGGCTTAAGAAAGGATTTACTGTACTAAGTACATCAAAGGTAACTGGAAAAGGCTCACATAAACGAATTTACGTGAACCTTAGAGTAAAGAACTAGAACTATTTGATACAAAAATTCAGAGCCTTTGATGAAAATCAATACAAACTGTAAGCATAAATATTTACTTACAGTATTAGAATACCATAACAATAGTACTGAATCAAGGAGGTGTTAATATGTCAGTGCCAGTATTTTTAAGTTATATGGACTATTGCAGAATCAGGCATAAGAAGCCAACTTTGAAAGAGCTGCATCAATGGAAGAGGAAATATAATTATAGATAAAAATATATAATAAGGGGGGTTGATATTGAATTAATGTTATAGTACACTAGTATTATAGAAGAATATGTTAAGTACCCTACTTCTAAGAAGTGGAAGCTGTAAAAGGCACGGGAAGTTTGAAAACGGAGATATTCCGTTAGTAGATTTCTTGTGCCTTTTTTATGTTGTGAAAGGAGAATGTATGAACTTATTAGATAAATTGTTCCATAGAAATAAAAATCCTGCTGATAAACAGAATACCCAGAGAGTTGAAGTTATGAGCGGTAGCCCTGCAGTGTTTACACCATTTTCGGGAGATGCCTATTCAAATGATTTATACCGGAGTGCAGTTGATAGTATAGCAAAGAATTTTTCTAAGTTAATTCCAAGTCATGTAATTATGAATGGAGAGCAGCGTAAAGATGGGGATTCAAGGCTTAACTACATACTGCAGTCAAGGCCTAACCCTTATATGTCAACCTTTGATTTTCTATATAAAGTATCAACACATTATTTTTTATATAATAATGCATTTGCTTATTTGTCTTTTGATGATAAAGGGAGCCTTGAGGCTATATATCCATTGAGTCCCTTACAGGTAGAATTCCTTACGGATGCAACAGGGGCATTGTATTGTAAATTCTTATTTTCAAGAGGCAAGGCATTTATATTCCGTTATGATGATGTGATGGTATTAAGGCGGTTCTATAATTCAAATGACCTTCTAGGTGACGATAACAGGGCAATAATGCCGACACTTGATTTGGCACATACTCAAAACCAAGGTATGGAGAATTCAATAAAGAATTCAGCACAAATTAGAGGGTTATTAAAATACAATCAAGTCCTATCAGGTGAAAAACTAAAAGAGTCGAAAGAGGCATTTATAAATGATTATTTGAGTATCGAAAACAACGGGGGTATTGCTGCACTGGATACTAAGATGGACTATCAGCCTATAGAAAACAAACCTGTATTTATAAACGGCCAGCAGTTAACTGAGATTAAAAATAGGATATACAGTTATTTGGGTATAAGTGAAAATATTGTAAATTGCACATATTCAGAAGATGAATGGAGTGCGTTTTATGAATCCACAATAGAACCACTGGCAACACAGATGAGTCAGGAGCTTACAAATAAGTTATTTACACAGCGTGAACAGAGTTTTGGCAATAGTATAATGCTTGAAAGTGATAAACTTCAGTTTACATCAAATTCAACTAAGGTAACGGCATTAAAAGAATTGATGCCACTGGGATTACTTACTATAAACCAGGCATTAAAGATATTGAACTTACCAGGTATAGAAAATGGCGACACCCGTTACCAAACTTTAAATGTAGCTGATACAAATATTGTTAATCAATACCAGATGAAGGGAGGAAACAACAATGCAGGAGAACAGGGAAATCAGGTCAGCCGAAATCAGGACGGACAAGGCACAGAACAGCAAGAATAGTATACTTCTAGGTACTCCAATAGTGTTTGATAAGCCCACAACTATAAACGGGCGATATGGCAGTTATACGGAGATTATTAAAAGGGATGCTGTAAGTGAAAATTTGCTTAAAGATGTTCCACTTTTATACAATCATGACGTAAACTCAATCCCACTGGCCAGAAGTCCTGAAACCATGGAACTGAGGAAAAGCGGTGTAGGTATCGAAATGAGGGCTACACTTCCAGATACACCGAAGGCAAAGGAAATATATTCAAGTGTGTCACGTGGTGATATAAAGGGCATGAGTTTTGCTTTTAAGGTTCCTAAGGGCGGAGATGAATATGATTCTAAGACCAATACCAGGACAATAAATAAGATTGAAAAATTATATGAGGTTTCAATAACTCCATTTCCAGCATATCAGGAAACAAGTATTGAAGCACGGATGGAAGATATATTCAAAAGAAATACATTAGTCCAGGAAGCAAGGGCCAAAGTAAATGACATTTTAAGGGTACAGCTTAAAAGTAAAGTAAATCAAATTTTAGGAAAGGATGATAAATGATGAAATTTGCAACAGTACAGGAAGCATTTAATTATTATAATTCAAAAGATGTTGAGGAAATTGAGAAAAGGGCAGCAGAGATAGGAAAGTTAATAGATGATAATGAGGATGCAGATATTCAGTCATTGAATATTGAGCTTGATGGATTGAAGCAGGCCAAAGAAAACATAATTGAAAAAAGGAGTAAATCAAATAAAGGTTTCAACCCTGTAACAGGAATGAGATTCAGTAAAGGTGTTGATATTCCAGAGGGGATCGATTTATTTAAAACAAAAGAGTATAGAAGTGCATTCTTCAAGGAAATGTTAGGTCAGAAATTAACTGAAGCCGAAAAAAATATATATGAGCGTGCAAGAATGGAAAAAAGGGCAGATACTTTCAATGCAATGAGTAATAGTGCGGCAGTACTTCCAACCCAGACACTTAATGAAATAATTGAGAAGGCAAGAACGCAGGGCGGATTGATATCGGCAGTAAGGCAGTTCAATATACCATCTAATCTATCGGTTCCAATAGGAACACCAGGCACAAAGGCAAACTGGCATGTAGAAGGTGTGGCAGTTGAATCTGAAAAAGTAGATACGGTATCAGTTAGTTTTTCAGCATATGAAATACTTAAAGTATTTAGTATGTCAGCAATAGCAAATAAAATGAGCATAGGAGCATTTGAAAGCTATCTTGAAACAGAGCTGACTAATTGTGTGATGGATACACTAAATGAAGCCATGGTAAGTGGTACAGGCTCAGGACAGGGCACTGGATTAATTACAGGTATTACATGGGATGCAACCAATAGTTTCACATATGCAGATAAGCCGGCATATACAGACTTTACTAAAATGTTGGGAATGTTAAAAAGAGGATACGGGGCCAATGCAAAGTTTGCTATGAATAACGCATCACTATATAACTTGGTATATAGCTTGGTAGATAATAATGATAGACCTTTATTTATAGCAGATGCACAACAGCAGCAGATAGGATATATACTGGGTAAGCCAATAATTATAGACGATTATATACCAGATGATACTATACTCTTAGGAGACTTTAATTATATGGGATATAACTTACCACAGGGTGTACTGTTAGAAGTATCCAGAGAGTCAAGCTTTAAATCTGGATTGATAGACTACAGGGCACTGGCAATAGCAGACTGCAAACCATTGGTACCAGAAGCATTTCTCAAACTATCAAAGACAGTAACACCTTAGTATATAGATGTAATGGTGTAGTACATAATACAGTACTGCACCTTTTTAATTAGGAGTGTGATGTATATATGAATATACTTACAATGGATGAAGCACATAACATATTGAGGGTTGATGGTAATGAATTAGATATAGAGATAAAGGCATTGATAGATGCTATACCACCATACCTAGAGGCAACAACCGGCCGGACATGGACAGATGATGATACAATACATCCAATGGCAAAGACAGCAGCACAGTTCATATTGATGTTGTGGTTTGATCCAATGGACAGGGATATAGATAAATTAAGAAAGGCAATAGATTCATTACTGACTGCACTGGAAGCAGTGGGAAGAAGTATGAATAATGGCTAGAGAATTTAGCAAAGCATTTTATCACAGTAAGGAATGGGTTAGATGTAGGGATGGATATATAAGGAGCAGACATTATATATGTGAGAGGTGTGGGAAGCCTGCAACAATAGTTCATCATAAGAAATTCATAAATCCGGGGAATATAAATAATCCAGAAATAACGTTAAATTGGGATAACCTAGAAGCCCTATGTATAGATTGCCATGACCAGATACACAATAGAAATCATCAAATAACCACAAAAGAAACTGTATTTGATGAAAATGGGAATCTTATCAAGTCCCCCCAGGTCAGTAAAAACAACAGCTGACGCGGAGACCACATGGCCCCCATTTCTTAACCTCTCTCATGTATATCCACGCGAAAGGTATAATAAATTATATAAAGAGTTATTTAATACTATATAATAAGGAGATAGATTTTAATGGAAAAAGATAAAGTTATAGATATCTCAACTGATATGAAAAAACTTAGAGCGATATTGAGGAAGTTACCCAAAGATAAACTTACAGTCGCAGAGCCACTATTTAAAGAGTTGGAATTTATGCAAAGGACTCTTGAATCATTAAAGAAAGAAATTGAAACTATAGGAGTTGTAACTGAATTTAAAAACGGCAGACAGGATTTTTTAAAGGAGAATCCAGCATTAAAGAGCTATACAGCATTGATACAGAAATACGGTAATATATACAAACAAGTTATTAGTTTATTGCCTAAAGATGATGGCGAGTCTAAAGATGAGCTAATAAATTTTATAAAGAAGTGATTACATGAATTATGTACAACAATATTATGAAAAAATTAAATCTAGAAAGTATATTGTATCAAAGAGAGTGGAAAAGCAATATAAAAGACTTGCATATGATATTGAGCACCCAGTTAAATATATATTTGATGAAAATAAGGCTAATAGGCCTATAGAGTTTATAGAAGGATTTTGCAGACATTCAAAAGGTGAATGGGCAGGAAGAACAGTTAAATTAGAACTGTTTCAAAAGGCCTTTATATCGGCTTTATTTGGGTTCATTGATAAGGACACAGGGTTAAGGCGTTATCGTGAAGCTATGTTTTATGTGGCCAGGAAGAACGGTAAAACAACAATGTTGTCTGGTATAGCCTTATACATGCTTATGGCAGATGGCGAAGGCGGTGCGGAGGTATATTCGATAGCATCTAAAAAAGACCAGGCCAAGTTATGTTTTGACGAGGCGTTAAACATGGCAAGGCAGAGCCCTTATCTATCAAAGCATTTAAAGAAGCGTAAAACTGACTTGTATTTTCCCCTTACAATGTCAAAGTTTCAAGCACTGGGGAAAAATTCAGATACCTTAGATGGATTAAATTCCCACTGTGTTATTATTGATGAACTTCACAGCATCAAAGACAGGAATATATATGAGGTTATGAAACAGTCACAGAGTGCCAGAAGAGAGCCTTTATTAATCATGATAACTACGGCTGGGACAGTAAGAGAGAGCATATTTGATGATATGTATGAATATGGCTGTAAAGTAGCTGACGGTACTATTGAAGATGATACATTTCTTCCCATACTTTATGAATTGGACAGTAAAGAAGAATGGAGAAATCCAAAATGCTGGCCTAAAGCTAATCCAGGTTTAGGAGTAATTAAAAAAGTTGATGATTTAAAGATTAAAGTTAAAAGGGCAAAGAGTAATCCTAATGATATTACGGGAATACTTACAAAGGATTTTAATGTAAGGTGTACCGTATCGACTGCATGGCTTACTTTCGATGATATAAACAATGAGGAAACCTTTAATATAGATAAATTTCATGATTGTTATGCCATAGGTGGGGCAGACCTTAGTATTACTACGGATTTAACAGCGACTACACTTCTAATGATGAATCCGGAAACTCAAAAAAGATATGTAACTCAGATGTACTGGCTCCCAAAAGAAAGCTTTAATGAAAGGGTTCACCATGACAAAATACCATATGATAAATGGCTTGAGCGTGGCCTATTGAGGTTATGTGAAGGCAATAGTATTGATTATAGGGATATTACAGCGTGGTTTCTTGAAATGCTAAATGACAAGGAGATAACTCCATTATGGATATATTATGATTCTTACAGTGCTAAATACTGGGTTGAGGAAATGAAGAATAACGGCTTTAAGATGGAAAGGTGTATCCAGGGTGCAAAGACTTTATCACTTCCAATGCAGCAGTTAGGGGCAGATTTACAGGCTAAGAAAATCAACTATAACAATAATCCGATATTGAAATGGTGTATGACAAATACAGGAGTTGAAACAGATAGAAACGGAAATATAGTACCTATAAAAAATCAGGCTGCAAAGATGAGAATTGATGGACTAGCATCATTACTGGATAGTTATGTAGGGCTGTATGAGCATTATGAGGAATTTTTAAGAGCTATACAATAGGAGCTGATCTTATGGATAATATGAAAAATAAAAAAATAAGTATATTGCATTATGTGGAGGGCACGGATGATGATGGTTTCCCGGTACAGCAGTGGGAGCCATTAGCAGAGAATATATGGGCTTATTATAGAAGTGCATCAGGAAATGAATTTTATGCTGCGGCAGAGGTTCAGCAGAAAGTTGAAGCTATATTCCAGATAAATTACAGAGATGATATTGATGCAAGCATGAAGATTTTATATAAAGATAAGGAGTATAATATAACACGTATAGATGATTTTGAAGGGAATAAAACAGATTTAAAAATATATGCTTATTATACAGAAACAAGCGGTAATTAAAAGGAGAGGATAAAAATGGATATTAATAAGGATCAGAATTTAAGAAATCTGGATGAAAAATTGGAATTGATAGTGAATGAATTTTCAGAAAATATACAAGACATAACGGACAAAGTCATATGTGAGAAAAGACCTGCTAATGATAATGAGTTACAAAATACGTATGCAAACATATCTGATGCTTTAACTAATTTTCAAAAGAATATTATTAGTTATTTAGAAGTTAAATATAAAAAAGAATCTGCTAATGGTTATGATTTACAAGATGTATGCAGGAGTGTATCCTATGCTTTAACTGATTTTAAAAAGACGGTTATTAGCTATTTAAGAAATAATGAATAGGAATAATGAATATGGTTTTAACTGAAAATGAAGCCTTTTTACTTGCATCAGGATACACTTTTGATGTATCGAATGTAAGGATTAAGACCATTTGCCATAAGATACTGGATATAAGGGATATGAAGGTTAAAGACATATACATGATAGCTGACTATGAAGAAGCATTGGAATTATATAGGCACTATAAGAAAGGTTATATGCGTAAAATAGGTCTCCATAGGAAAACTGAATTCGTAAATAATACTTTAATGGTTCAACTTGATAAGGAAAGGTGTGGTTAAAATAACCATACCTTTTTATTTGTATATTAGGACAACGCAAAATTGCACAGTCCTCAATTTTGATTGATTCGAGTAAAAATTCGAACCAACCTACTATCAGTCAGTCAGTTTACCCCTTTAAAGGGGAATTGCATAAAATCAGGGGTTCAGTATCTACATGGGTAGGTTATAAACTAGAGCTATGTGTACAAAATTTCACACAGCTCAAGGGTTCAGTATCTACATGGGTAGGTTATAAACGAATTTAAAGCCATTCATCTGAATGATGAAAGCCTAAGTTCAGTATCTACATGGGTAGGTTATAAACCTAGACAACCAGGGAAATTTTTCGCCCGTTAAATAGTTCAGTATCTACATGGGTAGATTTAAAACTTCCAACTGGTTGGCGATTTGACGTTTCCTTGCGAGGATACGTGGATTTAAAGCTTAGCAAGACGGGCAGAAAATTCTGCTGGTTATTTAACCGGCTTAAAATTTAGCTGGTTGTGATATATATGATGACGGCTGAAAATTTAGCTGTCCTCTTTTTTTATCTGTATAATTTTTAAATTCTATGGTATAATATCAGTAATAAGAGGGTGGATTATGAATTTAGTCTGCTTTATAAAATTTACATTTTGGAAATAATAGATAGTTTGAGCAAAGGGCTATCTATTATTTTATATTGACTTTAATAGTGTGTATTGTATAATTAACTTAAGAATAGAGATAATAAAAACAGGATGCTGTCAACATCCTGCAGTATACAACTCAGTTGCTAAGGCAACTAGTAAAGCGAACTTATAAAAAAGTGGCCATACCAATCGCGTCGGTGGGCTACTTTTTTATATTATTTATTAGCACGATAATTAGATTTATCAAAGCTATCAAAAACGATAGAGCAGCAAAAACTACTATAAACATTTCGCACATATGTATCACCTCCCTTCTTAAAGGGATGGCAATACCAGTTGCCCACACACAACTTATTGAATTGTACATTTCACATTATATCATAGAATGTGGATGCTGAAAACGTAAATTTATTTATGTAGGTGGGTAGCAAAATGCGACGTACCTTTAAAACGAATGTAGAGCCATTTTAAGATAGGGTTTATATTAAGACATGTAATTATACTTCTAGACATGTAAAAGTTAATTATACGGGGAATATGGAGCATGAAGGTATATGAATATGAAATAATATATCTGGGGTTAAATATTTTGTGTATACGGTGTTTTGCCGCCTACCTAAAAACATTGATATTACTGAAGTTATGTATATAAAAAATTGTCCCCATTTTGTCCCCAAAGTTTTAGATAAACATAAAAAATAATGATATTTAACAATATACTATAAGACATAAACCATTGATATTAAGCCATTTTGAAAAATGATGGAAAATATTAATTTATAAAAATCGAACCAGCGTGCCGGGGGTTCGAATCCTCTCTGGCGCACCAGAAAGCATTGAGAACACTGATTTTCAGTGTTTTTTTATTTTTGCCTATAAAGTATCTTTTCTATTGCATCATCAATGGAAGTAATCTTTTTAATACGCGGATTGCGGATTATATGACCTTTTGAAATTACCATAGAGGGATGGGATAGTACGCCGATATATTTTACAATGTATTCAAGCTCACGACAGGTATCGTATTGTGAGACAAATGGACAAGAAGCGCGTTACCTAAGCCGACCTGGATTCCATTTGCGTAGGCTTGCACATTTATGGCCTTTCCACGGGGAGTCGCAAACCTGAGAAAAACTTCCGTATCCATGACCTCCAGTTACCGTTATTGCCGGTCCTGAGACAATGAGTCTTGGCCCGAAAAGTTTGCCACTGTTAATTTTATCGCGTATTTTTACGTCGGAATAAAAAAGGTCACCAACTGCTCTAATTGTTGTAACACCGGAATATAATTCAGTCATAACATGCTCTTGTACCATTTTATCTAGAAGTATACGGCCAAGTTTTGTGCCCAACAACTTTACGAGATGCTTCTGAGAACTTCCCCCTCCTATTGCTTTCATTGGTTTGCCGCTGCCAAATAAATGTACGTGGGCATTAATAAGACCTGGCATAACATACTTGCCGTTCAAATCAATTACGGAATAGTCGTCGGGTATTCTCACTTCCTTAGAAGATAAAATTTTATATATTTTATTGCCGTCTATCAGGATTGTCATATTTTATTGATTGGAAACAACAGAAAAGTGGAAAGTTGATATTCTTGCTGCTTTATGGCAAATCTTTGTACAAGTTAAACCATGCTAAAATTATACCTACATATTTAGCTCGACTGGTTCGTATATAGATTGTCCACACAAATTTTCATGAAATATGTGCTATAATAGATAAAGATTATATAGATTTTAAAATTATTGAAGGGATGTGAATTATTATAGATTGACACAAAAAAATAGGTTAAAGGAAATTGACATATTAAAGGCAATAGCATTTATTTTTATAATAGAACAGCATACATTAGGGGATGCTTCCAATTTAATATTATTACATAATGCTTATTATTTTTATTTTAACAAGCTTTTTTTTATTATTGCCAAGTCAGGTGTACCAATATTCTTATGCATTAGTGGTATATTATTGTTTTACTCATACTCGCAGGAGTTTGATGTAATAAAGTATTATAAAAAGAAGATACTTTATTTATACATACCATATGTAATTTGGTCACTTGTATATGTGATATACAAAGGCAATTATAATTATATATTTATGCAAATACTGACTGGAGGAGCATCGTATCATCTATGGTATATGGGAATGATTTTGAGGCTGTTTATATATGTTCCAATTATTCTTTGGATAGCTAAAAAGATACATAAGCAAAATATATATTTGAGGATAATGGTGTTTATAATATTAATGCTGGTTTTTTATAAAATTTTAAGATGCAATTATTTAATAACCAGTACTCTTATTAAGGTTTTATTCAATAATCCTACAGAGCTGCAAGAAAGATTTATAAATATAACGCCTATTATTTGGATAGGATATTTTATAATTGGTATATATATAGCCACTTATTATGAAAAGTTCAGAACTATATTACTAAAATTAAAGGGTTTTGTTATTAGCTCATTTTTATTATTGATTTCATTAAAATTAATATTGGAGATAAATCCTGATGTTTTTAAGATAGACAATAATATCTCGGTTTTACTGTGGTTAGGTTGCTGTGTAAGTACTATTTTATTTTTATATATAATTTCTTTGAAGCTGGTAAATAATAAAAGGTTGTATAATGTGTTTAAGTTTATCAGCAAGTATTCTTATATAGGATACATAATTCAAATCATAGTAATTAAATATACATACCGTATGTTAAACATATTCACAACAAATAATACATTACTTCACATAATGCTTTGGATTTCAGTTTCATTTTTATCACCTTTAATAGTTAAAGTAATAAGTTTAATTCCACATACCAGTCTTGTAACAGGAATAAAAGTAAAAAAGACTATAAAAAAAGAGAAAATTGGAGTTAGTATTTTACTGAAGTAAATAGCAAAGTTATTTTGATCTTATAAATTTTTAGCTTTTGGATGTAAATAAAGCGTAAAAAATTACGAATTTATTAGTGGATGAGATGTATTCAAATATTAAAGTTTAAGGGGAGAATAGTATGATTAATATAAACGCAGTCGAATTTATAAAAGAAATGTGTAACACTCAGGCGGATCTAATACCGGGTGGTGTTATATACATTACGAGTGACGGAGATACATATAAATGGAAGAAAGCATCTTCTGAATTTGATATGGATATATTTCAGATAGGTGAAAAACTCAATCGGGATGCTATAGCTGTGAAAGCCATGCAGCAAAATAAGACTCTTGTACAAAATGTACCACGTTCTTTGTATGGAATAAGACTTAAAATTATAGCTGAACCTATAGTAGATGATGATGGAAAAACGATTGGAGTATTTTCTACTGTATTTCCGATTATGCATCCTTTAATGAAAGCTTTTGATGATTTTGCACCTATACTCACTGAGATGTTTTCAGATGGTGCCGTTATGTTTACTACAGATCTCAATAAGTTTATTAGTGTACAAAATTCAAAAAAGTTCCAGCTCCCCCAATTGAAAATTGGAGAGGCTTTTGGAAAAGATATGAATGCATACAAGGCAATTCATGATGAAAAACCGATTTCTATAGAACATGACGCTTCGATGTATGGTGTTCCAGTTTTATGTAATTGTTATCCACTTTTTAGTGATGATACAGGAAAGATTATAGGAACATTTGGAATGATAGTACCTAAGGTGGCGGCAGAAGATTTAAAGGGTATGTCTAAAAATATTGAAGACAGCTTAACTCAAATATCTTCTACAATAGAAGAACTTTCTTCGTCTGCTTCAACAATACATGAAAATGAGAAAGGTTTAAACAATACAATAAGTGAAATAACCAAGCTATCTGAAAACATAAACAATGTATCATTGTTTATAAAAGAAATAGCGGATCAGACTAAGATGCTTGGATTAAATGCTGCGATAGAAGCTGCAAGGGCTGGTGAAGCTGGAAAGGGGTTTGGTGTCGTGGCAGATGAGATAAGAAGTTTGTCGGATCAGTCAAAGAGTACAGTTTCGAAAATAAAAAAATTGACAGATGATATTGCGGCAAAAGTTAAGGAGTCAGGTGAAAAAAGTCAGGAGTCACTCTCCTCAATTCAAGAACAAGCTGCAGCTACACAGCAAATAACAGCTAGTATAGAAGAAATAACTTCTATGTCGGAAAGATTGAATGAAATTTCGTTAAGACTGTAATAATAATATAGTAGAAAAAAGTGGGTTCTTAATTAAAGTTTGGAACCTATTTTTTCTCCCATTAATACCTTTGTTTCAAAACCAGACTTGGTTTGTTCAAGTATGTCAGCATCTATTTTTATTTTATTTTTTTCAAAAAACAGTATTATTGTTGAACCGCCGAATTTGAAAAAACCTTTTTCTTCCCCCTTTTTTACATATTTATGTGGATTGTAGGTTTGAATTATTGTTCCAACGCAGGTTGCACCTACTTCTACATACAATATATCACCGAAGTTTTTTGAATGAAGTATACTCCACTGACGTTCATTTCTGCAAAATAGATCAGGTACCCTTACTAATGCAATTGGATTTACGGAGTAATAATTTCCATTTATTGTTTTTGGAGTGCTGCAAAATCCGCTGTCTATAAAATGAAATCTATGATAATCCACAGGTGAAAGCCTCAATGTAATTATAGAACCATTTTCAAATTTTTTAGAGATGACTTCGTCGGAAACAAGGTCTTTTAATTTATATGTAATTCCTTTTACTTGAATAATATTATCCATGTCTATATTTTGATGTGCTGATATACGTCCATCGCCTGGTGAGATCAGATGATTTGGGTTTTCTTCAATTGGCCTTGCATTTGGTTTAAGTTTTCTTGTAAAGAATTCATTGAAGTTTTTAAAATCAGTTTCATTTTTAACTGATTCATTCATATTTATTTTGAAGTTCTTAATAAATGGATGTATTTTTTTTTTGCTTAAACGAGAGTTACAATATTCTCCGTATAATTTGGAAAATATTTTTTTCTTTATTATAAGTTCAAGCAACTTCATTCCTACAGGAGATGAATATGTCCATTTCAAATAAGAATATCCTGCAATATTTTCATTTTCGTATTTTTTTAGATTTCTATTATAACATTTAATCATATTTTAACTCCTGACTCAATAAACTATATCCATATTATAGTTCCATGCTTTTTTCAGGTCAATATTTGTTTATACTTTTGTATAGTATTAAAATAGGCAATAATTATTGAGATATTTTCATATTATGAGTATAATTATACTGACTGGTCAATTAATTTATAATAGAAACCTGGAGTGGTATTTATGAATAATACTAAAACTATAATTTTCAAATCTTCAATAAAAATTTTTTCCCAGAATGGCTATGATGGAGCTACAATGGATGCAATAGCTGCAGATGCAGGAGTTGCAAAGGGAACATTATATTATCATTTTAAAAGTAAAGAAGAGATATTTAAGTATATAATAATAGAGGGAATGGATATTATAAAAGATGAAATAGAGAAAATAGCTAATAATAAGCAGGATTCCCTGTCAAAATTGAAGGTACTTTGCAAGATACAGCTTGGGCTTGTATATGAGAGAAAAGAGTTTTTTAAGGTAGTAATGAGTCAACTTTGGGGACAGCAGGGCAGACAACTTGAATTGAGAGAGGCTGTAAACAATTACATAGTATATATACAGAAGTATCTTGAGAATGCGGTAAAAGAGGGTACTATAAAAAATGGAGATACCTGTTCTATGGCATATACACTGTTTGGGACCATATGTTCAGCTGCAGTCTATGAGTTGATAAATGAAGACAAACAGCACATTAATAAAGATAAGAAGAAATACACAAATATGATAGATAATATTATAAATTGTGTACTTTGTGGAATTACCGAGTAAGCGACCGGATACTCGCTTGAGAAGGTATCCGGTTACAGCTTATCTGATTTGATTATGGATATCAGTATTACAAAGGTTAATAATACTGATATTGCTATTCCTATAAGCCCGATTACTGGGAGGTTATATAATCTTGGATTAATATTTGAGTTTAAAATTAAACAGGATCCCATAAATATAGAGCATGATATGAATGAAAGAGAAAGTCTGTTTGTCATTTTATTGAATTGTTTTATATAGACATCTATTTTGTTTATTTTTATCTGGACTTTTGCTCTTCCGTTTAAAATTCCATTTATCAAAGATACTAATTTTGATGGAATTTTAAATGAATCTTTTGTAAAGTTGTAGTAATTTATTAGAATGTCATCAGGATTTAGGCTGTCTAGAATATAAGATTTACTGCTTCCCTTTACGAAAGGTATTGCTATATCTAAAATTTGAATATCTGGAGCTATTTCACTTACAAGACCCTCCACTATAATAAAACTTTTGGTTAGGAGAATAAGATCTTTTGGAAATTTTATATTGTTGTTTTTTGCGCAGTTGAAGATATCCAGAATCATTGAAGATATTTTTATGTTTTTAAGAGATGTAGATAAATAATTATCCATAAGAGTGCTTATGTCTTCATACAATCTATTTTTATCTACAAGCCCATTTTTTATGCCTATGGACATTATATTTGAGACAAGTTCATCCATATCTTTATATACTATTGAAATTATTATTTTATTTAATGAAGTTTTTAATGATGGTGATATATTTCCCATTATGCCGAAATCAAGAAAGCATATTTTTTTATCATGTATCAGTAAATTCCCGGGATGAGGATCGGCATGAAAGAAACCATCTGTAAAAACCTGTTTGAAAAAAGATTCAGCAAGTTTTTCGCCGGTATCTTTTAGATCGTATCCATTGTCTTTTAATTTCTTTATATCGTTTATTTTAAACCCGTCTATCTTTTCCATGGTTATGGTTTTGCTTTTTGACAAATTTTCAATTATATAGGGCACATGACAGAAGGCGACATTTTTGTTCAACCTTTTGAATTTTATCATGTTTTCAGCTTCGAGGTTAAAATCAAATTCCCTGTTTGTTGAGTATTTTAATTCATCGAGTACTTCTTCCGGATCTATTATGGAATCTTGAAATTTATTTTTAGCAATGTTTATTATTTTGTACAAGATTGTTATATCTATGTTCATTTTTTGTTTTATATTAGGTCTTTGAATCTTTACAATAACATCTCTTCCATCTTTAAGAACAGCATTGTGAACTTGTGCTATTGATCCGGATGCGAAAGGGTGCCTTTCAAATTCAAGGAAGCAGTCATCTATATTTTTGTTGAAATCACTGAAAAAGACTTCGTTTATAGCTTCAAATTTTTCGGGAGGTACATTATCTTGTAGTTTTGACAGTTCATCAATAAATTGTGAAGGTAGTATGTCAGGTCGTGAACTTAAAATCTGGCCTATTTTTATAAAGGTAGGTCCGAGTTCCTCAAAGGCCATTCTGAGATTTTGAGGTGAGTTTTTTCCTCGTGTCCTTATAAATTTAAAACCATATTTACTTAGTACCTTCACAATTTCTTTAAATCTTTTTGATGTTTTTTGTTTCATTCTTTATTTTACAACTAACAAATATAAGTTAGTTGTCTTTGAGCTTTTCCTCTATTTTTGTCAATCTTTCATTTATTGATGATATGTCGTCTTTTGAAGCGAAGTTCAAATCTTTTAAAGTTGAAAAAAGGTCTTCCTTGGTAAGTGGTTTTATCTGATCTTTTTTTGTTGATATGCTTTTCTTTAATTCTTCCGAAAGTTGCCTGCCTTCATCTACAGTCAGTTTGCCCTTTTCCACCATTTCCTGAATCAGTTTTGAAGCTTTTTCGTAGGTGCATGCGGCTGAACCAACACCTGCTAGAAATAAGTTTTTTAGTTCATTTAACATAAAACAAAACCTCCCTGATTTATTTTTTTATACTGTATATAAATATATTATGTTTTTATTGAATTATTATCATAAAAAATTGACAACAAAGACAATCTATAATAGAATATTAAGGTAGTCTTTGTTATGCACTCGTAGCTCAGCAGGATAGAGCAGCGGTTTCCTAAACCGCGTGCCGGAGGTTCGACTCCTCTCGAGTGCACCATAGTTAAAATTGTAATAGTGTATTTGTCTGTGATTAATCCTGTAAAATATATTTTATGGGATTTTTTATATGATAATTATATTTTTAGTTTAAATGAAAATAATATGAATTTCAATGTTATGATAAAAAGTTTACATTATGATAATATGTGGTGAAAACATGGATTTTATTAATGAAGCAGTAAATGAAGCATATTTGGCATTTGACATGGATGAAGTTCCTGTTGGGGCTGTGATAGTTAAAGATAACAAAATAATATCAAAAGCTCACAATATTAAAGAAAGTTCAAAAGATGTTACCTGTCATGCGGAAATACTTGCAATAAGGAAAGCTTCAAGAATTATAGGAAACTGGAGGCTTGATGGATGCAGTATGTATGTGACATTAGAGCCATGTCCTATGTGTGCAGGAGCCATAGTACAGTCAAGAATAAAGCATCTTTATATAGGTACGTTTAATCCTACATGTGGTGCTTGTGGTTCGATTATAAATATTGTACAGAATAGAAGATTGAACACTTTTATACATGTAAACTGGATTTATGACGAGGATTGTAGCTCTATTCTCGAGAAATTTTTCAAAATCAGGAGATTAAATTCGTAAATTAATTTGATTTATTTATAATGCTTTTGTATAATAAACTAGTGAGTGTTTTGGAGACGTATCGAAGTGGTCATAACGAGCCTGACTCGAAATCAGGTTGTCCGCAAGGGCACGTGAGTTCGAATCTCACCGTCTCCGCCATAAAAAAGGATGCCGCATTAACATATTTTTATGTTAATGCGGCATCTTTTTTTATAAATGAAATCAATGTTGAAGTATGCATACTTATTTGACACAATTAATATGCTGTAATATAATTGATATATCAATTATATTACAGTCAATTATATAAAGAAGAGGGTTGTTGCATGGAAGTTTCTTTTGATCAAACAATTGGTTTGAAATCAAGCAGGATGAACAGAAAAATGATAAGATTTTTGAACAGAAGTCTTGAATGGTATGAACTTACACTTGAACAATGGGTTGTTTTATCAACTTTGGCAGAGCAGGAGAGCATTAATCAGAAAACATTATCGATAAAAGCTGGAAAGGATCCAGCTTCACTTCTAAGAATATTAGATATTTTAGAAAGAAAAGGTTTTATAGAACGAAGGCAGTTTCAAGGAGACAGACGAGCGTCCTCTCTTTTTATCACAGATGAAGGTAAAAAATTACGAAATGAAGTAGCACCATATATTGAAGCACACTTTAAAAAAATTACAAATAATATTTCAGAGAGGGACATTGAAATCTATGAACAGGTTTTAAAAAAAATAGACCATAATCTCGATGAATTAATGGACGAGCAAAGAATCTAGCAATTTTTTAGTATTTTTAAACGCATTTTAATGGAGGCTATAAAGTAATGACAAGTTCGAAGACTATTTACGCTACAAACAAAAAGTCCTATAATATAGGGGCAATTAGTGCAGTATTAACAGTATCGGGATTTTTCTGTATGTTGAATGAAACAGTACTTAATATGGCACTTAAAAGTATTATGGTTCAATTCAATGTTTCGGCAATCACAGCTCAGTGGCTAAGCACTGGATATATGTTGATTATGGGAGTATTCATTCCTATATCGGCATTTTTTATTCAGACAATAAAGACAAGGCAGTTGTATATTGTATCCATGCTGATTTTTATTTTTGGAACATTGGTTTGCGGGTTTGCACCATTTTTTTCAATAGTTTTAATTGGACGTTTGATTCAAGCGATTGGTACTGGAATGTTGATTCCTAATATAGTAAATACAATTATTATAATCAATCCGGAAGATAAACGTGGAAAAGCATTAGGAATCTTTAATCTCGTAATGTTTTTTGCACCGGCGGTTGGTCCCGTCCTCTCAGGCGTTATTGTTCAATATCTAAATTGGAGATGGCTTTTTTTCATCATTTTGCCTTGTGGTATTGCAGCCATGATTATGGGAATTATTCATCTTGAAAATGTAACTGAATTATCAAAGCCAAGGCTTGATATTATTTCAATTCTGATGTCTACTATAGGTTTCGGTGGTTTGATTTATGGAGCGAGCAATCTTGGGTCGAATGATATGGCATTAATTTTGAGTCCACTGCTTGTTAGCATTGTTTCATTAATTTTGTTTTCTTTAAGACAGTTACGCCTTGAGGAGCCAATGCTTAACATGGGAGTTTTTAGATATCCGATGTTTACGATTGGAACGTTGCTGATTATTATTATGCATATGGTTAATTTTGCGATTATGCTGCTACTTCCTCTTTTTATGGAAGGAGCGATGGGATTAAGTGCATTTACGGCTGGATTAATTATGCTTCCAGGTGGAATTGTTAATGGAATTGCAGCTCCGATTTCAGGAAGTATTTATGACAAGTACGGGCCAAAGGTTTTGATTTTTCCGGGCTTCTTGATTTCTGCAATTGTATTTTTCATATTTTCACATGTAATAACTGTTTCAATTTCGATTTCTATGATTATAATTTTACACTGTATATCTTTAATTGCTGTCGGGATGATAAATACGCCTACCCAAACAAATAGTTTGAATCAGCTGTCGCATGAATTGTATCCCCATGGGACTGCAATTACAAATACACTGCAGCAAATTGGCGGAGCATTTGGGACGTCGCTTTTTGTTGCAATTATGACTGCCACACAAAAGAACTATTTGAACGATATCGGAAGAAATGACGCTGTAAGTCAGACGATGGGCTTAGCTGCAGGAGTAAGACAATCTTTAACAGTAGCATTTTTCGTTCTGATTGTAGGACTTGTTCTTTCTTTCTTTGTAAAACGTAATTCCAACAAAGATATAGAAAGCGATTTTAATGGAAAAGATATTTCTGAAAAAAAAGAAGCTTGAGAAGAGAAATTACCAGCTGCTAAGGAAAGCTGGTAATTTTTTATGCCTCTTAAGATTTATTTTAAGGGCGTTTTTTTCTTTCATGTAAAGATATTTGCGTGAATTGCTCCACAACTAGAAAAATATCCTAGCGAACTGTCTGGTGGACAACGCCAGCGTGTAGCTGCCGCACGGGCAATGGCAAAACGTTCGCCACTGATTTTCGCAGACGAGTCAACCGGAGCATTGGATTCAAGCTCTGCAACAGAATTGTTGTCATCACTTTTCGAGGTAAATCATACCATTGGAACAATTATCCTGATGGTAACCCATGATCCGTATGCTGCAAGCTATACCGACAAAATCTTGTATTTTAAAGATGGTCGTATCATTTCTGAACTGAAAAAGAATAATCGCAGTCGCCGCGATTTCTATGGAGAAATCATAAAGGAAGCCGTGCATCAAGATGAGAAACGGTAAGGAGGTCAGCATCATGAAATTATCAGTAATAGCATTGAAAAATCTAAAAAAGAATTTTTAATTTTATTCCATTTATCTATTCTCTGTATTATTTGTGCTAATGATTTTCTTTTGTTTTACTGGAATTAGTTCGTTTGGAAAAGAAAAGCGAAAGGCCAGTAAAAATATATGCACCACTGGCAGTTTGGGGAGCGTTATTTCTTATTGCCGGATAAGACCAAGGCCGATATTGGTGCTGTATATACTTTAGAACTTGGGAATGGAGAGAAAGTTTCTGTTACGGTTATGGATACTAGTCTGCAAAATCCCATTGGATTTGCAAATAGTGTAGGTACATTGATTATATCTGATGATCTTTATAAGAGATTATTGGACAGTGGATTGTGATGATAATTTTTGCTAAAGACAATTTTTTAGTTGAAGATTTAACAGCAATTGCAAATAAACTTTATAGTAGTGAACCTACTGTTTCCAATCACTTGCAGCATATATTTGAAAAATTGGAAGTCAGTTCATCCGCTGAAGCTGTGACAAAGGTGTTGACAATAAAACTTGTATTGGAGGCTTTATTGTAGACGAAGAAAAAATTTAAAAAAGAGCCGACATTACGGTATCATAGGTTTTGCTTTTGTTTTATTTCTATTAAGATTAAAAATACTCTGCTGAAAAGAATCAATTATAGTTATCAGGCTGAAGCAGATGCAGTTTTGTATCTGTTTCGGCCTGACTTTTTAGGTATATAGATAATGGAATTTATGATTTTAAATGCAGTTAGAAGATATGTTTTACTGAGAAACGGTAAATAATGAATAGAAGAACTTTTTCTTTTCCATCAACTCATCAAAGGTTCCCTTTTCTTCTATTATTCCGTTTTTGAGAACAAGAATCTCATCATATTTGCGAAGCAAGATTTTCTCAAGCCTATGTGTTACAATAATGCGGGTTAATCCCGATATGTCCAGAATGGAGTTGCTGACCGAAAAGGCTGTTTTAGTATCCAGTGCCGCTGTAGCCTCGTCAACAAGCATTACAGGTGTTCTACGCAGCAGACAGCGGGCAATGGAAATACGCTGACGCTCTCCTCCGGACAAGCCACTTCCGTTTTCGCCGCAGGCATAATTTTCTCCCTTATCGGCAATAAGTTCAGACAATCCAGACAACTTTCCAACTCTTTCTACATCCTTTTTTGCAAACTCTTTAAACATGGTAATATTATTTCCTACAGTGCTGTTGAATACAAATACATTTTGCTGTACAAGGGAAACAATATCATACAGCGAAGAGGAATCGATATTACGCAGCTCATTTCCGTCAAACAGAATTTTTCCAGTATAATCTTCTCTGCTTCCCATAAGTAGGTTCAGCAAGGTTGATTTTCCGCTTCCAGAAGCACCTACTACAGCATAACTTTTGCCAGCTTCAAAGTGGAGGTTGAGATTTTTAAGTACTGGTGCATTTTCGTCATAGCCAAAGCTGAAGTTCTTCAATTCAATTCCCGTCTTCAAAACAGGAGAGAGTACAATACCTTCTTTGCGAAAATTTATGTGTACGGCTTCAGCCAGTTTGTCAATTAATGCGTATGCTGCTTTCCTGTTGGAAAGAATCCTTGGAACCTCGGCAATTGGAGCAAGCACATAGTTCATAAGCTGAACAAATACAATGACTATACCGGCTGTGACGCCTGAGCCAGAGATTGCCAAATATGCGCCGAATAAAAATACACCAAACTGAGATAATACGCCTGCCATAAATCCTATTATCTGGATGATGCTTTCTGTTCTACGTCGTCTGCACTTGGCTTCTTCTGCATCAGTGTTGCTTCTTCTAAAAATACGAGTAACCTCGTTCTCTGCTTTGAAGCTTTTAATTACAGAGAATCCGGACAAAAGATCTTTTACCATACCAACGAAGCTTTCATTTCGATTGGAAACAATTTTTTCCTTTTCAGCAAGATGATTCCCCGTAACAAGAGAAGCAATTACCGGAATAATGGAAAGCAAAAAGGCTGTTAATGTCAGAAGCGGACTATAATACAGCATAAGTGCAAAGGCACCTGCAAACGTAAGTATTTGCTCAAACAGTGTCAATATCTGTGAAAGATAATTATTCTCTATACTTAAAGCGTCGTTTGATAATGCAGAAATGTAGGATGAGGTGTTCTCACTGGAAAACGCGTTGATACTTTTCTTTGACAGCTCCTTAAAGGCATATTCTTTATATTGACACATTGCCTTTTTTATAAAACGTGGTCTGGCGTAGTAATCCAGGGCTGAAGCTATAAGCAGTTCTACTACAATTACTGCTAGAATAAAGGCAAGCTGCAGAAGTGAAAATCTCTTTTCAACACCTGATGCAGCATCTATAATTTGCTGCATTATCCAGGAAGTAAGCAGAGTGCCAATAGAAGTGAGTACCACTCCAATGATTGCTATACAAAGGTTAAGTTTATTATGTTGATAAAATTTACTTGTAAATTCGCTTCGATAGGTAGGAAAAGTTTTATTCTTCATTTTCAATTTTCCTCCATAGCTGCATCAGAACTGTGCCGCTTTTTTTATCCAAAGACAAGCAGTTCTTAATTCCATCCACAATATTTTCACCAAAACCGTCTCCAGCGGTTTTATCATCTCCACAGTAAAATTTTATATTTTTTATACTGTAGGCCTGCCCACCATGTAGTAGCTTTTCTGTTTCCCAAAGTAGTCCCAAGTTCAATGCCCGCCTAAGGTATTTCTCTGCAGTTTCAGTATCGTTCACTACTGTGGCTGACTGGGCACAGGCGGTAAGCAGGATTACTTGCATTCTGTCCAGATAAGAAATCTGACCGGGAATTTTTAAGCCATCCAACAAATGATACATCCAAAGAATGACTTCTCTAGACAAGTCTTCCTTTCCAACATTGTGATGGCAGATGGAAAGTCCTAATGTTGATAGGAACAATTTTAGAATATTATCAGAAAAAGCATCCGAAAGATAGGGAAATGCTTCTTCGCACTGGTCGTTTTGAGAAAGAATCATTCCAATAGTTTCGTTGTTGATTCCACAGTCATTATTCTTTTTTAAATGCGTAAGTGCCAAATCTATCTTCCCCATGGATATATAAAGTTCTGCTATAGCGATATTAATCGATAGTTCACTGACTTTCTCGTTTGTATTCTGGGAAATTAAGGCACAGGATTTGTTATACAAATCCAAAGAGCGCTTGATTGATGCTTTATCTGATCTTTCTACTCCGATAAAATTAAACAAAACAGCACTTTGATAAACGATATCAAAATTGTTTGGATATCTCTGAAGTGCTTTGTTTGCCTCTTTTTTACCCTCATCTATTTTCTTTTTCATGCGCAGTTCGTATATTTTCTCTGAGGTTTGTTTTGCTGTCTTGCAATTAAGCTGATATCCCAAAAGAACATCTACTGATACCTCGAATAAATCTGCCAGCTCCGGCAGCATAGCGATATCTGGATTTGAAAGACCGCTTTCCCATTTTGACACGGCTCCAACAGTGACATTTACTGCCTCTGCAAGCTTCTCCTGTGTCAATCCAAGCTGCTTGCGGTATATGCGAATGTTTCTACCAATTTTCATATTCATATCTCTGCTCCTTTTATGTTTATTGCTATCATTATAAATGCTTAATTAAGAGTATGGAAGATACTAATAATCAAAATAGTATAATTATTTTTTTACCATTAGTATAATTTTTCGCAGGTTGGTATTTTTTAGATAAACCGTGGAATTACTATAAATATCAAAATGCAGACTAGATACAGACTGTTTACTCCAAGAGCAATTTTTGTATTGCTATCTCTTAATTTGTATCCACCAAACAGTAAAAGCGAGTAGCAGAAACTGATTAAAATAAGGATGCAGTAGCCGATTATGACAGCAGTGGCATTTGGATCAGTAGGACTCCAAAAGAAGACTATTGTAAAAGGAATCAAAATGGTTATCAATGCAATTGTACTTAATATTTTATTTTTCATGTGGATGTACCACCTTTCCATTTAAAAATTAGTATCGTTTTTGTCCATTTCTCAGAAATATGCCTGCTGTTTTTCGTTTCTTATGGCTAGTGGTTGATTTCAGGGGATTTGTCAACATAACAATTGAGAACGTAAGCAAAAGCATGACGCAGAGGGACAAAATAGACAAAGTAAGATTTCCAAATCCGGAAGTATTCATGAATGTTCCTGTATCAAATCTAACAAGCGTAAAGCCGGCTAGAATCGGGTACAGGCTGCGCATAGTGATATTTTTAATAAACATGGAACTATATCCGAGTAGAAAGGATACAATAACACCTCCCATGAAAATTCCTGGTTTCCTGCTTGTAAAAGCAACGATTGGTAAAATGGCGATGTATGTGAAAACTGACATTCCAAGTGTTTGTAGAAGGCTTGTGAGCAAAACAGCAATGCTTAAACCTGAAATTCCATACAATGTTCCTACAATCAGCGTTACCGTATAACTGTAAAGTCCTAGTATTATACTTAAGATTCCCATTGTCAGCAATTTTCCAAGCAGCAGACTTTGAAAGCTTATTGGAACAGGCAGAATGTTTTTCAAAGTATTATCCGTATATTCCCTGCTAATCAAATACCCGCCGATCAGTGTAAAAATTACAGGCATGAAAATTGTAGTGCTGTTCCAGATGGAGCTGCTCATGAGGGCTGTAAAATCAAAATTCTGTACCTTGCCTTCTTCGGTAATAACTGCTTGTGTAAATATGGACAGGATTGTTGGAAAAACCATACCGACAAAGCCTATAATTAAAATATGAAGCCGTTTTAATTTTTTAAATTCAGTTTTTATAATGCTTAGCATCATAGCTATTCCCCCTTTTATATTTCTCTGTGCTCATAGATGCGAATCATCAAAAATATACAAAACGCCGCTTCCATAAGAAGTATGCAGAAGCATACCGGTGTAGATACAAAATGCTGGCTGAAATGATTATAAAATTCCGTTTGAATTTTGCCAACCGGAGTACTGAACTGATACAACCAGCGGAAAATGATTGGAATTGGCATGAATGTTCCAACATTGAATCCTAGAGGCTGCGTCAAAATCGTGTTGCTTAAATGCATGGCATAATTCAGAAGTGTGTAGAAGAACACAATAATTACAGAAAGAACATAGCTTTTGTTGAACCAGACAACGAAAACAATGCATGGAAGCGCAGCTGCCCATAGAAGTATTCCCGTAGCTGCTGTCAATACGAATTCAAAAGGAAGATTTACAAGCGGAATATGATGCATGGATGTTATTACTGCACAGATGGTAAATCCAACAATTTGAAATGCTGTTGAAAATATAAGCAGTACCAGAAGCTTTGCAAGCACAAGACGATTTTTTGACACGGGGATGCAAAGCAGATTTTTTAGAGTGTCATTGTCATGTTCCGAGAAAAACAGGCTGGAGGCCAGGATAACCAGCAGGGGCATCAGCAGTAAAAAGCCGCTGTCCTCACGAACGAAGCTTATCATATCGGAAAAATTCACATTTGATACTCCTGAAACTAAAGCTGAACCCAAAATAGGAAAAATAAAAGAAGCCAGCAGGGCAAGAGAAAAAATTTTCTTTCGCTTCAATTTTTTAAATTCGCAGAGAATCAGGTTACGCAATTCCTTCACCTCCGGTTATACGCTTAAAATAGTCTTCCAGGGTATCTTCACAGGTGTGCGCTTCGGATACTTCCAATCCACTTTCAATAAACGCTCGATTTAGTGATGCTGCAGATAAAGTATTGTCGTATATACGAAGACTGTGATCATCTTCAATTGTAAATTTTTTTATTCCAAAAGTTTCTTCTATAATCCTGCCGGCCTGTGCTGTGTCGGAAACAATAAAGTGAATGTATTTATGATTATTTTTTTCCAGCGTGGCAAGGCTTTCTTCTTCGAGCAATACGCCATGGTCAATTATTCCAATATCATCTGCAAGTAGGGATATTTCTGATAGAATATGGCTGGATATCAAAATGGTTTTCCCTTTTACATAACAAAGATTCCTGATAAATGAACGTACTTCGGCAATTCCAATAGGATCGAGGCCATTGATTGGTTCGTCTAAAATCAACAGTTCAGGATCGTGCATAATAGCTAGTGCAATGGCAAGGCGCTGTTTCATGCCAAGAGAATAATTAGAAAACAGTTTTTTGTCTTTAAAGGGGAGCCCTACAACATCCAGTGCTTCTTTTACAGCGTTGCGCTTGGAAACGCCACGGAGTTCGGCAAATATTTTAAGATTTTCTGTGCCTGTAAGGTTTGGATAGAAACCTGGTCCCTCAATCAAGCTGCCTATGCGGGGAAGAATTTTTCTTTCATTTCCCTGAATATTTTTACCAAAAATTTTAACTTCTCCGGAAGTAGGTTTTGTTAGACTTAAGAGAATTTTCATGGTAGTCGTTTTTCCAGCTCCGTTTCTGCCGAGCAGGCCATAAATACGACCTTTTTTTACATGTATATTAAGATTTGCAACGCTTTTTTGTTCTCCATATTGTTTAGTAAGATTTATTGTTTCAATTATAAAATCACTCAAATTAGTAACCTCCTTTTCTTGTTAAAATTAGTCTATCATATCAATCTTGCAAAAACCTTGTGAAAGCCTTGCAAAAACCTTGCAATTCATATAAAATAAATCCCTGCTGTAAGACAGGGATTTTATCAATTACATAAAGGAAATAAAAGGGTAAAAATAGTGTATTTATTTAATTCACTTTGTACAGTGATTTTGCCGTTCATTTTTTTTGTCATTTGCTGGACAATGGATAATCCTAGGCCACTTCCTTTATTGGATCTTCCTGTGTCACATTTGTAAAGTCTTTCGAAGATGTGTTTCAGGTGTGACTTTTCAATGCCTGAGCCATTATCCTGCACCACAATTTGAATTTCCGCTTCTTTTTTTGACATGTGAATTTGAATTTGTGTAGCTTGACTGTGGGTGATTACGTTTTGGATTAAGTTGTTTATAATGCGTGAATACCCATCACAATCTACTTTTGCCTGCAGTGGTTTTTCAGGGAGTTCGATTTCATAATCAAGATGCTTTTCTTCGAAAATGGGAATCCAGTCTTTCAGTATATTTCGAGTCAGTTCTGCAAGTTCTATCTGTTCTACAGACAGGGAGAATTCACTGGAGTTAAGTTTAAACCAATCAAATAAAACATCGATGTATTCCTTTAGATCATGTGCTTTGCGTCTTGCAGTTTCAATATAATCATGTTGACTTTTCCCCGTTATGACTCCTCTATGAACGGCATCCAGATAGCCAATGAGAGTAGTAAGTGGTGTTCTTACATCATGAGAAAGGCTTGTCATAAGCTGGCGGTTGTTTTCATCTGCAGATTTAAGCTTTGAAAGCTGCTCTTCGTAGGAATAGATAATTTCGTTTATTTTATAGGAAAGGTCTGCAGTCAGTTCACTGTTTGAAGCAAGGATTCTTCGGCTTCCGTTTCCGCTTTGAATATCGACGAGGATATTTGTCATATCCTTGAGCTGACGTTTTACACCTATTAGTTTTGTAAAGTAAATTATGCTGGATAAAAACGAAAGGAAAAATAATGTTACTAAAATTATGTATACGAGCATTATACTACACCTCTCTATTGAAACGATAGCCAATTCCCTTTATCGTCTGGATATAAAATGGTTTACTTGAGCTAGGTTCGATCTTTTTACGCAGCCTGCTTATAATTGCCATAATGTTGCTGTCGTCATAAACATAAGGTTCTCCCCATACCTCTTCGTAAATCTGTTGTTTGGTTAGAATCTTGCCTTGATTTTTTGCACAAAAGAGCAGCAGGCCAAATTCTTTTGGAGGCAGCTCGAAGGTGCCGTTTTTCGTGGTAACACTTCGGTTGTCGAGGTCTATGTCTAGCCCTTTATAGGTAAGAGAGGAAGGGCTGCCTGACGCATTAAAACGTGTGTATCTCCGTATAAGTGAAATTATTCGTGCAATTAGTTCTTCCATATCAAAGGGCTTTGTCAAGTAGTCGTCTGCACCGGATCGAAGTCCGTGTACTTTTGACGTACTGTCACTTTTAGAAGTCAGCATGAGAATAGGAAGACTGCTTTGCGATCTTATTTTTTCCATCGTTTGAAAGCCATCCATTCCAGGCATCATTACATCTAAAAGAATAAGCTGGTAATCATTCTTTTCAAGCATTGCAAGTCCGTCCGTGCCGGAATAGCAGTAGTCGGCATTTATTTTTTCTTTTAATATACTTTCTTTAATGAGGATGCATAACTCTTTGTCATCGTCAATTATTAAGATATTATAATTCAATTTCGACCTCCTTATGTTATAATTAAGGTTTAAAGATAATAATATAACGTAGATATGTATGTAATAGTTAACCAAAATTATTACGATCTCATATAATGTTTTAGAATCTATATAAATGAGGTGGCAATTTTAATGTATATTTATATGATACCCTTTTTTATAAATAAAGAAAATTATAATGAAGATACCGTTTAATAAAATAAAGTCACAGTACGGAGCGTGTGAACATGTATAAAAAATGTAATGCTTATATTGGAAAAAATAACCCTGAAATAAAATCTTCAAGATTTATAGTTAATACAGATGAGAAAAAAACAGAATGTCTCTTGAAATTTCCTAATTATTGGTGGAGCAGAGGTTATGAATATGCCTGGGCATCAAATTTTTTGGAGAAAAATGATACCTGTCTTGATGCAGCTTGTGGAATTCCTCATCCTTTTAAATTTTATTTAGCAAGTGTATGTAAAAATGTGTATGCCTGTGATATTGATACTGATATTTTGGATGAAAATAAAATTTTATCAGAAGTTGGGAAATGTTTTGATGAAGAAGATGTCAAGAAAGCTGCAAATTATATAAGTAAAATAAATTTTTCGAATAGCAACCTGACAAACCTTCCCTATGGGGATAATAAGTTTGATAAAATTTATTGTATTTCAGTACTTGAGCACCTTTCAGATCATGATAAGGAAAATGGAATAAATGAGTTTTACAGGGTTTTAAAAAAAGATGGCTTACTTGTATTAACGGTTGATTATCCAACAGTTGATTTGAATTTATTAACTAGTAAATTAAAAAAGGCAGGATTTAAATTTGTGGATTCAATTAATTGTGATATATGTCATAATGCTATATATTCTAAAGTATCAGGTGGATTATATTGTTTTAGATTATTATTGAGAAAATAATTTAATAACTTTAGCAAAAAGTAAAATAAATGCGACCAAATAAATGGCCGGCATTTATTTTTGTTTATTTGCAAAAAATATGTGACTGTTTATTATAAAAGAATAAAGTCATACTGACTTTTTTTAAGCTAGGATGTTATATAAAGTGTATGGGTAGGGGAGGAGTTTGGCAGTGGAGGATAAAAAACTTGTTAAAAAGATAAAATCCGGGGATACGGAAGCATTAAACGAACTTATCTTGAAATATTATAATGATATTTATTCCTATTGTTACAGAAGGCTTTGTAACAAGGAAAATGCTCAAGATATCACGCAGGATGTGTTTCTCAGCTTTTGCCGCAATTTCAAAAATTATACTGAAAGGGGAAAATGCAAAAATTATTTATATGTGATAGCCCATAATCTATGCATAAATGAATCTCGTAAAAAGACTCCAATTCCTGTAGAAAATATTGAAATAGGAGATTCCTATGGAAATAATACTTTAGAGAACAAGTTTGAGACTGAAGGTTCTGTTGAAGCTGCCTTAAATCAATTACCCGAGGAACAAAAAGATGTCATTTTGCTTAGATTTTATCATGATTTTAAGTTAAAAGACATTGCTAAAATTATGAATTCTGGATTGTCTGTTACAAAATATCGTCTTGGTAGGGGTCTTAAAATTTTAAGCACACTGCTGTCAAAGGAGGATTGGATATGAAGATTAATGATGAAAAGATGCATGAAACACTTAAGCAATTTTCGGTTCCGGACTATGACAGACATAAACTTCAGGAGACTATAAAGGTTTCAATAGAAGCATACAAAGGAAACTTTTTTTCAAGAAGAATTGATTTTGGGGACTTCATACGTATGCAGGTTCGGTTTATTGGAGGTTGGATCTGGATAATACAGGCTATGATTTTAATAGGATTTCTTGTTTTAATTTCACAAAATAATTTTGAAGGAGATAACCTGAAAAATATTGTAGTGCTTTTCTCACTTGCGGCTCCAATGATTGCTTTTGTTGGGTTTCCAGAACTTTTGAAGAGTTATGCTCATGATATGGAGGAAATTGAGTTATGTACTCGTTTTTCTATGAGAAAATTGATTGCAGCCAGAATGATTATTCTTGGCTTTGTGGATTTATTTTGTCTTACAATAATTCTTGCAGTATCTGCTTTTCATAATGACAGTGTATTTATTTTTAGAATGATATTGTATCTTGTTGTGCCATTTAATGTTACCTGTTGTGGATGTATTACTGTGATGAATCATGTAAAAAGCAGACAGGGTGGATATTACTGTGGAATAATCTGCTTTTTGTGTATGGCTGTTTTCGGATGGTTGTCTTTTGTAAAAAGTTATTATGAGACGGTATCCCAGGGAGTTTGGTTAATAATGTTTTTAATTACCACTTTTTATTTTGCGTCAGCGGTTATAAAGTATTTTAAAGGTTTTGCTGGTGATTTAGAGAAAGAACACACAATTTCTATAAGGTGGTAAATAGGTTTAAGGAGGGAATAATCATGAAGCTTACATTTAGTAATGTAACAAAACAGTATAAAGATAAAAAGGCGGTAGATTCTATATCTGTGACTCTTACATCTGGCATATACGGGCTTTTAGGTGCAAATGGAGCTGGAAAGACTACACTTATGCGTATGACCTGTGGAATTTTGAATCCTACCTCGGGAGATATTCTTCTGGATGGCAAGAATACTGTTTCCATGGGTGAGAGTTATAGGGAAATCCTTGGCTATCTTCCGCAAAATTTTGGGTATTATCCTGGATTTACGGCTGCTGACTATTTGATGTATGTAGCTGCATTAAAGGGTTTAAGTGCGGAAGCTGCAAAAGTTCGTTCAAATGAGCTTTTAGAACTTGTGTCTCTTGAAAGTGTATCCAAGAAAAAAATAAAGACATTTTCAGGAGGCATGAAACGGAGACTTGGTATTGCACAGGCTCTTTTAAATGATCCTGGAATACTTGTCCTTGATGAACCAACTGCAGGTCTTGATCCAAAAGAACGTGTTCATTTTAGAAATTTGATATCACAGATTTCCAGGGATAAAATCGTGATCCTCTCAACACACATAGTGTCTGATGTGGAATATATCGCAGATACAATTTTGATGATGAAAGATGGAAGAATTATTAATAAAGGTCAGCCAAGTGAAATAATTTTAGCCGTTAATGGATGCGTATGGGAGTCAAAGGTGGAAACAGGACAGGCAGAAACGTTAAGAGCACAATATACTATTTCGAACTTGAGGCATGGACAAGATCAGGATATTTTACGTATAGTTTCAAAGAATAAACCTGATAAAAATGCAATACAGGTTCAGCCAACTCTTGAGGACTTGTATCTTTCCTATTTTTCAGAAGAATCACAAAATAGGCAAAGGAGATAGGATATACATGAGAATATTTATTTTAGAGCTTAAGCGTCTTGTAAAAACACGTGCTGTGTGGATTTCCATAGCCATTGGAGTTATATTGTCTATTGCACTTTCCTTTTCAACAATTTCAAGTAATGAATATGAGTATGCAGGCAAAAACAATAGTATGGAAAAAATCACTGGAATATCAGCAATTAAGGCAAACAAAAAACAAGCGAAACCTTTTGAAGGCGAAGTTACTGTAGAAGATTTGCAGTCAGATTTGGAGGTGTTTCACAGCCTGGTCAAACAATATGGAAATGATATTCCGTATAATTTATTCTGCAAAGAAATAATTCCAAGATGGATGCATCTTAATTTGATTACAAGTGTTTATTCAGGGGATGATTCAAATATATTTGAAGGATTGAAAAATGTTTATCCAAATGATATTACAAATATTTATTCCAATAGAAATGAGGTATTAAAAAATAAATTACTGGTGAAGTATCCGAACAACGTAGCTGCACAGAGTAAAGCTTTGACGCAAAATGCCAGTGTAAAAACTCCATTTATTTATAAAGGTGGAATACAGAGTACAAGAGGTTTTACTGATATTGACTTTCTTAGTTTAATTTTAGCTATTCTTTGCATTTTTATGAATTCACCTATTTTTTCAGGAGAGTATCAAACCGGTTCAGATGATATTTTAAGATGTACCAAGTATGGACGCGGCCGTCTTGGATTAAGTAAAATATGTGCCTCAGTACTTATAGATTTTATTTTGTTTGTTATTTGTATTTCTACTTATTTAATTATAATAGAACATGCCTATGGTATGGAAAGTCTAAAGAGTTCTATACAAATGTTTATGCCGTTTAGCATTCTTCCAATGACTATAGGACAAGCAGGAGAATTTGTTATTCTGGCAGGATTTATCAACGTCTTTGCTGTTTTATGTTTTACCATGTTCTTATCTTCTGTATCAAGTAATTCCACGACTACACTTATAATTGCAATTGCAATTTTTATATTTCCTGATATTTTTTTTACAATTACACACTGGAATGGGAATTTAACAAGTTTACTTGGAAGTATCCTCCCATCTGGCGGGATTGGCATTACAAATAATTTTTACCACCAGATAAAGGATTTAAATTTTATTACTATAGGTAATTTTAGTATTTGGTCACCATATCTTATTATAAGTGCATCAGTTATAGAAATACCTCTATTTTTTCTCCTTTCAGTGAGAGGTTACTGTAAACATCAGGCGGTGTAAAGAACTACCTTATTTTAAGGTTTCTATAGCGGTTTATGGCAGCACATACTTCGTATTTTCTTGGAAGAGCCATGAATCCGGGATGAGAGGTGTAGGGGGCAAGCAAACTGAATCCGGATTTTTCTATTTTGATAAGCAGTTCATCTATGCATTTGTAAATAGGCTTTGTGCCGTCAATTACATTTTTAATTAGAAATTGCAGCATGGCTGCAGTGCAGTTTGTCTGGCTGGCAGTACATAACTGTTCAAGTCCTGCAAGTTCTATTTGAGACTTTCCACATAGTATAGAATATTTTCCCTTTGATTTTATTCTGTCCCTTGGACCGAGAGGTATTTTTGCTATGACCCTGTTTGAATTTGTGGTAAATTTTATATCGTCTGCGGTTATTTCAGGTGCCGGGTCAGATGATATAATTTCTTTTGCCCGTTTAGTTACATCCTTTGGAATATATTCATCCATCATTATAACGTGATCCGCCACATTAAAGTAGTCTCCAGATCCACCCATTACGAGTATAGCTGATACATTGTTTTCACTATACATCTGTTTTATTCTTTTAATAAACGGGGTAATGGGTTCTTTGTCTTTTTTTACAAGTTGCTGCATTTTTTCATCGCGTATCATGAAATTTGTTGCAGAAGTATCTTCATCTATTAAAAGGAGTCTGCTTTTCGCTTCAAGAGCCTCTATTACATTTGCAGCCTGGGAGGTGCTACCGCTTGCATTTTCAGTGGAAAATTTGCTTGTGTCTTTATTGTTTGGAAGATTATTTATAAATGGAGATATATTTACCTTTTCTATAGATCTGCCGTCTTCAGCCCGTATTTTTACAGCGTCATCACGTGTAATCACAAATTCCCGTCCATCATTTTTTATATGATCGTAGATTCCAAGTTCAAGGGCTCTTAAAAGGGTGGATTTTCCGTGATATCCTCCTCCGACTATCAAGGTTATGCCTTCTGGAATGCCCATTCCACGAATAGTTTTATGGCTTGGCAGGTTAAATTCAACTTCTAAATTTTGAGGGCTTTTGAAGGATACTGCATCTTTTAAAGGTGTATCTGATATTCCGTTTTGACGAGGAAGCACAGAGCCATTTGCAATGAATGCAACAAGCTTTTTTTCTTTTAACGTGTGTCTTATATAATTCTGATCCAGTACGAGCTGTATTTGCTGTTCGAGGCCGGCTTTGTCTATATTTTTCATGATCAACGATTTATCTATAATAAAAGGAAGTATTTCATTAAAAATTTTATCTGCAAGTTTTCCAAGAACTTTTCTTCCTGAGGCTGGCATTCCAAGTTCAAATCTTGTTTCAATAGTGTTATTTGATATTAAAGTCGACGTTCTTTGAAGAATTTCCTGACCACAGTGATCTATACTTATTGAACCGCTTTTGCCGGATGCTTTTGTAACTGCATGGCTGTTCTTTATGTTCCTTTCGAAGGTCCTTGTTAGAAAATCACAGACAGCTGTAATTTTCAGTTTTGAATCTATAAAGTCGCGGGGAATTTCGCTTTCTTTTAAGGACATTGTTATTTTGCACCTTGATGGTGGGGCAAAGGGATCTGACTGAATGTGCTCTATTGAAAGAATGTATTTTTCAAAATTATATTCTCCCGTTAATTTTTTATAAGAGGAATATCCTCTTCCATCTATTGATAATAATAGTTTTTTGAGTTCGCTGTAGTTTTTCACAAATATATCCTCCATAGTTTATATTTTAATCATATAAAAGTATAAACCCTAGATTATTCTGTTTGCAATAAATTTTAATTAAACTATTGAAATGTTATGTTTTTGATAGTATAATATTGATTGTTGTTGTGGCATTTGATGTATAATTAAACAGTAATGTATTTCATGAGTAAATCTATGGAGAGGTGTTCGAGAGGTTTAAGGAGCACGCCTGGAAAGCGTGTGTAGGGGAAACTCTACCGGGGGTTCGAATCCCCCTCTCTCCGCCATTTAAACTTTGTCGTGCTAGATGGGGAGTTAGCGGTGCCCTTTACCTGCAATCCGCTATAGCAGGGTTGAGTTCCTTGCTTAGGCTTCAAACTTGTAGGGCTGGCCTGTAAAAGTGGTGTTGATAACCGGGTCCCACGCAATGAAAACTCATGAACCCCGTCAGGTCCGGAAGGAAGCAGCGGTAAGTGATAATTTTCGTGTGCCGTGGAAAAACCTGATTTGAGCTAACTGTATAGGTAACGCCTATGGTTTGTTAGACGAAGCAAGGTGCACGACTTTAATATTGATTTTTAAGATACCTTTAGGGTGTCTTTTTTTATTTACCTATTCCTTTCATAGGGTATAATATAAAAAAGAAGGTGATTATATGGCTTATACGGCACTTTATAGAGAATGGAGACCTAAGACATTTAGTGATGTTGTTGGTCAGGAACACATAACCGTAACTTTAAAAAATCAGGTGGTTAATCATAGAATAGCTCATGCCTATCTTTTCTCCGGAATGAGAGGTACAGGTAAAACATCTACCGCCAAAATTCTTGCAAAGGCAGTTAATTGTGAGGATCTGCAAAATGGAGAACCTTGCAATGAATGTGACATGTGTAAGAAGATAAATCGTGGAATTGCAATTGATGTGATTGAAATGGATGCAGCGTCCAAGAGACGTCTCGAGGACATAAAGGATGTAATAGAAAATGTAAAATATCCACCACAGGAAGGAAAATACAAAGTTTACATAATGGATGAGGTTCATATGCTTACGCAGGAAGCGGTAAACGCATTTTTGAAAACTCTTGAGGAGCCTCCTGAAAATGTAATATTTATTCTTGCAACTACCGATCCTCAAAAATTACCTGTGACTATATTGTCAAGGTGTCAGAAATTTGATTTCAGAAGGATAAAAAGCAGTGATGTTTTTAAAAGATTAAGGTATATAGTGGATATAAAAGGTGTATTTGCAGATGACAGGAGCTTGAATCTAATTTCAAGAATATGTGACGGTGCCATGAGAGATGCACTTAGTGTTCTTGATCAGGCAATATCAATGGGCGGCGGTAAGGTAAAATATGATGACGTAGTTGAGATGCTGGGGCTTGTTACAAATGACAATCTATTCAAACTAACTGAGAGTATAATAGATAAGAATGTTGAAGATTCAATGAAAGTAATTGATGATGTGGTTTTGAGCGGGAAAGACATATACAATTTCATAAGAGACATGATAACTCATTTTAGAAATTTATTGATGGCGAAAGTTTCTAATGCACCGGAAGAGGTTCTTGATATGTCTGAAGAAAATATAAAGCTTGTAAAGGATCAGTCTGAAAAAATAAGAGTAGAAGAAATAATGAGGGATATCAGGATACTTCAGGATGCCGAGGAACAGTCAAAATGGGTAAAACAAAGCAGGATATATCTTGAGCTTTCCGTTATAAAAATGTGCAAAATAGAATACGACACTTCAAAAGAGGTAATGCTGTCAAGAATCAATAGATTGGAAGAAGCATTTAAGGGAGGCTATGTTAAAAAGCCTCAAGACACTAAAAAAGAGGTAAAAAAGAAGAACTTGGAGAAAACTTTTGAGCAAGGTAATGAGACATCCAGAGACTTGAAGGCTGAAAAAGCTGAAAAAATCAAGAAAAATACTCCTGAAGAAGAAGTGTATGAAGAAAATATACATTCAAAAATAACTCTTGATATTGTAAAGAAAAAATGGCAGGATATACTTGAAGCTTTCAAGGCAAGGCATCAAATGGTTATATTTGCAGCACTTACTACAGGCGAAGCATTTAAGTGTGAAAATGGAATTATAACTATAAAATATGCCAAAGACTATTCCTTTCATAAACAGAGGCTTGAAAAAGGGGAGAGCAGCAAAATTGTTGAAAGTGTATTTTCAGAGGTATTAAAGGAAAGAGTAAGATTGAAGTATATTATTGAAGACGAGGAAATTCCTGAGTCAAAAGAGCAGATACTTAAAAATACCTTTGGAGAAGATATTGTGGAAATACTTGATGAATAACAAATTTATAGATGATGGCAAATATGATATAATTAAAATCAATATTAGTTGAGTTTAAGGAGGAAGTTATATGGCAAAAGGCGGGTTCCCTAATTTTGGTGGTGGAGCAAACATGAACAATATTATGAAACAGGCTCAAAAAATGCAAAAACAGATGAAAGACATGCAGGAAGATCTTGAAAACAAGGAATTTTCAGCTGCAGTTGGTGGTGGAGCTGTGACTGCTGTTGTAAATGGAAAAAAAGAAATAAAAAGTATAAAAATAAAACCGGAGGTAGTTGATCCTGACGATATAGAAATGCTTGAGGATCTTGTACTTAGTGCATGCAACGAGGCACTTAAAAATGCTGACGAACAGTCTGCAGCTGAAATGAAAAAATTAACAGGCGGACTTAATATTCCGGGAATGTTTTAAAAAATGCCCCATCTTCTAAAGGTGGGGTATTATAGTAAAGTGGGTGACAAATATGGATTTTTATCCGATAGCCATAGAGAAGTTAATAGAGGAGTTTGCGAAACTCCCAGGAATAGGTTATAAGACGGCGCAGAGATTAACACTTTATGTGCTTAATTTACCGGGAAATGAAGTTAAAGAGTTTGCAGAAGCTTTAATGAAAGCAAGAGGAACTATAAAGTATTGCTCCGTTTGTGGAAATTTTACTGATTCAGATCCATGTGGTATATGTTCCAATCCCAATAGAGACAAGAATATTATATGTGTTGTGGAGCAGCCAAAAGACATAATGGCAATAGAAAAAGTAAAGGAATATAATGGAGTTTATCATGTATTACACGGCAATATATCCCCGATGGCGGGAAGAGGACCTGATGATATAAAACTCAGAGAACTTGTAAGAAGGATAAACAAAGATGTAAAAGAAGTAATAGTTGCAACAAATCCGAATGTGGAAGGTGAAGCCACAGCTATGTATATATCCAGGATATTGAATCCTCTTGGAGTCAAAGTTACAAGGATCGCACATGGAGTTCCTGTCGGCGGAGATCTTGAATATTCGGATGAAGTTACTCTATCCAAGGCTTTTGAAGGAAGAGTAAAGATATAGGCAGCATGTATATTAATCCTAATTTATGTCAAGTATTTATATGACAATATAAATTAGGAGGATTTTTTTATGAACAGAAAAAATATAATAAAGTTTTTACTTGCAAAAAAATCTACGTACACTAAAGAGCAGAAAAAACTTTTGAATGATATAGAGGAAGCAAGACAAGAAATAACAAGGTGCGAAATTTACTTTAACAAAGTAAAAGATCCGCATCTTGTTGACTATGCTATACATATGGAAGAAGCTGCAAAGTCAAAATATATGTATCTTCTTAGTCAGGCCAAGAAAAGTAATATAAAGATAAACACAGGAAATATATTTGAATGTTCCAAGCAAGTTAAAAAGTCTTCTTAAAAAAAAGTTAACAATGTCTCTTTTGTATTAATACTTTGTTACTGTTAGAATATAAATTAATAGTAGTGGGTAAAAAAATGCGGGGGAGACGATGATATGTTTCATTTTGAATATATAGGATACTTTTTAATCGCAATTTTGGGACTTTATATAATCGTAAAAGTATTTTCATGGCCTATAAAAATACTTTTTAAATTAATTGTAAATGCTGTATTGGGTGCATTTTTTCTAATAGTGCTTAACTTTGTAGGGAAATATTTTGGATTATATATAGGGATAAATGCAGTTACATCGCTTATAGCAGGATTCTTTGGTATACCTGGAGTTATATTTTTGATAGTGTTTAAGTTGTTTTTCTAGTGGATTTGTTCTGTAATTATTTTAGAGGTGATTAGTTGAATTTTACAAAGGCTGTAGTAAGAGGAAGGTTTATAAAGAGAATAAACAGATTTGAGGCATATGTAAACATTGATGGACAAGTGTGCCTTGTGCATGTGCCGAATACAGGAAGATGCAAGGAGATACTTTTGCCTTCAGCAATTGTATTGCTTAGATGTGAAAATGGTGAAAAACGAAAAACCAAGTATGATCTTATAGCAGCATATAAGGATAATATCTTGATAAACATAGATTCGCAAATACCAAACAGAGTAGTTGAGGAAGCACTAAAATATCAGAAAATAGTTATGTTTGAGAAATATACAAATATTGAAAGAGAAAAGACATTTGGAAATAGCAGGTTTGATTTTAAACTTTCAGGCGGGGAGAAAGAAGTATGCTATCTGGAAGTAAAAGGAGTTACGCTTGAGAAACATGGGGTGGCCAAGTTTCCGGATGCACCTACTGAAAGAGGCAGAAAGCATGTTTTAGAACTTATTGATGTAAAAAAATCAAAAATGGAGGCGGCCATTTTGTTTTTGATACAGATGGAAAATATAAAATATTTCACACCTGAGGATGATATTGATGAAAAGTTTGGACAAGTACTTCGACTCGCTTTTAAAGCAGGAGTAGATGTACTTGCATATAACTGTAAAGTTGGTGAAAATTTTATAGAACTCATGAACAGGATAGAGGTAAAATTATAATAATATAGGCCTCGTCAAGTGGTTCATATTAAGTGTATTTTTGTTTGAAAAATATTACATATATATTATAATATAATAAAGACTTATGCTTTTATTTAAAATGATACTCTTTATTTGTTAAGGGGGTGCAAACTGTTTATAAAACAGTGAAATTATGAAATTTAATTATTGTCCCATATGTGGAAGAAAATTAGATGAAAAGGGCAGCTGGGATGAAGGAGTAGTACCATATTGCCCGGTAGACGATGTATTTTATTTTGACACTCCTAAACCATGTATCGTAGTTGCGGTTTTAAATGGCAGTAAGATATTGCTTCTCAAGCAGAGCTATATATATAAAAATTCTAAAGTGCTTCTTTCAGGATATGTTTCAAATGGAGAAACGGTTGAAGAAACCGTGCATAGGGAAGTTATGGAAGAGTCTGGGCTTAAAATTAAAGGTTTGAGATATCTTGGAAGCGATTATGTTGAGGAAAAAGGACTTGTTATGCTTACATTTATGGCAGAATATGATGGGGGAAAGCTAAAAAAATCCTGTGAAGTTGAAGGGATAAATTGGACGGATATTCAAGATGCAATATCTGAAATGAGTGAAGATTTCATAGGAAAACGTGTTGTAAACAAGATCCTTGATATATTGGAAAGTTAAACTTGAATTTAAGGAGGAAAACGGAGTGGCTAAATATGTACCTGAAATAAAGGGAATTTTAAAAAGACATGTTATTCAACTGCCTGAAGTTATAAGAGAAGCAAGTGGTATAAAGATATTTGGAAAAAGACTTAAGTCATTTGTATTTACAACGGATGTTGCGGTTATAAAAAATACAAATGCGGATGCAGTTATAGCAGTATATCCGTTTACACCACAACCACTTATAACACAGGCTATTGTGCTGGCGGCTGATGTTCCCGTTTTCTGTGGAGTTGGAGGTGGAATTACATCGGGCAGGAGAATTGTTAATCTGGCACTCGATGCTGAGTTCAAGGGGGTCATGGGCATTGTTGTAAACAGCAGCACTTCTAACTCTGTAATAAGACAAATAAGAGATACAATTGATATTCCGATAATAGTTACTGTAATATCGGAGTATGAAAATATACATGAAAGAATAAAAGCTGGTGCCTCAATAATAAATGTATCCGGTGCAGACAAAACCGACAAAATAGTTGAGTATATAAGAAAAAATTACCCGGAATTTCCAATAATAGCTACTGGCGGAGTTTCGGAAGAGAGCATAAGAGATACTATAAAAGCCGGCGCGAATGCAATAACGTTTACTCCTCCTACAGCAAGTGATATATTAAAGAAAATTATGGATAAGTATAGAGAAGAATATAAAAATAGGGGAATTGACAAGTGATTTTTTATATGTTTTTTAGATAAACAATAAATTAATTATTAGAGGGAGCTAGTATGAAGGGTGTTTTGTATTATTTTAGTGGTACTGGTAATACTAAATGGGTTGCGGATAGATTCAAGACGGATTTTAAATTATACAATGTAAATTTAAATCTGGTAAATATAGAAAATAAGGAAATGGTAAAAGAGGAATGTATGAAACAGTATGATTTCATGGTATTTGGTTCACCTGCACATGCTGAGTTTCCGCCAAGGATTATGTGTGACTTTCTAAGAGATTTTAAGTCAAAGAGTAATGAAATCAGAACAATAGTTTATTCTACACAGGGGGGGAAAACTTCATCTTCCTCGTGTTTTATGTCAAAATGTCTGAAGAAAAAAGGATATAGGATTGATGTACAAACGTGTATAAGAATGCCAAACAACTTTTATTTTTGTTTTGGCAGAAAGCCGCTTAAGAAGAACATTGATGCATTACTTTCTGATGCTGAACAAAAAATAAAGCATATTGTAAAAAACTTTATAGAGAAAGATACTGTGATAGAATCAAACAATGAACTCAGGCTTTACACGGGTAAAATTTTATCCAGAGCGTTTAAAAGTAGAATTCCTAAAATATCAAAAAACATGGTATCTACTGATGCTTGTAATAAATGCGGTTTGTGCCTTATGAACTGTCCACAAAATAATATAACTTTTGAAAATGGGCATGCTGTTTTTCACAGCAAGTGTTTGTTATGTATGAGGTGTATACATATCTGTCCTTTGAATGCAATAACTTATAAAAACAAGGTTATAGATCAGACTCAAAAAAATATTATAAATTCTCTGGAACTCAATACATAAAATTAATTTTGACATGAACATTCTATAACTATATTTCATATAGTATAGTAAAGCATGGTTCAAAATTAACTATCTTTAAAAGATAGAAAACGGAAAAAATTTTTTAAAAGGGTATTGACATATTGAAAATTAAAATCTATAATAGGTTACAATCTTATAAATAAAGCTGAATTAAAAAAATTAATATGTCCTATGATGAGAATAGTAACTTGAAATTAGCTTTAGAGAACCAATGACTGGTGAAAATTGGTGTTATGTTTTAAGTGAATCCGCCTTGGCAGGACTATTACGATGAGTAATACGGGAGTACCGTTATATATATGAGTGGGTTGTAGCTGATTTTACTACAGCCAATAAGGGTGGCAACGCGTTCAATCGTCCCTAACAGGAGATTGAAGGTGTTTTTTTTATTTTAAATTCTATATTTGGATTTGAAAGTCAAGCTGTTATACCAGTTTGACTTTAGCAATATAAAACAGTAAATCATTAAAGTAAATTATATTTGGAGGTAGTAAAATGCATAAAAAGTTATTTGTTCCAGGACCAGTAGAAGTATCAGAAGACGTACTTCAAAAGATGGCAACACCTATGATAGGACATAGAAGCAAGGAGGCGTCGGAGCTTCAAAGAAATATAAGTAACAAGTTAAGAAAAGTATTTCATACAAAAGAAGAAATTTTGCTTTCAACTTCATCAGGTACGGGCCTTATGGAAGGGGCTATAAGGTGTAGTACAGCTAAAAGAGCAGCAGTATTTTCAGTTGGGGCGTTTGGAAGCAGATGGCATAAAATTGCAGAATGTAATAATGTACCTGCAGATTTGTTCGAGGAAGAATGGGGAAAAAGTGTTGATGTAGATAAAATAGACAAGGCTCTTGCTACTGGAAAATATGATGTACTCTGTGTTACACATAATGAAACTTCTACAGGAGTTATGAATCCGGTAGAGGAAATATCCAGGGTATTGAAGAAATATCCAGAGGTTGTATGGTGTCTTGATACGGTAAGTTCCATGGGAGGTACAAAAATAGAAGTTGACAAGCTTGGAGTTGATATATGTCTTACATCTACACAAAAAGCTATAGGTCTTCCACCGGGAATGGCAATATGTTCTTTTTCCGAGAAGGCAGTGGAAAGAGCCAAGAAGATAAAGTTTAGAGGATACTATCTTGATTTGCTGACTTTATATAATTATATTCATAAAAAAGATTATCAATATCCATCAACACCTTCACTTTCCCACATGTTTGCCATGGATTATCAATTGGATAAAATGCTTGATGAAGGACTTGATAATAGATATAAGAGACATCTTCAAATGGCTGAATATGTTAGAGAATGGGCTAAAAAATATTTTGAACTTTATTCGGATGAAAAATATCTTTCAAACACTGTTACAAATATAAAAAATACGAGGGATATAAATGTGGCAGAATTAAACAAGAAGCTTGGAGAAAGAGGATTTCAAATATCAAACGGATATGGAAAACTCAAGGAAAAAGCTTTTAGAATAGCTCATATGGGCGATTGTACTTTGGACGAAATAAAGGAACTTTTGAATACTATAAATGACATTTTAAAGCTGTAAAATATTTGTTTATTAGGGGGGTCAAAATTGACTAAATTATTAATTGCTGATGGAATGGATAAAAAAGCCATGCAGAAACTAATTGAAAATGGATTTGAAGTTGTAGACAAACATTATGAAGAGGAAGAACTGAAAGAACAAATAAAGAACTTTGACGGGATAGTAGTAAGATCTGCTACAAAGATAAGAAAGCCTATTATAGATATTGCAAGAAAAGGGAAACTGAAACTTATAATAAGAGGTGGAGTTGGCCTTGATAATATAGATGTGGAATATGCGGAGCAAAATGGAATAAAAGTTAATAATACACCTAATGCCAGCACTGTATCAGTGGCAGAGATGACACTTGGACATATAATTGCAATATCAAGGTATATAAATATTGCAAATGTTACTATGAGACAAGGCAAATGGGAAAAGAAAAAATACAAGGGCGTTGAGATTTATGGAAAAACTCTTGGACTTATAGGCTTTGGAAGAATAGCAAGAGAGGTAGCTAAAAGAGCTGAAGCAATGGGAATGAAAATAGCCTATTATGACAAGTTAGGTGAGGCTAAAGAATATACAAGGTATGAATTTTTAAGTTTGAATGATCTGATTGCAAATTCAGATTATGTATCAATTCATATACCATTTGGAAAAAATAATAAACCATTGATTGGAAAAGAACAGTTTGAAATTATGAAAGATGGTGCTTATATAATAAATTGTGCAAGGGGTGGAGTTCTGGATGAAGATGAACTTGTAAAGGCACTTGATTCAGGTAAAGTTGCAGGAGCGGCACTTGATGTATTTTGCAATGAGCCATCTCCAGATCAGAAATTGATAGAAAATGACAAAGTTTCGTTAACACCCCATATAGCGGGTTCTACAAAAGAGGCTCAGGAAAGAATAGGAACGGAAATAGTCGAAATAGTTAAAAACTTTTTCAATTAAAAATATTCAGGTGCATAGAAAATTTTATACGATATAATTGGAGGATAATATGGCTGTTATAAGAGAATTTAGAGCTGTCAGACCCCACAAGGATTTTGCATCCAGGGTTGCCGCTCTTCCGTATGATGTCATGAGCAGCGATGAAGCAAGGGAGAAAGTCAAGGAGAATGAATATTCATTTATCCACGTTGACAAAGCGGAAGTTGATTTAGATAAAAATATCGATATATATGATGGAAAAGTATATGAAACAGCAAGTCAGAATTTAAAGCATATGGTTTCTAGGGGAATATTAATTCAAGATAATAAACCATGCTTGTATATATACAGACTTGAGATGAAAGGCAGGGCTCAAACAGGTATTGTATGCTGTACGTCCATTGATGAGTATATTCACAATAAAATAAAAAAGCATGAGTACACAAGGCAGGACAAGGAACTCGATAGAATAAATCATGTAGATCACTGCAATGCAAATACAGGTCCTATTTTTATGACCTATAGATATAATCAAGACATTAGTGACATTATAAACGATCATACTAACAGCAATGCACCGGTTTATGATTTTACAGCAGAAGACGGGGTTAGGCATACGGTTTGGGTTATAGATAACGATGACAGAATTTTAAGACTTAAAAGTATATTTAAAACAATAGACGGTCTATATATTGCTGATGGGCATCACAGAGCGGCATCAGCAGTCAAAGTTGGAATTAAGAGGAGAAGAGAAAAAGTGAATTATAGCGGAAAAGAAGAATTTAACTTTTTCCTTTCAGTATTGTTTCCTGATTCTGATTTGAACATTATAGATTATAATAGGGTGGTAAAGGACTTAAACGGCAGTTCCAAAAAAGATTACTTAATTAAAGTAAAAGAAAAATTTCATGTCTGTGAATATGATGGAGAGGGGGGATGTAAGCCTAAAAAGAGGCATGAATATGGTATGTATCTTGATGGCAAATGGTACAGGCTTCAGGCTAAAGAAAACACTTACAACAGTGGCGATGTAGTTTCAAGTCTTGATGTCTCAATACTTCAAAATAATCTGCTTGAACCTGTTCTTGGAATAAAAAATCCTAGAGAGGATGAAAGAATCAATTTTGTAGGTGGAATAAGGGGAATTGGCGAACTTGAAAAAAAGGTTGATACAGGTGAATACAAAGTTGCTTTTTCAATGTATCCTGTAACTTTGAATGAACTTATGGAAATAGCAGATGAAGGCAAAGTAATGCCACCTAAATCAACTTGGTTTGAGCCAAAATTAAGAAGCGGACTGTTTATTCATAATTTATATTGATTTATGCAAAAATATGGAATTGGGCATGGCCTTTATTCCATATTTTTTATGTTATAATTATTTAAGTATGATAGTTTCTTTAAGTGGAGGTAGAAATGTTAAGTACAGGACTTGTTACCATTGACTTGGCAGGAAAAAGCAGCAGGGAATATATAATAAGAGATCATTCAGGTATAACAATAGGCAGGGTATTTATAATAGATTTCTCCAAGGTTAATAAGTTTTCATTGATAAGAATCAAATTTTACAAACAGGGTTATAAAAGTTATGGACTTCTTAGAAATTCTCTGAATATAATGATGGGCATGTTGTTTCAAAGTATGGGTTTAAATAAGATAGATGTTTTGACCGATGACAGTATAAATTTGGATGCGTTTGTAGATTCGGGGTTTGAATTTGAAGGTATAGTTTCCAATAGTGTAAAGACAAACTCGGGATATGGAAATGAAATATTGTTTGGTCTTGATTTTAGCAAGTATAAAAACATGAGTATAAAAAGAAACATCCATATAAAAGGAAAAAACATATATGTAAATATGATGTCTCCAAAAGATGCACAGGCCTTATTGGATTATTATATAAAGAACAGAGATTATCTTAAAGAATTTGAACCGCATAGGGAGGAAAAATTTTATACTCTTGATTTTCAAAAGAAGAATCTTATTGAAAGCTATAAGGATTTTCTGAATGGAAGAAATCTGAACTTCGGTATATATAAAGATGTTAAGTTGATAGGAAAGATACAAATATCAAACATTATAATAGGGATTTTTAAAAGTGCATTTGTAGGATATTCAATAGATAAAGACGAACAGGGCAAGGGATATATGAAGGAAGCATTGAATCTTGTTGTAAAGTACGCTTTTGAAGAAATGAAACTTCACAGGCTGGAGGCATCTACACTTGTAGATAATTTCAAGTCACAGGCAGTTTTAACTGCCTGTGGCTTTGCAAAACTCAGTCTAAACAAAAAATATTTGTTTATCAGTGGAAAATGGAGGGATCATATAACATTTTACAAGTTGAATCCAGGGGTATAAGCGAATAAATAAAGTAAACATAACCAAGTGTATCTATATGCAAAATTCGGAGATATAATAAGGAAAAGGGATATATATGATAATAAGTAAAGAATATGTGGTATATCAAACCAAATAAAGGTACAAGCTGTGATATAATAACATTCGTTGTCCGGTTGAGGAACAGAAAAGAAACAGTTTGATGCACTGTGAAAAAGATGCAAAAAAATGTTGACAAAGGCTGGACAGGATGATATACTTTAAAAGCTGTCTCGGAGGAGACGGCGGGAATGATCCTTGAAAATTAAACAGAGTAAAAAGCAAGCAGAAACTTGAAGAAACAAACCAGCAATTCTTTTGAAATAAACAGTAATGAGCAGAAAGAACTTTTAATATGAGAGTTTGATCCTGGCTCAGGACGAACGCTGGCGGCGTGCCTAACACATGCAAGTCGAGCGAGAGAGTCCCTTCGGGGACAATCTAGCGGCGGACGGGTGAGTAACACGTGGGTAACCTGCCTCAAAGAGGGGGATAGCCTCCCGAAAGGGAGATTAATACCGCATAAGACCTGGATTCACATGGATCCGGGATGAAAGGAGAAATCCGCTTTGAGATGGACCCGCGGCGCATTAGCTAGTTGGTGGGGTAAAGGCCTACCAAGGCAGCGATGCGTAGCCGACCTGAGAGGGTGATCGGCCACATTGGAACTGAGAGACGGTCCAGACTCCTACGGGAGGCAGCAGTGGGGAATATTGCACAATGGGCGAAAGCCTGATGCAGCAACGCCGCGTGAGTGATGAAGGTTTTCGGATCGTAAAGCTCTGTCTTCTGGGAAGATAATGACGGTACCAGAGGAGGAAGCCACGGCTAACTACGTGCCAGCAGCCGCGGTAATACGTAGGTGGCGAGCGTTGTCCGGATTTACTGGGCGTAAAGGGTGCGTAGGCGGATGTTTAAGTGAGATGTGAAATACCCGGGCTTAACCCGGGGGCTGCATTTCAAACTGGACATCTGGAGTGCAGGAGAGGAGAATGGAATTCCTAGTGTAGCGGTGAAATGCGTAGAGATTAGGAAGAACACCAGTGGCGAAGGCGATTCTCTGGACTGTAACTGACGCTGAGGCACGAAAGCGTGGGTAGCAAACAGGATTAGATACCCTGGTAGTCCACGCCGTAAACGATGAGTACTAGGTGTAGGAGGTATCGACCCCTTCTGTGCCGCAGTTAACACATTAAGTACTCCGCCTGGGAAGTACGATCGCAAGATTAAAACTCAAAGGAATTGACGGGGGCCCGCACAAGCAGCGGAGCATGTGGTTTAATTCGAAGCAACGCGAAGAACCTTACCTGGACTTGACATCCCCTGCATAGCCTGGAGACAGGCGAAGCCCTTCGGGGCAGGGAGACAGGTGGTGCATGGTTGTCGTCAGCTCGTGTCGTGAGATGTTAGGTTAAGTCCTGCAACGAGCGCAACCCTTGTTGTTAGTTGCTAACATGTAAAGATGAGCACTCTAACGAGACTGCCGCGGTTAACGCGGAGGAAGGTGGGGATGACGTCAAATCATCATGCCCCTTATGTCCAGGGCGACACACGTGCTACAATGGGCAGAACAGAGAGATGCGAAACCGCGAGGTGGAGCCAAACTAGAAAACTGCCCTCAGTTCGGATTGCAGGCTGAAACCCGCCTGCATGAAGTTGGAGTTGCTAGTAATCGCGAATCAGAATGTCGCGGTGAATACGTTCCCGGGCCTTGTACACACCGCCCGTCACACCATGAGAGCTGGCAACACCCGAAGTCCGCAGTCTAACGTAAGAGGACGCGGCCGAAGGTGGGGTTAGTGATTGGGGTGAAGTCGTAACAAGGTAGCCGTAGGAGAACCTGCGGCTGGATCACCTCCTTTCTAGGGAGAACAGGGATGGA
>NZ_JBZAYZ010000018.1:0-57776 GCF_058242705.1 Clostridium pabulibutyricum
GAAAAAAAGAACCACTGGAAAGAATATTTCCAGTGGTTCTTCTTTATCTGGTGTTATATGTCGAGCAAGTTTTTCTTGTAGTTGGAATACAAATTTCTGAGATCGAACATCTTCTTTTCTATGTCTATCTGAAGATCTGATGCAGTTCCGTAATCTTCAGCATCTATAGCCTCTTTTATCTGTGTGAAGAGACTCTTTTTGTCGTATGAATCCTTAAGAAGTTCATGTCTCAGGTTGTCTATCTTCATCCAGTTTGCAACGTCTATATCAAGAGCTTTGTCTATGGAGTGAAGCATTTTTGCGTTCCTTATTTCTTTTGTATACTGATTCAATACTCTGTGGCTCAGTTCAATTAACCATTTTTCTATATAAGCTGTCTTGAAGCTTTCTATATATTTTTCTTTCAAAACTCCGCCTTTTGTAAGTACTGCTTTTTTCTCAGGATATTTGTCGAGGGCTTCAAAGTTTTCGTATACCGTTGCTGGAGCCTTTCCAAAGAGGTCTTCCCTTTCTTCATCGGAATAGCATTCAAATACATCTATTTCACTTCTGTATTCTCTGTCCTTGTCAAAGTAGTCTGCAGATTCTCCCTTTTTCTTTGAAAGTTCCTTCAAAAGGTCTTCCTCAGACTTGTTGTTCTTTACTGCATATTCTATTCCGTCAACCATTGCTATGTAGAGTGCGCCTACTGCAATGTAAGTATTTGTTCCTGGATTTGGGGCACGGAGTTCGAATCTTGTTGCAAGAGGACTCTGCATTTCTCGTACAACACCTATGAGTACGGATCTGTTCCTTGATGGTACTTCAACCGAACGTCCTATTGAAGTTACTATACATACAGGTGCTTCAAAGCCGGGTTTCAATCTTCTCAAGGCATCTGTAGTTGATGAAACAAAAGGATTCAATACTTCATAGTTCTTGAGTATTCCCATGATTGATCCGTATCCGAATATGCTTAGGAAGCTGTTTTTCGAAGAGAAAAGATTTACTCTTTTTCCATTTTTCAGTTTAAGGGCTATCCCTATATGGGTGTGTTCTCCGCTTCCTGCGATTCCCTCAACAGGCTTTGCCTTGAAGGTAACATTGAGTCCGTTTTCCTTGAAAGTTTCTTCTATTATATTCTTTACGAAGGCTTCATTGTCAACTGACTGTACTGATGTTGAATATTTCCAGTCAACTTCCATCTGCTCCATTATTTCATAGTTCCCGTTTTCATCGATCTTGGCCTGGATTCCGCCGACTTCCTTGTGTCCCATTTCAGGCTCAAATCCGTAGATCTCCATTATCTCGAGGGATTGTTCAAGAGCTGTCTTTACAGCACCTTTTGTTCTTGCCCAGTACTGTTCCTTTAAAACCTGTGAAGTTGAAAGGTCCTCAACTTCTGTCTTGTTGTTTGGAGTACTTACCCAGAATTCAAGTTCTGTTGCGGATGTTCCTATGATATCCTCTATGTCGTCAATCTTTATTCCGATTGAGGAAAGTGAAGCAGGGTATTTTTTGAAAAGGTCTGTGAGATTTGATTTCAAATATTCTATTGAATGTTTGAGCACATACCTTGAATCTACTGCTGATCCATTGTGGTACAGGAAGCAGGGAATTCTCAAGGTTCCAACAGGCTTTCCAGTTGCTTCATCCAGGTTGTCTTTATTGTAGTCTACAAACCAGTTGACATCAAGATCAGGCACCATATCAACCTTCGCATCGTCGAGAGTTGCAATTCCAGGAAGTATGATGGAAGAACCGTCTGTCTGTACTGCACCTTTAAGGAAACCATCTATATCGCTTAAAAATACTTTGATTGGTATTTTTTCATCTGTGTTGTTGCCGCAGAGGTCAACTCCTACAGCTGATACGAATTTTATCTCCGGATGTTTCGTTAAAAGTTCCTTGAGACTTTTTTCATTATGACTATCTTTTGATATTGAATAAATTAAATCTTTTGACATGGGAAACCTCCTAATAATAAAAGAATTATACTCTTTATGCATATTATTAATATATTGTAAGCTAAATTATATTTTTGATTTTATAATTTATATCTTGATATGTCAATAGAAATAAACCTATATTAAAATTAATAATTTGATAAATATACTTTGCCCAAATTGAGTTTGTATAGTTTATTGGTATATTATATAATAAGAATAAAGTTGAGATGGTTATGTTAATAATAACTTGATTTCATATAGACATAATACGGGGTGGTATAATGGATCTTAGAGATAAACCAGTTGGTTTTTTTGATTCTGGAGTGGGAGGAATAAGCGTTCTAAAACAGGCCGTAAAAGTACTCCCGAATGAAAATTTTATATACTTTGGAGATTCACTTAGAGCTCCTTATGGAACGAGGATGTCTGGTGAAATAAAAAAGTTTGTTTTTGATGATGTGGATTTTTTGTTGAAGAAAAATATAAAAGCTCTTGTTGTCGCCTGTAATACTGCGACAAGTGTTGCCATAGAAGGCTTGAGAACAAAGTATAGTGATTTGATGCCTATAATAGGAATAGAACCTGCTTTGAAGCCGGCAGTTAAATATAATAAAAATGGAAGTATAATAATAATGGCTACTCCTGTTACCCTATCTGAGGACAAATTTGAAAATCTCGTGAAAAAGTATGATTTTGAGGATAATGTTATTCCCATGCCATGCCCGGGACTTGTTGAACTTATAGAAAAGGGAATTATATGCGGAGATAAAGTTGAGGCGTATCTAAGAAAAAAGTTTTTACCGCTTAAAAATGAAGAAATATCAGCGGTGGTTCTTGGATGTACACATTATCCCTTTATAAAAAAGACACTTGCAGGAGTGCTTAAAGATATGGATCAAAATTCGGATATAATAGATGGAAGTGTTGGAACTGTAAATCAGCTTAAAAGACAGCTCTTGAAATATGATATTTTAAATCTCTCGGATAAATGTGGAAAAGTGTATATGTTTAATTCCCTGAATGATGATAAAATAATTGATTTGAGTTATAAATTGCTGGATTCATGAATTAAAAAGTAGAAGGGATGAGAGCCATGAGCGGAAAAGATAAAAAACTTCTAATAACATTTGGACTTGATGAAAAAGAAAATCAATTTATAGAAAGTATTGAATCAAAGGAGTTTTCAATAGAACATATTGTAGTTGATGATTCAATGACAGGAATGAAAATAAAGGATATAGCAGGCGGGAAAAGGACAAAAACAAGTTCAATAAAGCTTCCGGAGGAAAAAGTAATACTGTTTGACAATGTAGAAAAAGATGAGCTTACAGGTCTCATGGAAACTATAAAAGACGGGTTTCGTGTAAGACCGATTTTTGCAGTAGTTACAGAAACTTCAGCCAATTGGACTTTTGACTATTTGATCGACCAGCTTGTTCAGGAAAAAGAGTGGTTTGCAAAGCAGCAGGACAATAAGAGGGGATGAAAGCTATGAGCAGAGTTGGAGAAAAGATAAAGTTAGGAAGAGAAGCAAAAGGATTAAGTCAGAAGCAGCTTGGGAGAAAGCTTGGGGTTGCTGAAAAATTCATAAACGATGTTGAAACTGGACGAAAAATAGCAAATCAGAATATAATTGACAGATTGTCAAAAGTATTAGGTGTGGAAATAAATGATCTTTCAAGTGCATTAGAATCAGAAACATATAAGGAAGACAATAAAGTCAAATACTCAATTCCGTCTAAGCCAGCCCAGGTGAATTCGGTTTGGAGCGATGCTTTTTCCGACATACTTAAGGATGTACCTATTTATGATTATAGTCTGAGTAAATGCTTTGGAGTTAGAAAACTCCCTGTGGTAAATAATAAAATAGAGGGTCATCCGAAGGACAAAGTGGCGTATTTAAAAGTTGAAGATGACGATATGATTGGGTTCAGAATACAGGAGGGAGATCTTGTATTTGGTCATATGAGCAAAAGCATAGATAATAATGCTATATTATTGTTGGAATACAATGGAAACAGAGCTATAAGACAAGTAAAAAAATTGGATGGAAGCAAGATATTGCTTGTCAGTAATAGAGGAAGTGTAAGAACAGAAACTGTGAGTATAAAGGATGTGAAGCCAATATTAAGACTAGATAAGATTGAAATAAGTTTGGCATGACTTGGTTAAAGGTGCCATTTAGGGAGTGATGGAATGAAAGGAACAGTTATTGCCACTTGGATGAATACTTGCAGAAAACTTTATGGAGATGAAGTTGTGGATGATTCAATGGAATTCGTTGGATGGAATCATTCGAAAGTGTTTCTGCCAGGTGAAGATATAGATGACAAGACAGTAAAAAAAGTCATCGGGAACATATCAAGTAAGGTCAAAAGATCGGAAAGTTCAATTTGGAAAAGCATAGGACTTGATAATATAAATGCATTTCATAATGATTATCCAGCTTTTTTTGAACATGAGAACTTATATTCATTTTTTAAATCCATGTTTGATGTTCATGTTGTAATGACAAAGAGATTTCCAGGAGCAAAACCTCCACTTGTAACAATAAACCCTATATCAAAGAGAGAAGCGATATTTGAGTATAAATCTCAAAGAGGCATGTTTAGTTATCTTATGGGTATGATAGAGGGGAGTGCTAAATTTTTCAATGAAAAACTTGAAGTTAAACAGCTGGAGAAAACCAAAACAGTTGTAAAATTAAAGTTTACATTTGAAAAAGACATATACTACAAGAAAGTATATAAATTCAACAAATTCCTTTCTCTGGGCTTTATAAGGAATATAGGTGCGAAAATTGGAGTATTTAACTTTATCGTAACATTGTTAATATGTTTTGCTCTCTTTGAAACAGAAAGCATACTAAAGAACATTGTAATTTCAATCGGTGCATTTGCAGCCTCTTTTGTATCAGGTTCCCTTCTCATGAGACCTCAATCCATAATAAAGGACAGCATTTTGAAAATAAATAAAAATAGCTACCTCGAAGACGGGGCTATTGAAACTAATGATTTTTTTGAAGATATGTACAAGCTACTTGGAGTCCACAAAAAGGGCGTAAGAAAAGATTTTGTAGGATTTAAAGGTGTAACTGACGAGATGAGTACTTTTGTAAAGAGAATCAACAACATAACCACTTCAATGAGCAACACGTCAAATGATATATCGGGAGTGGTTGGAGAGGTTGCTGATTGTGCGGTAAATCAGGCTGAAAGTACTGGAAATGTGGCTTCCATATTGAATGACAATATAAACAGCCTTAAATCTATAGTAAACAATGAAAATGAGAATAAGGCAGAACTTGAAAGTGCTATAGACAAGATAAACAACAGCTATGAAAATGTAAATGATACGAGCAAGAATATACTTGGTACTCTTGAGCAGTTCAGAGAAGTAAGGGACAGGGGAGTTGACCTTCAGTCCAAGGCAAAGGACATTACAAGTATAGTTTCCATGGTATCTGATATTTCCGAACAGACAAATTTGCTTGCCTTGAATGCATCCATAGAAGCTGCACGTGCAGGTGAACATGGAAAAGGATTTGCAGTAGTTGCCGAAGAAGTAAGAAAGCTTGCGGAACAGTCAAAGGACTCGGTGCAGGAGATCAATTCAAATTTGGCTAATTTTGTTGTAAATATAAAGGGATTGGTAGAAAAAATAGAAGCACAGTTTGGAGTGCTTCAAGCAGAAACAAAGAAACTTGAAGGGGTTAGAGAGGTTAGTTATGAGGCAACTCAATCTATAGGCTCAGTAGCATCATCAATGATAGAAACTATAGACAAGCTTACAGAGGAAGCTAATTCCATTGGAGGGATATATAATAATATCGAATCCCTTGCTGCAATAGCAGAAGAGAATTCAGCTTCATCAGAAGAAGTAAGTGCCAATGTTTCAACTTATACGAATGAAATAAAGAAACTTGTGGATGGTATAGGGCAATTCAAAGAGATGACTGAATCCTTCAAGAAGGATCTGCAAAAGTATAGAACGTGATTAAAAAATAACGACATTCTGGTGATTGTCGTTATTTTTTATTTATACACCTTCCAGATTAAAATCCGGGATGAAATCTCTGGATGAAGTACCGGTGTCCTGAATAAATCCATTTACAAGGCCAATTGAAAGGCAATAATCTATTAGTGTATCATAATGCTTTGGATTTAATTGTTTGTTTATTTCTGGAAATTTACATGCCATATATGTTGGGGTGTACTGATTCATTAAACTTATGTAAGCTGAGTGTGAAAAGTTTTTTCTTATATAATCCATAATTTTTTTAGAATCGAATAAAAGTCCGGGAAGCATCAAGTGGCGTATTATAACTCCGCGTTTTATTAGTCCATTATCATCTATTTTTACTTTTCCAACCTGATGTATCATCTCTGCTATATTTTTTGAAGCTGTTTCGAAGTAATTTGGAGCATTTGAATATCTTATTGAATATTTATCACTAAAATATTTAAAGTCTGGAAGATAAACATCTATATAACCCTTAAGTGATTTTATGGAATCGTAATTTGCATAACTGTTTGTGTTGAACAATATGGGAATACTCAGCCCCTTTGATTTTGCAATGTCAAGGGCTTCCCTTATCTGTGGTATATAGTGTGTCGGGGTTACAAGGTTTATGTTGTGGGCACCTCGTTTTTGCTGTTCGAGAAATATATTTCCAAGTCTTTCTATGCTGATTTCTTTTCCTTTGGCGTCTGAACTTATAGCGTAATTCTGGCAAAATACACATCTTAAATTACAATTCGAGAAAAAGATTGTTCCAGAACCACGAGTACCTGATATACAGGGCTCCTCCCATTTATGGAGAGAAACTTTGGCAACTTTTACGTTCCTTTTGGATTTGCAAAATCCTGTTTCATTTTTTAGCCTGTTCACACTGCAGTTTCTGGGACATAATCTGCATTTTTCCAATTCCTGTAACATTTAAAAGCACTCCTACCGAATTTTTATAAATATTAATTATATACTTTATGTCTTGATTTATCAATTTCTATGTTTTATATAAAATGCAAGACAGTTCATGATAAATATAAGACTCACTATACCGAAAGCAGGGTAGAGGCAAGATATAAGTTTAGCGAAACCTATCTGTGAGATTGGTATTGTAAGTGCAACTATAAATATTATGCATTTATTATAAGAGATATTCAGCACATCTTCCAGGGTCTTGCCTATACTGTATATATTTGATACTTCTGTTGAAAACATTTCGAGCCAGATTACAAATAAAAGCAGAATTTGGATGATCTTGCCGAATCTGTTTGCTATGTACAGAAGAGGAATTTCGTATTCAAAAATATATGGAATATTGACCATGAGAAGAAAATTAATAATAAGCGTTAGAACTGTAAGGACTATACACCCTAAAATTACTCCTGGTATTAAAATCTTTTTTTCTTTTATGTGACCTGATAATGGAACAAGTACCCCACTGCAGCATAAAATGTTAAAACCTCCATATAGTATAGATGAAAGCGTCCAATGGTCTTTGTAGACAGGAATATTTTTTATTTCATGAATATCCAGTCCATGGTACAGCACCAAGTATAATGAAAATAAAATAAATATCACTGCAACAAGACAAGGCACTATAAAAGAATTTATTTTTATAAGACCATTTGTATTTTTAAACAGTATGAAAAGAGAAAGAAAAATCATGAAGCATATGCCAAACCACTTTGAAATCTTGAAATATTGCTGTATAAGTTCACCACTTCCAGCGAGTATTATAGATGAACTTCCTATAAGAAAAAAAGTAGTGAGAGAGTTTATTATGGCAGATAAAAAACCCGGGGTTACAAGAGATATTAGGCTGTCGTATGAGCTTAGGTTGTATTTTAAACTTAAATTTATTATAAAAGATGAAACTACCATGTACAGTACAAGACATAGAAGTATTCCAATAAAGCTTTTGGGACCATAAGTAGTAAAGAAATGGCTTATTTCCTGCCCGGAAGCCAAACCTGCTCCAACTATTGTACCTATGAATACAGCAGCTATTTGAAAACACAATGATAATTTCCTATTCAAAAAATTTCCTCCTGAAAAGTATATCTATATAAATATATAAACTCAAAATCAAAAAGATGTATCATAAATTAAATTTTTATTTAAGGGGAAAATATATTATGGAATTATGCGGAGAGGTGATGGCAAATGATGAAAAGGAATGAAAAAATATGTATTATTTTAACTTTTTTAGCGTGTACTATGTTGTTTACAGCATGTGCAATAAACAAGAAGAGCGAAATGGGCAGTAATGAATCTTCTTTTAACATGAAGCTTGCTTCAAATGTAGTTGAAACATACATGAACTATTTGATTAAAAATGATTTCGATGGAATGAAAAGCTTGTATTCAAAAGAACTTTTAAAGTCACCTGTGAAAGAAGAAAATGATAAGCTTAAGATATTGGGATATAATGTATTTGACAAAAGTAAAGTTGGAAACTCTGCAATTTTTATGATAAATGTTCCAAGGGCTTATCTTGACAGACCTTTTACAAGCCTTGATCGATATACATTAAAGATTACTAAAGAAAAGAATGAATATAAAATAGTTGATATAAAGAACGCCGTACAGCAAGAGGCATTTGTATACAAAAACAAAATAAGAATGAAAAACAAGGACAGTGCTGACACAAATATGATTGTTGAACTTAAATCACTTCCGAATTATGTTTTTTCCAAGGAAGACAAAACAAAATTGGATAAAGTTCCTGTACCGAAATATGATCCGTATATAATTAATTTTTCGTATGAAGGAAGTATGCTTGCAGTTACAACGTATAATGTTAATTCATATATAGGCATAGTAAAAATAGACCAAACAATGGCGACCCAAGGACAAATGGTCCAAAATGGAGGTTCTTCGGATAGTCAGGAAGGAAGTTCTGGAGATAATGGAGGGTCTCAAAATATTTTGGAAAAACCTATTGGCAAACAACTGATTACATTGGACCTTTTAAAAAATTCCAAAGTGAATTTAATGGAATTTTCTAAGGATGAAAAATTATTGATGGTTCAATATTCAAGTAAGAATGTTGAGAACTGTATTAGGGTATACAAAGTTGATGATGGAGAAATGATAGACTTCAAATTTGAGAAAAAGTTTCCACTCGACAAGGTAAAAATATTGTTTTCTTCTTTTGGTCAAGACACTTTGAACTTTGATGTTGTGCTAAGAAATAAAAATACAGAGGATGAATCCACAGCACGTATTACAGGAAAATGGAGGATGGACCTCAAGGAATTTAAAGCTGAGAGAATGTGATATAATTTATTTTGAAAGATAAATAACATATTGCAGGGGAGATTGGTAATTTTGATGTGGGGAGATAAAAGATATTACAGCTTGAATTATTATTTGAGACAGAAATTTGGATGCAAGGTTTTTAAAATATGTCTTGATGCTGGATTTTCATGTCCGAATAGAGACGGCACTTTGAGCAGTGGTGGATGTGTATTTTGCAGTTCAAGAGGATCTGGAGATTTTGCGGGAAATAGAAATTTTTCAATACATGACCAGTTTCAAAATATCAAAGAAATGATGAAAAAGAAATGGAAAAAGGGGAGGTATATAGCATATTTTCAGGCATATACAAACACGTATGCACCTGTTTCTGTACTGAGGAGGAAGTATGAAGAAGCTTTGAAGGAGGATGATGTTGTTGGTCTTGCAATAGCTACAAGGCCGGATTGCCTTGGAGAAGATGTGCTTGATTTGATAGAGGATTTTAATAGCAGGATTTATACATGGGTTGAACTTGGACTTCAAACTTCAAATGAAGCTACTGCTGTCGCAATAAATAGAGGATATAAACTTGATACTTTTGAGAGGGCAGTTCAGGAATTGAAAAAGAGAAACATTGACGTTGTAGTTCATATTATACTTGGATTGCCGGGAGAGAACGAGGAAGACATGATAAATACTGTAAAGTATGTTTCATCAATGGGTGTCAGCGGAGTAAAGTTTCATCTTCTGCATCTTATGAAAAATACACCTCTTGTTAATATGTATAATCGTGGAAAATTAAATTTCATGACAGAAGAGAAGTATGTAGATTTAATATGCAGGGCAATTGCTATGACCGATAAAAATATTGTTATACACAGGCTGACGGGAGATGCTCCCAGAGATACATTAATTGAACCTAAATGGAGTCTCAAAAAATGGGAGATACTTAATTCAATAGACAAACATCTTTTAGACAATGGAATTTGTCAGGGAGATTGTGTGGACAATTAAAGAATCAGAATAAGGATTAATTCTGATTCTTTAATTTATGCTTTAATTTATGATTTTCGTATTTTAAAAGTAGTATCTGTTTTCTTTGATATGCAATTTGATTTTTGAGCCGATAAAAAGTTGCAAGAGATGAAGCAATAATTGCAAAGAACAAGAAGACTATCATAAAATATACTCCTAAAAATTTTACTATTATATTTTATTCATAATATCAAATAAAGTGAGTGTAAATATGTTTTATATTAGTTCTTTAAAACTTGAAATACCTGCATCACAATGTTTAAGCATTGATTCCAAGGAGTGTATAGAATGAGAATCTTTTACAGCAATTACTTTCATGTTTGCCGATTTTGCAGACATTATTGCAGGAAGAGAATCTTCAAATACGACGCAGTTTTCAGGAGCAATGCCAAGCTTTTTTGAAGAAAGAATGAATACGTCCGGAAAGTCTTTGTCATGTTCAACTTCATCTGTAACTGAAATACTGTCAAAGAAATTATATATTTTATTTGTCTTCAATGCCGTCCTTGCAGTTTCTATATAATTGCTTGTAGCCAGGCAGATTTTTATTTTGCGGGATTTGACTATGGAAAGAAAATCTTTAACGTATGGCTTTATCATCTTTTTGTTTTTGTATATGGACAAAGCCATTGTATACCAGTCGTGTTCTATTTTTGATGCAGAATCAGATATATTGAAGCGTTCTTTGAAATACTTTGCAGTTTGATGAAAGCTTAGGTGCTCGATTTCAGTTTTTAAATTATTGGGAACATCTAAATTTAGCTGTTTCAGGTAAATTTGGTCTATATTATCCCACATACCCATTGAATCGAGAAGCGTACCGTCCATATCGAAAATGAGTGCTTCGGCATTGTATACTATATTTTTTGTTATATGATTGTTGTGAGTCATAAGGTTCATCTCCAATAGTTATATAAATGTTTAATATTTATATAACTATATATTAATGATGTTTTTACGTCAATGTCTTAGTAAATTAAACTATTTGTTAGAATATATATTTATTATATCTATAACCTGGTCTTTTGTTTTTGCATTAAATACATTTTTCAAGTCATCACTCTTCATAAAAAGAGTCATTAATTGTGACAATGCCCTTAAATGAGAGTCTTTATCTTTGGCAGCCAATGTAACTATGAGCTTTATTGGATCATTAAGGTCACTTCCAAATTTAACAGGATTTTTAATTGTCATAAGACTCATGGACAGTTTGTTTACTCCATCTTCAGATTTTGCATGAGAAAGAACAACTCCTGGCGATATTGACATGTAGGGTCCAAATTCTTTTATATTGTTAATTATTGATTCTTCATAACTTACTTCAACGTAGTTTTTTTCTCTTAATACTTTCATGCCATTTCTAATGGCTTCTTCCCAGTATCTGCATTCTACATTCAGACTTATAAAATCTGGAGTTAATAGATCTTTCAATGTATATTCAAAATTTTTCTTTGAATATTGGTGCCTTTCTTTTTTTATTTCATACATAAATTCGTATTTGAGTTGTTCCAGCTCATTTATAGTGCAGTATTTATTAGTTACTTTGAGGAGTCTATTTATAAGATGCATTTCAGTTTCATAACTTTCTTCTTTTTTATATTTTCCCTGAAGATATTTGGATAACTTGTCATAATCATTTTTAAGCATAAGCGGATTTACTTTTATATATGAATTGCTGCTTATATAAGGAATGTCTATAGTACTTATTATGTAGTCGTATTCTATATTTTTTAAATCCCTAACCGCCCTGCTGGGAATAATATCTACTATTTCAACGTGAAATTTATCCAAAATTTGTGCTGCTGCCATTCTTGCTGTGCCAAGCCCTGTTCCACAAACCAAAATGACTTTTAATATCTTTTTTTCATCTTTTTTTACATTTCTCAATGCAGCTCCAAAGTGAAGAGAAATGTAAGCTATTTCATTGTCATCTATTTTACTTCCTATAAAGTCTTCAAGGTAAATACATGCCAGTTTAGTATTTAAAAATAATTCATTATAATTCATTCGTATTTCTTCATAGAGTGGATTTACTAATTTCAAGTTGAATTTAATCCTGTAAATACTTGGCCTCAAGTGTAAGACAAGCCCTTCAATTAATGTGTCTTTTTTGCCACCAAAATCTACAAAGTATATCTTTTCAATTTCTTCTACCATCTTTTCACAAATGCTATAGAGATTATCGGCAGTATACTCATTTATATTGTATATTTCATTGTTTTTAAGAACTCTTGCACCTAAAAGGTGAAGTGTAATATAATTTACTTCCTCTTCTGGAATTTTTAATTTATAATGATTCTCTATTTTTTTTAGAATTTTTTTTGCAGTTTCATATTCTCTGCCTTTTTTTAGATTTTTTAGATTGATTTGTGGTATGCTGATACTTGAATCAAGCTCAACTCTCTTGATCATTATGGTTATATGGGTAATAAGGCTTCCGTAGGCTTCATCACTAAATTCTTTATTAAGTTCCGATTCTGCACTTTTTATTAATTCATCAATAAAATCTATATCTATATCGGAAAATAAAGTTTCAAATTGAAGATTATTTATTTTTGATTTAACAGTCCCTTTCTTAATGTAATTTACAATATCTTCTGCAGAAATTGTTTCTTGTGCTATTTCTCTTATGGCTTTTCTCTTGTTTTCTTCTTTTCCATCTACAATGATACCAATTCTCGATTTTCTTATGACTTTTAAATCTCTTTCATTAAGCCATCTTTCTATTAGATTTAGTTCTTTGAAAATTGTATTTTTTGACACACATAATTTATTTTCAAAATATGAAATTTTGATGGCTTTTTGAGATTGTAATATTTTCATAGTGATAAATTGAAATCTTTCATCTCTTGAATAAATATATTTATAAGGAGTATATTCTCCTAAAAAAGAATCCAAAAATTCATTTATTCCTGGTTCAATAACAAGCTTGACTCCTTTTAGATGCTGTTTTTCTAAATACTTAAATCCATTTTTAACAAGAAATGTTTCAATTTTATCAATCTTATACCGTATGGCCCTATCGGTAAGTTTGTATATTTTTGCTAAGTCTTGGATTTTAACATAGTCACCTTTTTCCCGTATGTATTTAAGAATTTCTATACAACTTTTGTTAAGTTCCATAAAATCCTCCTCTTCTATATTTTATTAAATAATTTAATATATCATGTTATTTGGATTTATCACCATAAATATAAAGCTTGATGTCTTCCAATAGTTTTGAGTAATCAATTTTTGTATAATCGGTTACATCTATTTTGTACAATTTTCCAAGTTCAAATTTATCGTAGCCTCTTGTAGTGCATCTTTTTATAAATTCCTCATATGTTAGTAAATTATCGGCCTTACTTCTGTCAGATAATTTATCACCTTTTTTATAACTAGTTACAATATGGCTTAAATGTCTTGACGGATCTAGATCACGTTTTCTCTGGCGTTCAAATAACACGTTGAGGTCTCCTGACAATCTAACAGTAATAACCCTATAGCAATACTTATCCACCAATTTCTCAATATTGGGTTTTTGTTTTTGGCTAAAAGGATAATCTGATATTATATTGGCTTCATGTTTCATTTGTTGTTCCATTTTTTCATAGTATTTTGCCCAGGCTATTTTCTCTATTTTAAGTTTTTCTTTCAGGGAGTTATATCCATAAACGTCACAATAATGCTCTTTTAATTCATCTTGAGAAATTACACAGAATGGCCCTAATTTATCTATAATGATATTACTTAAATATGTTTTCCCCGTTCCAGGGAGTCCTGCTAACAGGATTAAATTTTTTTCCATGTTGATCCTCCTGTAAAATTTATTTACCAAAGAAAGAGTACAAGAAATATCCCGCACTCTTCTATAGTATCCATTTTTGTATAAATCATTAATTAAAAGGGATATATTTACTTTTCTTCATAAAAGCTACCTTCCTTATTCATGAATATATCAATCTTGTGCTTTATAATCTGTTTTACTGCTTCATTGCATGGAATAATATTGTGACGAAGTGATTTATTTACTTTAGTATCTGCAAAAGTTTCTTTAGCAGTCTTAGTCCAAGCTACTAACAGTTCAGTTCCAACATTGAATTTACGAATACCATTGTCTATTAAATCTTTAATATCCTTTTCATCAACTCCAGTACCTCCGTGGATGACTAAAGGCACATCAACCACTGAATTTATTTGTTTTAAAAGAGGTATATTGACTTTAGTTTTGGATTTATACTGTCCATGATTAGTACCTATTGCAATTGCCAGAACATCTACTCCTGTTGCTTTTACGAATTCTACAGCATCCTTTGGATTAGTGTAAATTTTGTCGTCTTCATCTACATGTACTCCTTCTTCAGTACCACCGATTGTTCCCAATTCGCCTTCTGCTGAAGCACCGTGTCTATGTGCATATTCTACAACTGCACGGGTTTTCATAATATTTTCTTTAAATGGGAGATAAGAGCCGTCAAACATTACTGACGTATAACCTTTATCTATGGCGTCTTTGATATCATCAAAATCCCTCGCATGATCCAAATGCAAAACTACATCCACCATTTCTTTTTCAGCCATGGATTTACATACAGCTACCAAATTTTCATGACCAATATATTTTGCAGTATCCACGCTAGTCTGAATTATAATTGGTGCACCTTTTTCTTTTGCTGCACGTATCATGTCAGGCAGCATCTCCAAATTATGTGTATTAAATGCTCCAACTGTGTAATTTAATTTTTCTGCTGTTGATGTTACTTCTTTTAATGTTGTATACATGTTTTAATTTACTCCTTTTTATATTAACTTTTATTTTAAAATTATTACAAACCTCGTGTTACATCTTTAGAAATCTGCATCATTTTATCCATTTTTTTTAAATATATTTGTAAAACATCATCGTCATTTGCATTGGCTGCTTCTGCACGTTTTTTGTTATATAACTTCAGTAAAGTTTTATAACCATTGCCTATAGATTTTTTTATTTCAAGGCTTTCTTCTAATGCTTGAATAGCGTTTTCTTCTTGTTGAAGCTCATAAAAATCCATACCAATTTCTTCATAGATTTTAGCGCGTTCATTTGTATCTGCCTCTTCAAGCTTATTTTTTTTGATATTAATTTCGCTTAATAATTCATTTTCACGTTCTTGAGTTAATATAATCTTTTCTGAGCTATCCTTTATCTGATCTTTATTTTTTTTCTTTTTGAATCCAAACACTATTTAATCCTCCTAATACTATCCTCTTAAATTTTAGAATATTTTTAAAATTGGAGTTATAATCCACGCATATAACAAAGCTGCAGTTACAGTGTCTACATCGGTTGCTGTAGCGTTTACAAATCCCATGGAATTGAAAACAGTTACTAGCAGAGCCGGCAGTAATGTAATGAAGAAACCATGTGCTATACCGCCTATAATTGCTCCTCGACGTCCGCCGACTAAATTACCAAATATACCAGCAGTACCACCTGCGAAAAAGTTTGTGAGCATGCCTGGTAAAATCATGGCTAAGCCAAAGGCCGGTAATACGAACATTGCAACGATTGTTCCTATAGTTGTTGTTACAAAACCTAAAATTACGGCATTGGGACTGTATGGAAATAATACCGGACAATCAAGTGCTGGCACTGAATTTGGGACTATTCGCATTGCAATTCCTCTGAATGCTGGAACAATTTCTCCAAGCAATAATCTAACTCCTGACAATAATACATATACACCTACTACAAACTGCATGGATTGTAAAAATGCAAACATTAAATAATTTGTATTTCCTGATAATGTGGCTCCGAATTTTGCACCGGCAAAAGCAGCTGTAACCACATATAATGGAACCATAACTACCATCATGGATATATACGTATCCTGCAAAAATTCAAATTGAGTAGGTAATTTTAGATCCTCAATTGATTTTTTATTTTCACCTTTTTCACCAAATAATTTTGCAACTCCTGCCTCAAATATATATCCTATAGTACAGAAATGTCCCAAGGCTATTTCGTCCATACCAGTAATTTTGCGTACAAATGGTTGTGCAATGGCTGGCATTGCTACTGCAAATATACCTCCGATAATGCCTCCTACTATAATCAATGCAGCACCACGAAGTCCAGCTACATATCCAAAAACTGTTGTCATAGTTGACATCCAAAGAAGTGCCTGACCAGTTAAAAATATATATTTCCATTTTGTGAACCTTGCAATTATAATATTACAGATAAATATAGCTAGAAAAGTTAAAGCAATACTACTGCCCAAACCCAATTGATTCATTGCCTGGCCGTTAATAGCTTCAATTGATGGAATAATGCCTTGCATATGAAAGCCTTTTGTAAAAATCTTGCCAAAATACTCCAAACTTCCGACGATTATATTAGAACCTGCTGACAGAACTAGAAAACCCAACATAGTTTTTAATGAACCTGAGATAATCTGTCCCAATGATTTTTTTTGTAGTATTAATCCAAGCATCGCTATTAAAGCAATGGTAATAGACGCTTGAGTCAAAATATTCTGAATAATAAAATTTACAACGCTCATTTTTAATCACCATTTCCTTCCTTTTAAGTTTTATTGCAGAGCACCTCGCTCTTTTAACGCGGGGGTGATTTTTTCTTCAATTTCTACTTTTGAAACAATATTTTTTAGGTATACAATTGTTGTCTGTTTAGGATCAATTGAAAATTTTTCAAATTGTGATTGGAAATTTTGAGCAGTAACTATAATATCAGGTTTGATTGATGCAGCAGATGAAATGTCACTATGATCCAGTTTTGCATCAACACCTAGCTTATTCAGTACATCTTCTGCTGCCATCTGACACGCGAAACTACTTCCAAGACCTGCACCACATACAAATAAAATACTAACTTTTTTCATAAAATCCTCTCCTTTATTAATTTTTAATATTTCAATACAAATTGATTTACCGTAAAAGGTACAATTTGATTAATATTTGTCAATAATTTGAATTGCATCTTCGATTTTTGTAGACTTCATAAGTTTATCCAGATCTTCAGTATTCATAAGCAATTCCGTAAGCTTTTTCATAATCTTCATATGTGAGTCACTGTCAATTGCAGCAAGTGTGATTACAAGTTTTACGGGATCATTCATTTCACTTCCAAAATCTATTGGATTTGCAAGAGTCATTAAACTCATAGACATCTTTTTAACGCCATCTTCAGGTCGTGCATGTGAGAGGACTATTCCAGGAGCAATAACCATATAAGCTTCAAATTTTTCAAAATTATTTATTATGGAATTTGTATAGCTTTCTTTTATAAATCCCTTATTTATAAGCATTTGCGCACCTTTTCTTATGGCATCCTTCCAGTCTGTGCATTTTATATTTATTCTTATAACTTCTTCATTTAGTAAATCACTTAGCAAATTTTTCATCCTCTTTTCCTGTTAGGTTTAAATACTATTTATTAAACTTATTATAACTGAGCCATAGTTTATTTTGAATACGTTTATAAATCAAATTTTTTCTAATTAATTCGGAAAAAACATATTAATTAGTTATGAAAAAAGTTCCTTTAGCAATATGCAAAAAGGAATTTTTTCATTATGTATATATTGAAGTTGTAATTTGATGTCTTGATTTTAGAAATTTCTTTCAAATATATCTATTTTATTTTCGTCTTTAAAATCCTCTATGGAGTTTATTCCTATTTTATTCAAAATTTTGTCCATACACATGCTGTCTACAGAGACTTTTATGTCTGAAGCTTCTGCGAATTTGTTTACGTGTTCTCGACCCTCTTCTTTTGGAATTATTGATTTTGGTCCACCGACGCATCCACCAATACATCCCATTCCTTCTATAAAGTTGGCATTGACCTGACCGTTTTGAGCCTTTTCAAGAATAGCTTTGCATTCTTTTATTCCGTTGGCCTGAATTGCATTTAAAAGATTATGTTTTTCAGGGAAAAGTTTCTTTACCGCATCATTTACCGCAATGGATACTCCTCCAGTACGGGCGTAGAGTCTTCCGCCTTTTGAAGCATATTCGGAAGACTGGTCATCTTCAAGCTGTGAAGGATCTATATTCATGGATTCAAAAATATTTTTTACTTCTTCAAAGGTAAGGACAAAATCTATATCTCCTTTTATATCATTGTTTTTTGCTTCAGCTTTTTTAGCAATACAAGGTCCTATGAATACGACTTTACAGGATGGATTCAATTTTTTTATTACTCTTCCGGCAGCTATCATCGGGGATACGGAAGGAGATACGTATTTTATGAGATCGTTGTAAACCCGCTTTAACATTCCAACCCACATTGGACAGCAGCATGAAGTTATCATAAGATCATTTTCATTTTTAACGTAATGATCGAATTCAACGGCTTCTTTAAGAGTAAGCATATCTGCAAAAAATGCAACCTCAACCATATCAGCAAAACCCATCTTTTTAAAGGCGGATCTTAACTGTCCGATTTTTACAGTACTGCCAAATTGTCCGATGATTGCAGGGGCTACAGCAGCTATTACAGGTGCCTTACTTCTTATTATATTTGCCAGGGGAAGAAATTGAACTGTATCCATTATTCCACCTTTAGGACAGGCATCTACACACATGCCGCAGTCTACGCATTTTTCTTCATCAATAATAGTGGTGTTGTTCTTTTCGTCTTTTATTATTGCAGAAAAAGGACATGATTTTTCGCATAGAGTTTTTCCATTGTCATCTTTACACTCAAGAGAACAGCTTTTTACTTTATTTACGATTTTAGCACTACTTTTGTATGATTTTATGCAATTTTTCAAGTCAGATATGAAGTTTGGTCCATAATTTAATTTTGTTCCACAGAGTGAAGATATTATAGAGCATAATTCTTCTTTGTCGGTTGAATCCTCTTTGAGGATTTGTTCTATATTTTCGTCGAAAGTGCCGTTGTAATATGATTCTACGATGGATTTAAATAAGTTATTATATTCTTTCTTCATTTTGATTAACTCCTTGAAAATTGTTATTTTATAATGCTCATTATATCATAATTATAATGGTTAAATATTGCAAAAGCACTATGCTTACATATAATGTTGAAATAATAGATTTTATATTTTATTTGAGTCTTCTATACCTTTTACAGGTACTGTAGACATCAAAAAACCTACCAAGACAGAAACAACTGCAGGAGTTATTATGTTTATGTATGATATATAGTAACTTCTATAAAGAAAGAATGCTATGATTCCGTTTATGGATATTGTTATGAGAAAAACATAAATTACAAATTTGGCAAAGGAGTCAAACAGTTTCTCATATATTTTATGTCTTACAGAACCACTTAAAATAAAGTGGAACAAAAAATATGATGCGAATATTACTAGAATATCTATTAAGCTTGATATAATGAAATTTTTCAAAATAAAAAGCACCTCCAACTATAGTAAGATATTTTGTTACTTAGTATTTACTATATTGAAGGATTTTAAACATTATATTTATTTATTTTTCAAGATACATATCTCCGACTTTGAATACATCTCCAGCACCTACAGTTATTAGGATATCACCATTTTCAACTGTTTGTTTCAGAAAGTTTACTATATCTTTAAACTCATGCAGGTTTTTACATGGTATTCCTCTGTCTGATATACTTTTGGCAAGCATTTCCGAACTTACCTGCTTGGTATCTTTTTCCCTGGCAGCATATATGTCTGCAAGTACAAGACTATCAACTTTGTCAAAGGATTTTGTGAATTCATCATAAAGATTTAGTGTTCTCGAAAAAGTATGGGGCTGAAAAACACAATATATTTTTTTGTGCGGGTAGTTTTGTACAGCATCAAGAGTCGCCATGATTTCTGTTGGATGATGTGCGTAATCATCTATTACTGTGACGCCGTTTTTGATTCCCTTTATTTCAAACCTTCTGTGTGCGCCTTTGAAACTGGATAAGCCGCTGGCTATATCTGATTTTGTTATGTTTATAATCAGTGAGGAAGCTATGCTTGCAAGGGAATTGAGTATATTGTGTTTCCCGGGTATATTTAGTTTTATAGGTACAAGTAAGTCGTTTTGTTTGTAAACATCAAAAGAGGCACAGCCTGTATCATCATACTGTATGTTCCTTGCAGTAAGATCTCCGCTTTCTATACCATAGGTCACCACATTGCAGTTTACCTCTGAGGTTACATTTTTCATTCTCTTGTCATCACTGCAGCATACAAGGTATCCGTTTTTCGGAATCAGCTTTGCAAATTTTATGAATGCATCCTGTATGTGTGAAATGTCCTTGTAGTAATCAAGGTGATCTTTGTCTATGTTCAAAATGACTCCTACATATGGAAAGAATTTTAAGAAGGATTCTTTGTATTCACAAGCTTCTGTTATAAAGTAATCACTGTGGCCAACTCTTACGTTGCCATCTATAAGATCGAGTTCGCCTCCAACCAGTATTGTAGGATCTGTATTGGCTTTAAGGCATATGGTGGATATCATGGAAGTAGTGGTTGTTTTACCGTGGGTACCTGCAATAGCAATATTGTATTTGTGACCTTTCATTATGTGACCTAGAAATTCAGCCCGTATCATGAGAGGAATATTCAGTTCACGACTTTTTAAAAGCTCGGGATTATTATCGGAAAGCGCAGCTGTGTAAACAACTAGGTTTATGTCTTCTGTTATATTTTCTTCGGACTGGCCTATATATATTTTTGCTCCCATGGATTCCAGCTTTTCTGTTAAAGGGGAAGCTTTCATGTCGGAACCCGATACGTTAAATCCCTTTTTTATTGAAATTTCAGCAAGACCACTCATGCTGATACCGCCTATTCCTATAAAGTGTATTCTTTTATTTTTATCTTTTATAAAATCAAATGACAATAAAATCACTCCTTATATTAGTACATATCACTTAATAATTATATACAAAAATTCACCAAAAAAACATGGTAAAAAAATTATTGTTAAAATTACTGTAAGAGGGTTACATAAAATGGCTGTTGATTCATATTGTATTTTAGAATACAATATGAATAATAGGATAAAAATAAAAGAAATTATTCGCAAATTTTTAATAGATAGGTGATAAAATGCACAACAAGCTCAGTAGAAATCATAGAATAGCAGCTATAACCAAGATCTTGCTTGAAAATCCAAACAAGATAATTAGTCTAAAAAACTTTACCGAATTGTTTAATACTGCTAAATCAACTGTAAGTGAAGATATAGTTATGGTGAGAGATACATTTGAAAAATTGGATGTTGGAAATATAGAAACCGTATCCGGTGCTGCAGGTGGGGTTAAATATGTATGTGGACTTTCAAAGGAAAAAAGCAGGGAATTTGCTGAAGGATTATGTATTATTTTAAAAAATAGAGAAAGAATAATACCAGGCAATTTCCTTTATATGACTGATATTATGTTTAATCCTAGAATAATATATACTGCAGGAGTTATTCTGGCCTCAAAGTTCATAGGCAAAGCTGTTGATTATGTGGTTACAGTTGAAACAAAAGGAATCCCGCTCGCCTATGAAGTCGCCAAAATGCTGGGAGTTCAAATGGTTGTTGTCAGGAGAGAAAGCAAATTTACAGAAGGGTCAACGATTACAATCAATTATGTTTCGGGCTCTACAGGAAGAATTCAAAACATGTCGCTTTCAAAAAAAGCAATGAAATCCGGAAGCAAATGTATATTTATAGACGACTTTATGAGAGCTGGTGGAACAGCGGTTGGCATAATAAATCTTCTCAAGGAATTTGACAGTGAACTTCTTGGTATCGGAGTTCTTATAGATAATGTTGAGACTCCAAAGAAACTTGTACGGGACTATGTGTCCATAGTCGATTTCAAAGGTATTGATGACAAGGGTGATGCGCAGTTGTTTCCGTCTGAGGCGGTTGAGTAGCTGGAATCTCAAAAAACTTCTTAGTTTTTAAAAAAATAAGAAGGAAAAATATAAATTTTAGAGAATAGTATATACATAAGCATCTTGGAGGTGGATTATATGCAAATTACAGACGTTAGAGTTAGAAAGATTGCTGCTGAGGGTAAGATGAAGGCTATTGTTTCCGTGACTTTTGATAACGAATTCGTTGTCCATGACATAAAAGTCATAGAGGGTCAAAACGGACTTTTTATTGCAATGCCTAGTAGAAAAACTCCTGACGGGGAGTTTAAAGATATTGCACATCCAATTAATACTCAAACAAGGGAAAAAATCCAAAGTGCTATTCTTGACGAGTATGAAAAGGTAAAAAAAGAAGAAGCTGTTGCTAAAGACAATGCTGAGGAATAATAAAGGGGAGTAGAAATACTCCTTTTTATTATTGCAGCAGTTGCAAATAGTAAACATATAAAATATAATAATAATGAATCTTTTATATAATATACGTTATAAAATGTAGTTAATGCTATAAAGAGGTGTTAAAATGTATAATTGTGCTATAATATTAGCGGCCGGTCAGGGAACCAGAATGAAGTCATCCATCCCGAAGGTACTTCACAAAGTTTGTGGAAAAGAAATGGTAAACGTAGTTATAGATGAAGTTAGAAAAGCACAAATAGACGACATAGATGTAGTTATAGGAACAGGTGCAGAAAAAGTAAGAGAAGCTGCATCGGACAAGGGTATAGGTTTTTCTGTACAGGAAGAACAGTTAGGCACAGGGCATGCGGTTGTCTGTGCTAAAAGTTTTTTGGAGGGAAAAGATGGTACTGTTGCCATATTTACAGGCGATGCACCACTTATACAAGCCAAAAGTATTAAAAAACTTCTTGAGTTCAAGCGTAACGGGGGGTACAGTGCGGTTGTACTTACCTCAATAGTTGATGATCCTTATGGCTATGGAAGAATTGTCAGGGAGACCAGTGGTGATGTTTCCAAAATAGTCGAACATAAAGATTGTTCCAAAGAGGAACTTAAAGTCAATGAAGTGAACTCCTCCATGTATTGCTTTGATATAAAATCGCTTCTCTTTAGTTTGGACAAGATAGACAACAATAATGCACAGGGGGAATATTATCTCACAGATGTTATAGAGGTCATGAAAAACTCAGGAAAGAAAATAGGGGCAATCACTATCCCTTTTGATGAAACTAGGGGAGTGAATTCAAGACTTCAATTGTCCAAGGTAGAAGAAATAATGAGAAAAAGAATAAATGAAAAGCACATGGAAAATGGTGTTACTTTGATAGACCCATCATCTACGTACATAGATTTGGATGTTGAAATAGGAAAAGATACTATAATATATCCGCAGAATGTAATTCAAAGAGGTACAGTTATAGGAGAAAATTGTATTTTATATCCTGGGTCAAGAATAGAGAAAAGTATTGTAGAGCAGAATGTTAAAATTCAAAGTTCTGTTATATTGGAAAGCAAAATTGGTAAAAATACAACAGTAGGTCCATTTGCATATATAAGACCGGAAAGCTCAATAGGAGATTCTGTAAGAATAGGGGATTTTGTGGAAATTAAAAAAACTTCCATAGGAAAAGGTACAAAAGTATCTCACCTCACTTATATAGGAGATGCAGAAGTTGGGTCCGGCTGTAATTTTGGCTGTGGTACGGTAGTTGTAAACTACGATGGAAAAAAGAAAAACAAGACCATAATTGGAGACAATTCATTTATAGGATGCAATGCAAATTTGGTGTCTCCGGTTAAGGTGAATGATAATACATATATAGCTGCTGGTTCTACTATAACAGATGAGGTTCCAGAAGGATCACTTGCTATAGCAAGGGCAAGACAGGTAAACAAGCAAGGCTGGGTGCACAAAAAAGGACTAGATAAAAAAGACTGAGGAAATAAAATTTAGGAGGGCTTAAAAAAATGATAACCCATGGAAAAAGCATTAAAATATTTACAGGAAATTCTCACCCGGATTTGGCTCGAGAAATAGCCGATATTCTTAACATGCAGGTGGGAGATTCAAAGGTTTCCACTTTTAGCGATGGAGAGATATCTGTAGATATTAATGAAACAGTAAGGGGAAGAGATTTATTTATAATTCAATCCACTAATGATCCCGTAAATGACAACCTTATGGAACTTTTAATCATGATAGATGCTTTCAAGAGAGCATCAGCAGGAAGAATTACAGCTGTAATTCCGTATTATGGTTATGCAAGGCAGGACAGGAAAGCAAAAGCAAGGGATCCAATTACTGCAAAGCTTGTTGCAGATTTATTAACAGCTGCTGGAGCAGACAGGGTTCTTACTATGGATCTGCATGCATCGCAGATTCAGGGATATTTCAACATACCGCTTGATAACCTTCTTGGAGCGCCGATACTTGCAAAATATTTTGTAGATAAAGGCTTCTGCAACAAGGATGATGTAGTTGTTGTTTCACCGGATCTTGGAAGTGTAACTAGAGCTAGAAAGTTTGCAGATAAGCTTCATACACAAATAGCAATAATAGATAAAAGAAGACCAAAACCTAACGTTTCTGAGGTTATGAACATAATCGGTGATATTAAAGGCAAGAGAGTAATTCTTGTAGATGATATGATAGATACGGCGGGCACTATAACAAACGGTGCGAATGCACTTATAGAAAGAGGAGCAAAGGAAGTTTATGCTTGCTGTACTCATGCCGTATTGTCAGGTCCTGCAATTGAAAGAATAAACAATAGCGTTATAAAGGAACTTGTTATGCTTAATACAATAAGCCTTTCCAAGGAAAAAATGCTTGATAAGTTTACTATTTTATCAATAGCACCTGTATTTGCAGAAGCAATAAAAAGAATATATGGTGATATGTCAGTCAGCAAATTATTTGAGGATTAATATAGTGCGACAAAAAACATGTAGGAGTCTATTCTACATGTTTTTTTGCGCATGAGGAGTGGATTTGTATTTGTAACTTATTTGTTACATTTTAAGTATTTGCTACTATATTGTGCGTTTTATATGTTAAATTAATATTGTTGATATAAAATACAATGATGGATTTTATTTTGATTTATGTGATATATGAATGGTTATTTTTGATTAGAAGAGAGGTAGAGATAAATTATGGAGGGTTCTATTGGAAAGGTATTAATCGTAGATGATGACGAGAATATATGCGAAGTAATAAAAATGTATGTGGAAAGTGCAGGGTATGAGGTAAAGGTAAGCCACGATGGAAAATCCGCAGAGGATATGTTCCTTGAGTATAAGCCCGACTTGGTACTTCTTGACATAATGCTTCCGAATATTGATGGTATAGATGTTCTCAAATGGATAAGAAAGGATTTTGAAACACCTGTAATCATGCTGACGGCAAAAGGTGAAACATTTGACAAGGTGCTGGGACTTGAGCTTGGAGCTGACGATTACATAGTAAAGCCCTTTGAAGCAAAGGAAATGCTGGCAAGGATAAAGGCTGTACTCAGGAGATATAGTGTTGACAATGAAAACAAGGAAATTTTAAAGTTTGAAGATCTTACTATAGATATAAATTCATATACTGTTGTATACAAGGGCAAAGAAGTAAAGATGCCGCCGAAAGAATTTGAACTGCTTTATTATTTGTCCAGCAATAAAAACAGGGTATTTACAAGAGAACAGCTTCTCTGTGAAGTATGGGGTTATGATTACCCGGGAGACTCTAGAACAGTGGATGTTCATGTAAAGAGACTGAGGGAGAAACTTCAGGGAGGATCCAACTGGCGGATAGAAACAGTATGGGGTGTAGGATACAAGTTTGAGGTGAAATAAATATGAAAAGGGGTTTGTTTTCTAAACTTGTAGTAGTATTTACGGTTATAATATCGCTTAGCTTTGTAATGACATTTGCGTTTTTGTCATACTGGTTCCAAAATTATTATTTCAATCAGAGAAAATCTGAGGTTATTCGTGAATCCGAATTCATAAAAGAGAGAACAATAGAATATCTTGATGGAAATATAAGTTCAAGTGAGATAAGTAATACTATAACCTATATAGGCAATTATCTTTCAGCAGATATATGGCTTGTGGATAATTATGGATATGTTTATTCTGTTTCAAAGAGTCAGCACAAGGACCTTGTAGCAACTTCGAAGCAGATAATCACAAGTGATCTCAAGGAACTTAGAGAAAACAAAACAGTAGACAGAACGGGAAACTATTCAAATATGTTTGTTTCACCGGTTCATACCTTTGAAGTTCCTATTTTTTCAAAAGGATCATTTAAAGGAGCCATAATGATACATACTTCCATAAGTGAATTGAACAGTGCCCTGAAGCGTGTCTATCAGATAATATGGATATCTGCAATATCTGCAATCATAGTATCCTGTATTGTGATATATTATCTTTCCCAAAAAATCATAATAAGACCCCTTGAGAAAATAAACTATGTAGCTGACAAGATATCAAAAGGGGAAGTTGAAAAAAGAGTATACATATCTTCAAATGATGAAATAGGAGTTCTTGCAGATTCATTCAATAGCATGGCTGATTCACTTCAAGAGGTTGAAAAAAACAGAAGGGAATTTATATCAAATGTTTCTCATGAGATACGATCTCCCATAACTTCCGTAAAAGGATTTATAGGGGGAATACTCGATGGCGTAATTCCACCGCAGAAACAGAATTATTATCTGTCACTTGCATATTCAGAGGTACAGAGACTTACAAGACTTGTCAACGACCTTCTTGACCTGTCATCCATAGAGGCAGGACAGTTTAAGCTTAGAATTGACAAGGTGGATATAAATGAAGTAGTAAGATTATGTGTAATAAAATTAGAGCAGCAGATAAATAATAAAAAGTTAAAAGTGGATGTTCGGATGGAAGATGACAAACTTTATGTGGCTGCAGACAAAGATAGAATAATACAGGTTGTAACAAATCTTATAGACAATGCTGTCAAATATGTAGTTCCGGGAGGAAACATAAAAATTGACACGAAAACAAAAGGAACGAAGGCTATTGTATCTGTCTTTAATGATGGAGAAGGTATAAACGAAAATGATTTGAATCATATATGGGATAGATTTTATAAAGGTGATAAATCAAGAACCTCAAAGGTAAGTACGGGTCTTGGTCTTCCAATAGTAAGAAGTATACTTACGCAGCTTGGAGAGGATATATGGGCTAGAAACAAAGAAGGCGGAGGAGTAGAATTTACATTTACCCTTAAGAGGATTTAACAAATCATTATGTTATTGTTCATACTTGTGTAAAAAAATTTTATTATAATAGCGATAAATAAGAGTGTTATGGGGTGTAATTAATGGATGATAAAAGAAATGATGGCGTAAAAGATGTGAAATGGCAGAGTGTAAATGAAGATACTGCAAAGATAAAATTCATAAACACCAGAAAAAAGTCCAATATAAAGAAAATTATAAAGTTTTGTTCTTTTATACTTATAGCCGCGGTTTCCGGTGGAATATCGGGAGCATATGTGGCAGGTAAAAAGGAATCCGACAAGGTGTATACGCCCAATAATCAGACATTAATGCAATCCAAGGATAGTAGTGGGGAAAGTGAATCTAATGTACAAAAGTATTATAACAGCAATTCGGCTAAAAGTGGAAATTCAATAGCAAGGGTAGCTGAGACGGTTGGGCCAACTGTAGTGGGGATAAGCAACAAAAGCCAGGGATACTTTGGAATTCAAGACACAGACAGTGGTTCTGGAATAATAATAAATTCAAAAGGGTATATATTGACTAATTACCATGTAATAAAAGATGCAGATAAGGTTACTGTAAAACTATCAAGCGGGAAGATTTTGAGTGCGTCGCTTCAGGGTCAGGATCCGAAAACTGATGTTGCGGTTATAAAGGTGAACGCGAACAATCTCCCCCAGGCCACTCTTGGAGATTCTTCAAAGGTTAAGGTTGGTGATGCGGCTATAGCTATAGGGGATCCGCTCGGCGAGGATTTTGCAGGATCAGTTACGGCAGGAATAATAAGTGCAGTTAATAGAAAGATAGAATATGACGGATCAGAGTATAATAAAGTTATACAGACAGATGCGGCGATAAATCCGGGAAACAGTGGTGGACCGCTTTGTAATGAGAATGGTGAGGTAATAGGCATAAATAGTTTCAAACTGGGATCCAAGGAGGGTATGGGCTTTGCAATCTCCATAAACGAGATAAAGAGTGTGATAAAGCAGCTTATAGAAAACGGTAAGGTTTCAAGGCCGTATCTTGGAATATACGGTGAGGATGTAATTATGGAAAACAACAACATTCAAGGTATATATATTCAAGAAGTACAAAAATCAAGCGGCGCATACAAGGCCGGTATAAAACCGACTGATGTTTTGACAGAGCTGGATGGAAAGAAAATAACCCAGCTTGACGATGTGAAAACCATTATAAATTCTCACAAGGTAGGAGATAAAGTCAAGTGTAAAATTTGGAGAGACGGAAAGGCTTTGTATGTAACTGTAGAACTTCTAAAGCAGGAAAACAATTAAATGTAAATGTGTATATATGGCATCAAGTTTTTATATATGATATAATATAAGCATATTTCCATATCGGGGTTATTGAGTTTTAATTTAGCAGTTTTCTGTTAAGTTAAAACTTTTGTGTGTACGTGTAAAACCATATGGATAATTATACTGTATATAGAAAATAGTAGATTTTGCATTGTATGTTTGAATTAAATAGATTGGAGAATAAACATGTTTTTGATAGTTGGACTAGGAAATATTGGTGACAAATATGATTGTACTAGACACAACATAGGTTTTGATGCCATTGATTTTATAGCTAAAGAGTACGATATAGATATAAATAAATGTAAATTCAGCGGTGCTTATGGAAATGGAATGATACAAAATAAAAAAGTCATGTTGTTAAAGCCGAGTACTTATATGAATTTAAGTGGTGAGAGTGTACGGCAGGCATCAGATTTTTACAAGATAGAAAGTGGTAATATAATTGTAATTCAGGATGATATAAGTCTTCCGGTAGGAAAGATAAGAATAAGACATAATGGAAGTCATGGAGGACATAATGGAATAAAAAATATAATATCCAATTTGAATACTGATAAATTTACAAGAGTAAAAGTAGGTGTTGGACATCCTAACACAGATATAGTTTCTTATGTTCTCGGGAGATTTCAAGAGGAAGATAGGAAACATATAGAAAAGGTTTTTAAAGTTGTAAAAGATGCAGTGGAGTGTATTGTAGACAAAGGCACGTATGATGCTATGAACAAATTTAACGGACTTAGTATTTAGTGTTTTGCCGCAGTTGCCTGATTTCAGGAGACTAGCGGTTATTCTGCGTTTATGTGTAATTGAAAAATTTTATAGGGTGGTTGTTAAAATGAGATTGAATGGATTTATGGAACTCATGAAAAATAGTGTTCAGTTTTCACATATAATGGATTCAATTAACAGTAATGAATTTCCGATTGGAGTTTTTGGACTTTCTGATTCAGGAAAAAGTTATTTTGTTGATTCGGCATATGAGAAAATAAATAAATCGGTTTTAGTGCTGACGCATAGTGATATTGAAGCGAGAAAAATTTATGATGATTTATCTTTTTATGATAATAATGTGTACTATCTTCCTACAAAAGAAGTTGTATTTTACAATATAGATGCTATTTCTGGAGATCTTAGATGGGAAAGATTAAAAGTAATCAGGCAGATGCTTAAAGGTGGAAAAAAGATTATAGTTACGTGTATAGAAGCATTGACGTCCCTGTATGTTCCACGTGATTTATATAAAAAGTATACATTTAAGCTTATGGAAGGTATGAGCATTGATTTAAAGGATTTCAGCAGAAAGCTTGTCCAATGCGGATATGAAAGGGTTGATATGGTTGACTCAAAGGGGCAGTTTTCAATAAGAGGGGGAATAATGGATATATATTCTCCTATACTTGCTGAACCATATAGAATAGAATTTTTCGGCGATGAAATTGAATCTATAAGAAATTTTAATGTTGAGTCACAGAGAAGTATTGAAAAAGTTAAATCAATAGAGATATTTCCTGCAAAAGAGGTTATACTTGATGATGACAGTATAAAAAAAGGATATGACAGTATAGAAAAGGATAAAGATGAAGTACTCCAGAAGCTTCGTGAAAACGAAAATTATGAGGCGGCTGACAGACTTGAGGAAGTAATCAATAAAAACCTTGAGTCACTGAGGGAGAACTGGGGATTTGAAACAATAGATGGATATCTTCCATATTTTTATGATACTCCTGCTGTTTTCCTGGAATATACAAAAAATTATTTTATAATGGTTGACGATACTAAAAGATGCATTGGAAAACTTGACAGTGTTTATTTTGAATTTGAAGAAAATTATAAAAGTTTTTTAGAGAGGGGAAGTGTACTTCCAAAACAGGTTAAATTGCTTGTAAACAAAGAACAAGTAATAAGTCTGCTTATGTCGCACGAACTTATTACAATGGATGCAATCGCGAAATCAAGCGAGTATCTAAGCCCTAGAAGTATAGTAGAGTTTACACAGAAGACTTTAAACAATTATGTTGAAAAACCAGACCTCCTTATAGAAGAAGTGAAAGATAAAAAAAAGGAACAATTTAAGACGCTGATACTTTCGGGTACAAGGCCGAGAGGGGAGAGGCTTGCAAGTGCCATGAAGGAAAATGGCATAGAATGCAGCTACAAGGATAAAGTTGATGAAATAAAAAATGGGGAGGTTGTAATAACTTTTGGAAAGTTATTAAACGGATTCGAGTATACGGATTTGAAGGTATGTGTTATATCGGGCGGCGATATGCTTGCTGTTTCAAAGAGAAAAAGAAGAAAGAAAACTGTTAAAAAAGGAATAAACAAGATAAAAAGTTTTACAGAGCTGAAGCTTGGCGATTATGTTGTTCATGTAAATCATGGAATAGGAGTATATAAAGGCATAAAACAGCTTGATGTTCAAGGTCACAGGAAGGATTATCTGGAACTTGCATACTCAGGCGACGACAGACTGTATGTACCGGTGGAACAGCTTGATATGGTTCAAAAGTACATAGGCAGTGAAGGAAAATCTCCTAAAATAAATAAACTTGGAACTACAGAGTGGTCAAAAGCAAAGAAAAAAGCTAAAAAGTCAATAGAGGAGATAGCAGATGATCTCGTTAAACTTTATGCTGTTCGTTCTACGGTAAAGGGATATAAATATTCAAAAGATACCATATGGCAAAAACAGTTTGAAGATGAATTTCCATATGAGGAAACTCCAGATCAGGCAACCGCTATACAGGAAATAAAAACAGATATGCAATCAGACAAAGTAATGGATAGACTTTTGTGTGGAGATGTGGGATATGGAAAAACAGAAGTCGCGGTAAGGGCTGCGTTCAAAGCAGTAATGGATGGAAAACAGGTGGCTTTTCTGGTGCCTACAACGATACTTGCCCAGCAGCACTATAACAATTTTATAAAAAGATTTTCTGATTTCCCTGTAAGAATAGATATGGTGAGCAGGTTTAGAAGTGTTTCTGAACAAAAAAGAACTATGAAAATGTTAAAAAGCGGTAATGTGGATATACTTATAGGAACACATAGAATACTTCAGAAAGATGTTCAATTTAAAGATTTGGGACTTTTGATAATAGATGAGGAGCAGAGGTTTGGAGTTACCCACAAGGAAAAAATAAAAAAGATGAGAAAGAATGTAGATGTTTTAACTCTAAGTGCTACTCCAATACCAAGAACGCTCCATATGTCCCTTGTAGGGGTTAGGGATATAAGTGTAATAGAAACTCCTCCTGAGCAGAGAAGACCTATACAGACTTATGTTGTAGAATATAACGACCAGCTTATACGTGATGCCATTCTCAGGGAAATAAACAGAGGAGGACAGATATACTTTGTATACAACAGGGTTGAAAGTATAGGTAAAATGGCATCTTACATTTCAAAGCTCATACCGGAGGCAAGAATTGCAGTTGCACATGGACAAATGAAGGAAAGAGAACTTGAGAACATAATGATATCCTTTATGAACAATGAATACAATGTTCTCGTCTGCACAACTATAATAGAAACCGGAATGGATATACAGAATGTCAATACAATGATAATCTATGATGCCGATAAGATGGGACTTTCTCAACTCTATCAGTTGAGGGGAAGAGTAGGAAGGACGGATAAAATAGCATATTGCTATTTAACATATAGAAGAGATAAAATATTGACGGAAGTGGCAGAAAAGAGACTCAAGGCCATAAAAGATTTTACGGAGCTCGGTTCTGGATTCAAGATAGCCCTTAAGGATCTTGAAATAAGAGGGGCAGGAAACATGATGGGTTCTTCTCAGCATGGACACATGGCTGCAATAGGTTATGACCTTTACTGTAAAATGCTTGAAGATACGATTAGACTAGTAAAAGGAGAGGTCGAAGATGAGCCTGTAGAAACAACGGTTGAATTGAGGGTTGATGCATATATACCAAATAAATATATAGAAAATGAATCCCAGAAGATAGAGATATACAAAAGAATAGCTGCTATAGGGTGTTATGATGACATGATGGATATAAAAGAAGAACTTGAAGACAGATTTTCAGATATTCCGGAACCTGTATATAATCTTATGTATATAGCATATATAAGGAGTATAGGAAAATCACTCTGGATAGAAGAGATAAAGGAAACTGGAAAAGAAGTTGTATTTACGTTTAAAAACAAGGAAAAGATAGATTCAGAAATTTTAAAATCAGTAATCAGAAAGTATTCAGACAACATAATACTTAAGATGGATAAGAAGCCTGGCTTTGGTTATAGCGTCAAAAATATAAAAAGAGAGAAGCTTATAGTTGCTATAAAAGAGTTAATGGAATCAATGGCAGGGTTTAAAGGTAAAGAATAGTTTCAGCAATTTTGAAAAAATGTTAACAAAAATGATTTTGTTATGGAATTGTATTTATGATAAAATTAGTTTGTGTTTTAAAAGCGGTTGTTAACGTAAATTTAATAGAGATTTATTGGTTTTAATACATAAAAGAGTGGAGGAATAAATGTTGAATAAGAAAAGACTTTTAAGTGCTGTTTTAGGAGTTGCAGTTGCAATTTCCGTTTCAGGATGCAGCATGATAGAAAAGACTCCCCAGGCTATAGCAAATAGTACTGTTGCTGTAGTTAATGGAGAAAAGATAACACGAGGGGAACTCGATAAAAATCCATATACACTTAGCTTGATTCAGCAGGCGAAGCAGCAGTATGGAAAAGATTATTCGGAAAATGATGAAGCAGTTAGTACGATAAAGTCGCAGAAAGAACAAATACTTGATACAATGGTAACAGAGAAGATATTAAGTCAAAAAGCAAAAGAGCTGAAAGTTCTTCCAAGTGACTCGAAAGTTAAGGCTGATGCAAAAGATCAAGTAAGCAAAATGAAAAAACAGTATTTTAACAATGATGCTACAAAGTTCAAGGAGGCTTTAAGCCAGCAGGGACTCACAGAACAGTCTTTGAATGATATGTATGTAGATCAGGTCAGAAATGAAGAGATACAGGAAAACATATCAAATAAGCTTACTAAAAATATAAAAATTACAGACAAACAAATTGAAGATTATTACAATAAGAATAAAGATAATTATAGAGAATATCCTACGAAAATGCATCTTTCCCATATACTTGTAAAAACTGAAAGTGAGGCTAAGAAGGTAAAAGCCAGACTTGACAAAGGTGAAAGTTTTTATAAAGTTGCAAAAGAGGTTTCTACAGATACTGCGACTAAGAATAATGGTGGAGATCTTGGAGATGTAAGTGCCAATGATACTAATTATGATTCCAAGTTTATGGCTGGTGCAAAAGCACTTAAGGAGGGACAGATATCAGATCCTGTTCAAAGCAGTTTTGGATGGCACATTATAAAATGCATAAAGAAAACAACATATCCTGTGAAGAAGCTATCCAGTGTTAAAAGCGAAATAAAAGCAACACTTGAGAAAAGTCAGAAAAGCAGTATAGTGGAAAAGAAAATTGCCGAGTGGAAAAAAGCCGCAAAGATAGAAAAGAAAGAAAAAAATATAATGTAAAAAACAGATTTTATGATATAAATAGCCTTAATTAGATAATTCTAATAAGGCTATTTTTTAATTTTTTCTAGTTTTAATAACAATTGTGTATAAAATTTCATATTTAGAAAAATAATAATAACACAATTCATATAATTTAAGGAGGAATAAGAAATATGAAAGCAACTGGAATTGTTAGGCGTATAGATGATTTGGGAAGAGTTGTTATACCGAAGGAGATAAGAAGGACTCTTAGAATAAGAGAAGGAGATCCACTTGAGATATTTACCGATAGGGAAGGAGGCGTTATTTTAAAAAAGTATTCACCTATTGATGAATTGAGTGAAGTGTCGAAGGGTTATGCGGAATCTCTTGAGCAGACTATAGGAAATATCATAATTATATGTGATATGGATAGTATAGTTTCACTAAGTGGAGCTTCAAAAAAAGAATATATGGACAAAAAGATAAGTGATGAGATAGAAGGAATAATTGAAAACAGGAAGCTTGTAAGATTGAATGGAAATGAAATAGTAGATCTGTATGATGATGAAGAGGCGAAGGGAAAGTACACGGAACAGGTGATATGTCCTATTATATCAGGAGGAGATGCAATCGGGGCAGTTGTAATAGCTTCAAAAGAAGATGTGGATTTTGGGGATGTGGAAACTAAACTTGCCGAGACTGCAGCATCCTTCCTTGGAAAACAGATGGAGGAATAATATAATGGCAGTTTAAACTGCCATTATATTATTTTATCCATGAGCATGACTTTATACTCATTAAATGATTATTGACAATAATTTAAAAAATACTCACTCGAAGTAATAATAATTGCTGAATTAAAATACTTATAAACATATACAGTATGTTTATAAGTATTTTAATGTGCTGTTTTAAATAGGATTGCAATTAAGAATATTCGGGGGTATTTTTATGATAAAACAATCACTTATGAAAGGTACACTTATTTTAGGAGCGTCAGGAATAATATGCAAATTTCTTGGCCTGTTTTTCAGATGGCCCTTGCAGATGTTAATTGGAGACCAAGGTGTTGGATATTACCAAATGTCATTTCCATTGTATATGTTTTTTATAGCTGCGGCATCAGGAATACCTGTAGCAGTTTCAAAAATGGTATCTGAAAGTTATGCAACTAAAAATTATGTGCGTGTAATTCAGATATTCAGAAAAGCACTTTTACTTATGTTTATACTTGGGACCGGATTTACTGCACTTCTATTAATATTTTCAAAGCCTATAATAAATTTTTTGAAATGGGATAATAAATCATATTATTCACTTATAGCTATTGCATTTGCACCTATGTTCATATCTATAATGAGTGCATTTAGAGGCTTTTTTCAGGGACTTCAAAACATGAATTATACGGCAATTTCGCAGGTGATAGAACAGATAGGAAGAGTTGTAGTTGGAGTTGGATGTGCATACCTTCTGCTTCCGAAGGGAATAGAATATTCAGCAGGAGGAGCGGCCTTGGGAGCAGCGGCAGGAGGGCTTTTTGGAGGTATATATCTTGTAAGAAAATATTTCGTAACTAGAAAGGAAATACATGTACATAACCTTCCAGAAAATCAGGAAATATTAAATACCCTTTTATATATAGCAATTCCTGTATCCATAGGAGCGGCTGTGAGCAGTATAATGAGTCTTATAGACTCTGCACTTGTTCCACAGAAACTTCTTCAAGCCGGATTCACATACGTTCAATCCACTATATTATATGGACAGCTTACAGGAAAGGCATTTATACTTATAAATGTACCACTTACGTTGTCAGTGGCATTATGCTCGTCACTTGTTCCGATAATTGCCGAATACCATGTGCTTAATAAAAAATTCGAACTTGTGTCAAAAGTAGAACTTGCATTCAAACTGTCCACAGTTATAGCGATACCGTCGATGCTTGGATTGTATACTTTGGCCCACCCAATTTTGGACTTGCTTTTTCCGGGACAGTCACAAGGTTTTAGTATACTTCAATATTCTGCAATATCAATTCCGTTTATTATAATTGCCCAGACGTCCACGGCTATACTTCAAGGACTGGGATATTATATTGTTCCTGTATTAAATCTTGCAGCAGGATGTATTTTGAAAATTGTATTTACAATGACACTTGTGCCAATACCATATATAAACATTTATGGAGCTATATTTGGGAGTATAGTTGGATATGCTACAGCAGCGATTCTTAATGTGATTTTGCTCAAGAAGAAATTGAATATAAGTATAAATGGATTTGAAACAATGATAAAACCTATATTTGCATCCATATTAATGATAATAGCTGTTGTAATTATCTATATGAATGTCTATAATTATACCATAAGTAGTAGATTTGCGTGCTTTTGTTCCATATCTTTAGGGGTAGTTATATATTTTATTCTCCTAGTTGTTCTCGGGATATTCAAATATGGATATATAAAAAGATTGTTTTTCAAAAAGTAGAAGGAGAAATTGACATGATTGAAATAGTAGGATTGGGTCCCGGTTCTGTGGAATCACTTACACTTGGTGCTGTAAATATTCTTAAAAGTTCAAAGAAAGTTTATTTGAGAACAAAGAATCATCCTACAGTGAAATATTTGGTAGATCAGGGCATAAAGTTTGAAACGTATGATAGTATATATGACTTCGAGCAAAAATTTGAAGGTGTATATGAAAAAATAGCAAAGACTCTTGTGTTGCAGGAAAAAAAGTATGGTAATATAGTATATGCAGTTCCAGGGCATCCGCTTGTGGCTGAAAAATCCGTGTCAAATTTAATAGAGCTCTGCAGGCAGGGTTCAATTGAATACAGGATAGTTCCAGCAGTAAGTTTTATGGATGCCTTGTTTGAGAGCCTTCAAATTGACATGGCTGGGAATTTGAAGATAATAGATGCATTTGATATAAGCCCGTATTTTCTTGACAAAAGATGCAAAGTGATTATAACCCAGGTGTATGACAGACTTATTGCATCGGAAGTCAAGCTTAAGCTTATGGAATATTACGAGCCGGATATAGATATCTATTTTATAAGGGCTGCCGGTATAAAAGAAATCGAATCCGTAAGGCGTATAAAACTTTACGAATTGGATAGACAGGATGATATAGATTTTCTGACATCGATTTATATTCCGCAAAATTCTAGGGCTGGGTATGACTTCGTAGATTTACTTCAAATAATGCAAACCCTCCGTGGAGATAATGGATGTCCGTGGGATAAAGAACAGGATCATGAAAGTATAAAAAAGTGTCTTATTGAAGAAGCTTATGAAACTGTGGAGGCAATAGAAGACAAAAACTTTGACGGACTTGTAGAAGAACTTGGAGATGTACTTTTCCAGGTAATATTTCACGCACAGCTTGGAAAAGAGGAAGCTCTATTTAACATAAGTGATGTTATAGATGGAATTTGCAAAAAAATGATAGAGAGGCATCCACATGTATTTGGAAACACAAAAATTGAAAGTTCGAGAGAAGTAATTGAAAAGTGGGATGAGATCAAAAAGAATCAACAGGGTTTAAAAACATACACCGATGAACTTAAGCATGTGGCGAAAACATTGCCGGCTTTGATGCGTGCGGATAAAGTTCAGAGAAAAGCAGCGAGGATAGGTTTTGATTTTGACAATAAAGAAGATGCATTGAGTAAAGTAATTGAAGAATATTACGAATTAAAAAGTGTATATAATAGCAAACAAAGGGCAAAAATAGTAGGTGAAGTAGGAGATTTGATATTTGCTGTAGTAAATGTTGCTAGATTCCTTGACATCAACCCTGAATTTGCATTAAATTATACTATAGAGAAATTTATAAAACGATTTGCATATATAGAAAATAAAGCTAAATGTAACAACACAAGTATTCAAAATATGACAATAGATCAAATGAACAAATTTTGGGAGGAATCTAAGAGTAAGGGAATTTAGCTTTTATATGCAAAAAGAAGGATTTTTTAAACAGATGAAGAATATGCTAACGTATAAGCATACCAATTATTGAGGAGGTAAAAAAGGTGAACAAATCAGAATTAATTGCAAGCATATCAGAAAAATCAAGTTTGACTAAAAAGGATGCAGAAGCAGCTTTAAAAGGTTTTATACAGAGTGTTGAAGAAACACTTGAGCAGGGAGATAAAGTACAGCTGGTTGGATTTGGTACATTTGAAACAAGAAAGAGAGCTGCACGAGTTGGAAGAAATCCAAGAACAAAAGAAGAAATAAACATACCAGAATCAACTGTACCAGTATTTAAAGCTGGTAAAGAATTCAAAGATAAGGTAAATAAATAACATAAGCTTTTCAAAGAACCTGGGTGAAAATCTAGGTTTTTTGTTATATTTGGGAGGGTTATTTTATGAGATTGGATAAGTACCTTAAAGTATCTAGAATAATAAAGAGGAGAACTGTTGCAAAAGAAGCTTGTGAAGGTGGGAGAGTAACAATAAACGGAAAGGTTGCCAAGCCAAGCACGGAAGTAAATGAAGGTGACATTATAGAAATAAGATATGCCAAGAGTACACTTATGGCCAGAATATTAAATGTAAAGCAGCATGTAGTCAAGCAGGATGCCCAAAATATGTATGAAATACTTCCTAATGTAGATAATAAGTAATAAATAATAATCCCTCTACATATATTTATTTATAAGTGGAGGGATGTTTTATGGAAAAGAAAGAAATTAATATGGAAGACAAAAAGAGCTCTTTGAGTCTTGAAAATAGAAAAAAATTAATTGTAACAGGTATTATAGAAGTAATAAGCTTCAATGAAGATCAGATAAATTTGAATACTAATCTTGGAACACTTGACATAAAAGGCACTTCACTAAAGATGAATAAGTTGGATGTTCAAAATGGACAGGTAATAATTATTGGAAATATAAATTCATGTATATATACAAATAACCAGAAAAAGAAAAGAAAGCACAATATAATTTCAAAAATGTTTAAATAGCTATATGGGTTAGGGTGATATATATGATCATGTCGATAAGTACTCAAATAAGATTAGTTATATTTAGTTTAACTGCGGGCATCATTACAGGAGTATTGTTTGATTTTTACAGGGTTATAAGGGGTTTTGCGAATATAAATAGAGTTGTAGTGTTTATAGAAGACATGCTTTTTTGGACCTTTGCAGGAATCAGTGTTTTTTTATTCCTGCTCTATGCAAATCATGCATACACTGATATGTATGTATATTTGTTGATAATTACAGGTATATTTTTATATTTTAAATTTGCCAGCAGTGAATTGATTGGGCTTGAAGAAAAAGTTTTAGGTGTAATAGTTAAGGGTTTAAGAATAATAATCAACTTTGTTCTTTACCCTTTTGAGATTATTATATATTGTTTGAAATCAAAAAATAATAAAAGTTACAAAAAATAACTTGAATAAAATTAGAAATCAAATTACAATATAATTATATGCTGTAATTTATAATGAATATAAAATTATGAATGTGTAGATTATTATATTAGGGGAATTGATAATATGAAAAAGGTTAAGATTAAAGCTAAAAATATAATTGTTTTAGTATTGATTTTATATGTAGTCTATATATTTGTAGAACAGCAGATAACCATGACAAATATAAAAAAGCAGATAAGTAACAAATATGCTGAAGAGCAAACAGTAAAAGAAAAAAATACCAAATTACAGGATGAGGTTAAAATGTCTACATCTGACATGTATATAGAAAAATTGGCAAGAGAGAAGTTAGGTTTTATTAAGCAAGGCGAAACTCCTGTAATAAATGTTAAAAATTAATACTTAGTTTATAAATTTTATTTTATATATTATTTTTAAGGAGGAGTCTTTTTAATATGACCTTAAAGGCAGGAAGCATACTAGAAGGTACAGTAGTTAATATAACCAATTTTGGAGCCTTTGTTGAAGTTGATGGTAAAACTGGATTGGTGCACATATCTGAAATATCCGACACTTATGTAAAAAATATAAGAGATTATCTTAAGGAGAAAGATAAAGTAAATGTGAAGGTAATTTCTATTGATGACAATGGTAAAATAAGTTTATCTATAAAACAGGCAAGTCCAAAAAAGAAAAGTTCTAGGCCTGTAGAAATAGATTGGCAGAAAAATCAGGAGAAACAAGGACAGGGAAATTTTGAGGATAGATTATCGAAATTCCTGAAAGATAGTGAAGAAAGATTTCAAGATATTAAAAAACATCAGGATTCTAAAGGCAGGGGATATAAAAAGTCTTCAAATTATTAATTCTTGATTTTAAGAGGCTATTTAAGCCTCTTTATTATATTTAAAGAAAATATTAATAAAATAGTTGACAAGTATGATGGTTATAATATATAATAACTTATGTTGCTGAGTTGAGCAATGAAAAGATGCTGGAGTGGCGGAACTGGCAGACGCACAGGACTTAAAATCCTGCGGGCTTTAAAACCCGTACCGGTTCGATTCCGGTCTTCAGCACCATATATCGCGGGGTGGAGCAGTTGGTAGCTCGTCGGGCTCATAACCCGAAGGTCATAGGTTCAAGTCCTGTCCCCGCAACCAAGAAATATACTGTGGCGGAATAGCTCAGATGGCTAGAGCATTCGGTTCATACCCGAAGTGTCGTAGGTTCAATTCCTATTTCCGCTACCATGTTTTTATCTTTGATGATTGCAAAATTATATATCGCGGGGTGGAGCAGTTGGTAGCTCGTCGGGCTCATAACCCGAAGGTCATAGGTTCAAGTCCTGTCCCCGCAACCAGTTTATTATATGGGAAATGTTGTGATCCAGAAATGGATCTTTTTTTAATATTTAGCTGTACTTTTAGGAGTACAGTTTTTTACTGTCAAAAGTTATTGACAATTTTATAATAAAACAAGTCACATTGTGGATAAATATTACATGGATATGTTGATAACTTGCATATGGATTATAAGTATATAATATACGACATATAAAAATGTTTATAACTACTTTTATAAATATAATTGTCTAAATTAAAAATTACAAAAAAAGTTAGAAATAAATGTCCTAAAAAAAATAATTACAGATATCACTATATGACATATATTTCCAACAACTATTGATATAATATAGGCAGTTATTTTATAAGGCGGGTGGTGTATATGCAGTATGGGGTTGAAATATTACCTTATGAAAGGTCGGAAAAACTTAAAGGTGAACAGAATAAAAGCAAGATTGAAAAATTACCTGGAATTTTGAAACTTATATTTTACTTTCTATCTTCATTTTTAGTTGGAAGAGTTATGATGGTGAATCTAATGGCTCCTTTTGGGATAGCTTTTCTTACTGCAGTTTCGGTATCTGAAAAAAGGAAGATTACATTTTTAGTAGCAGCGGGAACTATTTTAGGATATGTGTCCATGTATGGCAATATGATATATATTCCAATGTATTGCATATTAAGCGTATCTATTTTAATTTCAAGCAGTATATTGAGAAATATTGATAAACTTAAAAAGCTGACGGTATTTTTTGTAACAATATTTGGAGAAATATTGTTCTATAAAATGCTTATAGCTAAATTTTCTCTTACAGTGGCCATTTTTAATGCTTCCTTTGAAACTTTATGTATCTTCCCATTATATTTTATTATTGATTACTCTATAATATGCTTTAAAGAATTAAAGACAAGTCATCTGTACAATAGCGAAGAAATCATAAGTATGGCAGTTACGATTTCGTTTATAGTATCAGGAACATGGGGAATTGTCATTTATGGAGTTTCATTTAGAAATATAATTGCGCTTACTTTTGTCCTTGTATTTGGATATGTCAAGGGAAGTTCTTATGGTGCCGCATCAGGTGTTGCCATGGGTGCCATAGTTGGGATTACATCAAATAACATGGTTGTATATATTGCAGTTTACGGACTTTGCGGACTTATATCTGGAGTTTTTAGAGAAACAGGTAAAATTATGAGCGCATGTTCATATATGGTTGTATTCATGATATTAAAATTATATTCCAATATAGGAATGCAGTTTAGAATTCCAGAAATATTTATAAGCTGTGCGCTGTTTATGATTATACCCAAAAAAATATATACAGATATGGAAGATGAGCTTGACTGGGAAAGGAAAAGGGAATGTCAGAAAGAAAACTATGCTGAAAAAATTAAATCTGTACTTGTTGAAAAACTCGAAAATTTCGGGGATGTATTGGATAAGATGTCCTTTGTGCTAAAAAAACTTGCTGATAATGACACGCTGGAAATGAAAAATAAGAGCAGTGCATTAGTTGAAAACCTTGCAGGAAGGGTATGCAGCAATTGTTCTATGAAGATGCTCTGTTGGAGGAGAGAAAGTTATAACACCTACAGTATGTTTTCAGAAATTATACAGAATTATCAGGAAAATAAAAAGGAAATGCCTAAGGATCTTGAAAGAAAATGTATAAAAAGGACTATGCTTATGGATAATACACAGGAAATTGTAAACAATTATATTATAAATGAAATGTGGAGAAAAAGACTCAGCGAGTGCAGAGGACTTCTTGCAGGGCAAATAGGGAATATGTCAAAATCAGTTTATGAAATAGTAACTGAATTTAATATTGATATAAAGTTTAATTCAACTATAGAAAACAAGTTGAGAAGAATTCTCTCAAAGTATAAGATTGATTATCGTGATGTGTTTTGCTTTAATGATAAAAATGGCCATATTGTTATAAAGATGCTTATGGAAGCCTGCGGAGGCGAACAAAAGTGTATAAAGGAGGTTCTGCCACTGATCAACAAGGCAACAGGAAAGCTTATGTGTGTCAGCGAAGAAGGCTGTAAAGTTGATAAGGAGACACAGGACTGCAGCATAACATTTGAAGAAACTCCAAAATATCACGTGGCGGCGTATGCAAACAGATTATGCAGAGAAGGAGAAAAATATAATGGTGACAGTTTTACTTATGGAAATCTGAGTGATGGAAGTTATATGACAATAATAAGTGATGGAATGGGCTTTGGACCTCAGGCGAGCAGAGAGAGCAGTGCAACGGTGGAACTTATAAAAAAGTTTGCGGAAGCAGGCTTTAGCAAGCTCACAGCCATAAATACTGTAAATTCAATAATGAGTATTAAGTTTAATGAGGACGAAAAGTTTTCCACACTCGACTTGAGCAGTATAGATTTGTATGAAGGTCATATAGATTTTGTTAAAGTAGGAGCTGTAGCCAGCTTTATAAAAAGAGGAAATGATGTTGATGTTATAAAATCAAAAACCCTGCCAATAGGTATATTGGATAAGCCTGATGTGGAGATAGTAAACAAGAGAATTTTAAACGGAGATTTTATAATAATGGTAAGTGATGGTGTTGTGGATTATAAACCTGAGGAAGCTGGCAATTATGAATGGATTGTAGAATTTTTGAAAGAGCTTAAATGCAGCGATCCTAAGAAAATGAGTGAGGCTATCATAAACAAGGCGGTTGAACTGTCAGACAAAAAGATAAAAGATGACATGACTGTAATAGTGGAGAAAATATACAATATCTATTAGTTGTCCCGTAAATAGTATCCAACGGAGTTTGTTTACCTACAAATATCATACATGTATGCTATAATATAAATATTATTTATAGATAAATTGTTACGGGAAGTGTTTAGCTTGATAGAAACGGTACTTGAAACCATAAATAAGAATAAGATGTTTAATAAGGGTGATAAGGTAATATTGGCAGTTTCGGGAGGGCCGGATTCACTTTGTATGCTCCATGTATTGTGCAGCCTTAAAGACAAATTGGGAATTTCTCTGTATGTCGCTCATGTAAATCATGGCTTGAGAGGCCAGGAATCTGACGAAGATGAGAAGTTTGTGGAGAACTTTTGTAAAAAGATAAATGTAGTATTCAGAAGCATTAAGGTAGACATAAATAAGGTGGCAGCAGTATATAATTTATCTTGTGAAACTGCAGGGAGAAAAGTACGATATGAATTTTTTGAAAAACTAAAATGTGAGTTTATTGCCCAGAAAATAGCTGTTGCGCATAATGCAAATGATCAGGCAGAAACAATGCTTATGAGAATCATGAGAGGTACTGGGCTTGAAGGATTGACTGGAATAAAGGCTGTAAGGGATGGCATATTTGTAAGGCCTCTTATTAATGTAACAAGAAAACAGATTGAGAAGTATTGTATTGAAAATGATTTGTGTCCGAGAATAGATAAAACAAATTTTGAACAGATATATTCTAGAAATAAAATAAGGCTTAAACTTATACCATATATGGAGAAAAACTTCAATAAAGACATTATAGGCAGTTTAAATAGGTTATCCAGTACAATAATGGCAGATAACAGCTGCCTGAATAGCATTTCTAAAGAAAAATTTAAAAAATATTGTGATATAACGCCAGAAAAGGTTATAATATCTAAGGAGGCATTTTTAGAGGAAAAATCAATAATATCAAGGATTTTGAGAATGGCTTTGCATAGAGTATGTGGAACATTGAAGAATTTTGAAAAAGTCCATATTGTTGATATAATTCAAATGCAAAATCATTCAACTGGAAAACGGTTAATGCTTCCAAATAATATAATAGTTTTAAGTCAGTATGGAAATATAATTGTGAAGAAAAATAACAGCGTTGACAAATCGGGTAAATACAGTTATGCACTTGATTTTGGAACAAATAATATCGAAAAATTAAAGTTAAACATAAAAATTAAAAAAACAAGCAAATGCAGTAGAACAAATAACAAGTTTGTACAATTTTTTGATTTTGATAAATTAAAGGGAAGTATAACAATCAGAAACAGGCAAAAAGGAGATAAGTTTATACCACTTGGAATGAGTGGGAAAAGAAAACTTAAAGACTTTTTTATGGATTTGAAAATACCTAGAAGTGAAAGGGAAAATATTCCGCTCATATGTTTTGGAGAAGATATAGGTTGGGTAGTTGGATATAGAATAAGTGATGATTTTAAAGTTGATAGGAATACTAAAAATATTTTAGCAATAAGCTTTGAAAGAGAGGAACTATAAATGCATAATATGAGCGACGATATTAAGGAAATACTCATTAGCAAGGAGGATATTGAAAAGAAAGTCTGTGAACTTGGCATGAGAATAAGTAGGGATTACCAGGGTAAAGAACTTATGCTTGTTGGAATACTTAAAGGGTCCGTTCCTTTTATGGCAGATTTGCTTAGAAGAATAACTATACCGTGTACTATGGATTTTATGGCTGTTTCGAGCTATGGAAATTCAAGCGAAAGCAGTGGTGTGGTAAGGATATTGAAGGATCTTGATTTTGAAGTTGAAAATAAACATATATTACTTGTGGAAGACATAATAGATTCAGGGACTACACTTTCGTATCTGGTTGATTATTTAAAAGGAAGAAAGGCAAAAAGTATAGAAATAGCTTGCCTATTAAACAAACAAGAGGCTAGGAAAGTAAAAATCAATGCCAAGTATATAGGTTTTGAGGTGCCTGATTATTTTTTAGTTGGGTTTGGACTTGACTATGCAGAAAAATATAGAAATTTTCCATATGTGGGTATATTAAAGGAGGAAATTTATAAATGACGTCAAAATTTATTGTAAAGGAAATTTTCATATGATACAATTTTACAGTATAAAACTGCAAAGAGAGGGGGGCCTTTAATGAAAAAATTTTCAAATGCAACGGCCTGGGCAGTAATTATTATATTTGTAATTCTGGCAGCGTTACTGCTTGTAAGGACAAATGAAAGTTCAACAGCTATAAGTTTTAATGATTTTCAAAAATACTGGTTGAGCAATAATGTAAAAAGTTTTCAACTTAGGGAAGACAAAATGACGATACAGGGAAGCCTGAAGAACGGTACTCAGTATGAAACAGTAGTTCCATCGGAGAGGTTGTTTCAATTTATCGGACAGCATCCTAAAGATGGTCAGGTTCAGGAGACATATGTAAAGCCGGCTACAATCCCTATGTGGGTTCAGTATTTGCCTACTGTATTGTTGATATTGGTTTTAGTGGCGGTTTGGTTTATGTTTATGCAGCAGTCCCAAGGTGGTGGAGGAAATCGCGGCGTTATGAATTTTGGAAAGAGTCGTGCTAAAATGGCCACACCTGACAAGCAGAAAATTACATTTAATGATGTTGCCGGGGCTGATGAGGAAAAACAGGAGCTTGCAGAGATTGTTGATTTCTTGAAACAACCTAAGAGATACATAGAAATGGGAGCAAGGATACCGAAAGGTGTATTGCTTGTAGGACCTCCGGGTACAGGTAAAACATTACTTGCAAAGGCAATATCAGGTGAGGCTGGAGTACCATTTTTCAGTATATCAGGTTCAGATTTTGTAGAAATGTTTGTTGGAGTGGGAGCTTCTAGAGTCAGGGATTTGTTTGAACAGGCCAAGAAGAATTCACCATGCATAGTATTTATAGATGAAATAGATGCTGTTGGAAGACAGAGAGGTGCAGGACTTGGCGGAGGACATGATGAAAGAGAGCAAACATTGAATCAACTTCTTGTTGAAATGGATGGATTTGGTCAAAATCAGGGAATAATTATGATTGCGGCTACAAATAGACCTGACATACTTGACCCTGCACTTTTAAGACCTGGAAGGTTTGACAGGCGTATACTAGTTGGTGCACCTGATGTGAAGGGAAGAGAAGAAATACTTAAAGTTCACTCGAGAAATAAGCATTTGGCAGATGAAGTCAAACTTGACATTCTGGCGAAGAGAACACCTGGATTTACAGGAGCTGATCTTGAAAACTTAATGAATGAATCTGCACTTCTTGCAGTTAGGAAAAACAAAGCTCAGATTGAAATGGATGATCTTGAAGAAGCAGTTACGAGAGTTGTTGCTGGACCTGAAAAGAGGAGTAGGGTAATAGATGATGAAGACAAAAAATTAACGGCATATCATGAAGCCGGCCATGCAGTTGTAATGCAGCTTTTACCAACGGCAGATCCAGTTCACGAAATAAGTATAATTCCTAGAGGAATGGCTGGAGGTTATACAATGCATTTGCCTGAGAAGGACACTTCCTATATGTCAAGAACAAAACTTGAGGAGGAAATTGTAGGCCTTCTTGGTGGAAGGGTAGCTGAAAAGCTTATAATCGGAGACATAAGTACAGGAGCAAAAAATGACATTGAAAGAGCTACTACAATAGCAAAAAAAATGGTAATGGATTATGGAATGAGTGATCTTGGTCCAATAGCTTTTGGATCTGGACATGATGAAGTATTTCTTGGAAGAGACCTTGGAAAAGGACGTAATTTCAGTGAAGAAGTTGCATTTGAAATAGACAAGGAAATAAGAAAGCTTATTGATGACAGTTATAAGAAAGCCCAGAAGATTTTGACGGAGAATATTGGTAAACTTCATGCTGTGGCAAAAGAACTTATAGAAAAAGAAAAAGTGGATGCAGATGATTTTCTGAGAATATTTAACGAAGCTTAAAGATATTAAAAGTTTCACTGAAGGCACATGCTTGTAAGTGGGACTTTTAATATTTTTTTACTTGAAAAGTTACTTGATTTTTAGTAGTATAAAAGTATGTTAAAAATTTAATTTTTAACATACTTTTATACTTAAGATTACAATGAATAATATTTTAGTAGAGGGAAGTGAAATTTTTAATGGAATTTGATTTAAAACAAGGATGTCAGTTCACTAGTGAAATCAAGGTTACGGACAACAATACTGCAGTAAAAATGGGATCTGGAGATTTGAAAGTATTTGCAACTCCGGCAATGATAGCGCTTATGGAGAATGCAGCTAAAAGCTCCGTCATAAAAGCACTTCCAGAAGGTTATACTACAGTTGGTATAGAGATGAATGTAAAACATGTTAAATCATCACCGGTTGGAGCAAATATAAAATGTACTGCAACTCTCACAAAAGTCGACAGAAAGAAGTTGTTTTTTGATGTTGAGGCTAGTGATGGCAATGATATCATAGGAAGAGGTTCTCATATAAGATATATAGTAAATTCAGATGATTTTATGGAAAAAACCAACAGAAAATAGCTAAAATTTTAACATATTCCTAGGTAAATTATCTTATTATTATATTTTATAATGCAAATATTGCAGCTCTTGACAAATAATATTTTATTGATACAATTAAGATATTAATTAACAGAGTCTTGTAAATTGGAGCAGCCTTAGAGCTGCTCTTTAATTATGTAACTTCAATTTAAAAATATTCTATTAGTTTTCTAAAGGCGGTGTTGGCTTTATGATTTTGGTTTTGGATGTGGGAAATACTAACATTGTGGTAGGTATTTATGATAATGATGATTTGGTATCTGTGTGGAGATTGTCTACTGATTCTAAGAGGACTGCTGATGAATATGGTATTCAAGCCATTCAATTATTTATAAAGAACGATTTAAATCCGTCGGATATTAAGGGCGCCATAATTTCTTCTGTAGTTCCAAATATTATGTATTCTTTGGAACATATGATAATGAAATATTTTAAAATTGCACCTATTGTAGTGGGACCTGGAGTAAAGACTGGAATAAATGTAAAGTATGATAATCCTAGGGAAGTTGGAGCTGATAGAATAGTAAATGCAGTAGCGGCACATGAAATATATAAGAGAGCTTCAATTATAATAGATTTTGGAACAGCTACTACGTTCTGTGCACTTACTGCAGGAGGAGATTATCTTGGCGGAACAATTTGCCCGGGGGTTCAAATATCATCAGATGCGTTGTTCGAAAGGGCGGCAAAATTACCAAGAGTTGAGCTTGTGAAACCCCAAAATATAATATGTAAAAACACGGTTACGAGTATACAGGCAGGTATAATATATGGATATGTCGGGCAAGTTGAATACATAATAAAAAAGATGAAAAATGAAATGATCAGTGCAGGGGAAAAAGAACCATTTGTTGTCGCGACTGGAGGACTTGCAAAGCTTATAAATGCTGAATCGGATTATATAGATATGGTAGATCCTATATTAACACTTACTGGGCTTAGGATAATATACTACAAAAATAAGGAGCATGTATTAAAATGCAAATAGGATCCTTCAAGATGAAAAACAATGTACTTTTAGCTCCTATGGCAGGGGTTACTGATATTGCTTTCAGAGAACTGTGCAGGGAACAGGGATGTGGTTTGGCCTGTACTGAGATGATAAGTTCAAAGGCACTTTTTCATGGAAGCCAGAAAACCAGAGATATGTTTGTAATATCTGAAATTGAAGCACCTACTGCAGTTCAGATATTTGGCAATGATCCGTATATAATGTCGGAAGCATGTGACTCCTTTAATGATGAAGATAATATATGTATTGTAGATATAAACATGGGATGTCCCGCACCTAAAATAATAAAAAATGGTGATGGCTCCGCGCTTATGAAAAATCCTGGGCTTGCAGAAGACATAGTTAAAAGTGTAAAAAGAGTGTCAGCAAAACCTGTTACTGTAAAGATGAGGACTGGTTTTGATTCTGAAAATGTAAATGTGCTTGACTTTGCAAAGAGAATGGAGCAGGCAGGTGCTGATGCAATAACAGTACATGGAAGGACAAGCAAACAGATGTATACGGGAAATGCAGACTGGAGTTTAATAAAAGAGGTAAAAGAGCAGCTGTCAATACCCGTTATAGGAAATGGAGATATAATTTCAGCTGAGGATGCGGAATTCAGGCTTAGAACTTCAGGATGTGATGGAGTAATGATTGGAAGAGGGTCATTCGGGAATCCATGGATATTTAAACAAATACGCCAGAAATTACATGGGGAAGAAGTCTTCTGCCCCAATAATATTGAAAAAATAGACATGTGCCTTGAACATTATAGGAGAGCTATTGCATACAAGGGAGAATTGAAGGCAGTTCTTGAAATGAGAAAACATTTGGGTTGGTATCTGAAAGGAATGCAAAACAGCAAAGATGTAAAAGATAAAGTAAATTGTGAAAGAGATGCCGGAGAAGTTTTTGATATTCTTTATAAATATAAAAATTCTTTTTCATAAGAGGTATGTTAATTAAACTTTGAAAATAATATATTATTGTGAGTGATTTGGGGAAATGTGCTTGCCATGATATGTTTTTCAAGTAGTTGACAATAAAATGTACCTGTCTTATAATAACTTAAATAATTGTTTGGGTATTTTTATAAAACTATAGGGATATGAGTTTTATTAAATAGTTTAAAGGGGAGAATATGAATGAATAGACATGTAATGACGTATGAAGGAGTAAGAAAACTTGAGGATGAACTGGAATTTCTGAGAACGGTTAAGAGAAGAGAAATAAAGGAAAAAATAAAGTCTGCACTTTCTTTCGGAGATTTAAGCGAAAATTCAGAATACGATGATGCCAAAAATGAGCAGGCCTTTACTGAAGGCAGAATAGTGCAACTTGAAAATATACTTAAAAATGTTACTATAGTAGATGAGGATGAAATATCGTCGGATATAGTAAGTGTTGGATCCATCGTTAAAATCAAGGACTATGATTTCAACGAAGAAGTCGAATACAATATAGTGGGATCACTTGAAGCGGATCCAATGAACAATAGAATATCAAATGAATCACCTGTAGGCAGGAGTCTCATGGGCAAAAAAGTTGGTGACACGGTTGAAGTGTTAATTCCTGATGGAATTAGCAAATATGAAATAGTCAGTATAAGAAAATAATTGGAGGGCAGAATTTAATGACAAAGGATAAGGATAATTTTAATAAACAAGAGAAAAAGTTTAATGCACTTATAGAAGAGAGATTAGATAAATTTGCCCAGCTAAAGTCAGATGGTAATGATCCTTTTGAAGTATACAAAGTTGACAGGACTCATACATCAAGCCAGGTAAAAGATAACTATGAAGAGCTTGAAGATAAAACTGTAACTATTGCAGGAAGACTTATGTCAAAGCGAGTTCATGGAAAAGCCGGATTTTCAGATTTAAATGACAGATATGGTAAGATTCAGCTGTATATAAAAATAGATGATGTAGGAGAAGAAAAGCTAAAGGAATACAAGACCTATGATATAGGGGACATACTATCTGTAACAGGTAAAGTATTCAAAACAAGAACTGAAGAAATTACAATACGTATTGAAGATTTTAAACTTGTATGCAAGTCGCTTAGACCTTTGCCTGAAAAGTGGCATGGACTTAAAGATCCTGATTTGAAATACAGACAGAGGTATGTAGACTTAATAATAAATCAAAATGTCAGAGAAACATTTTTAAAGAGAACCGCTATAATTAAAAGCATGAGAGAGTTCTTAGATAATAGGAATTTTATTGAAGTTGAAACACCTGTATTGTCTCCAATAGCTGGAGGAGCTGCAGCAAAGCCATTTATAACACACCATAATTCTCTTGATATGGATATGTATCTTAGAATTGCAACTGAGTTGTATTTAAAAAGACTTGTTGTAGGTGGATTTGAAAAAGTTTATGAAATAGGTAAAAACTTTAGAAATGAAGGAATGGATGTAAGACATAACCCTGAATTTACTTCAATGGAACTTTATGAAGCTTTTGCAGATTATAATGACATGATGGAAATTACAGAAAACATGGTTGCATATATATGTGAAAAGGTACTTGGAACTACAACTGTAGTTTATGAAGATACAGAGATAGATTTCAAACCACCTTGGAATAGAATTACCATGGTAGATGCCGTGAAGAAATTTACAGGAATAGATTTCAATGAAATAAAAACAGATGAAGAGGCTCAGGATATAGCTAGACAAAAAGAGATAAAACTTAAGAAAGAGTTAAAAGATTGTACAAAAGGTTATATACTTGATATGCTTTTTGAAGAATTCTGCGAAGAAAAATTCATACAGCCGACTTTCGTAGTGGACTATCCTGTTGAAGTATCACCTCTTACAAAGAAAAAGAGGGGAAATGATGCCTTTACTGAAAGATTTGAAGGATTTATTTATGGAAGAGAAATATGTAATGCATATTCTGAGTTGAATGATCCTATAGTTCAGAGAGATAGATTCATGCAGCAGCTTAAAGAGAGAGAACTTGGTGATGATGAGGCATATATGATGGATGAAGATTTTATAAATGCTCTTGAAATTGGAATGCCTCCAACTGGCGGACTTGGAATAGGAGTAGACAGACTTATAATGTTCCTTACGAATTCATCTTCAATAAGGGATGTTATATTGTTCCCTACTATGAAGCCGCTTTAATATTCGAGTTTTTTTAAATTTAATATTAAGGTTATGATAAAGAATAGTAATAGTTCCAAATCCAAAAGAGAGGCCGTATATGGTGGGAAATGGCTGGATGGAATTATGAAGGGAACTTTTGAACCATGATAGTCAAAGTTGAGCATATGCTAAGAAGGGTGGAACCGCGGATAAAATCCGTCCCTTTAATATGCTCTTTTTTTATTGACTAAAAGATGTCGATAATTTCTAAAAATAAATATAGAAGGAGATAAAAAATATGAGTAAGATAAGTATGGAAAAAGTTGTTGCACTTGCAAAGAACAGAGGATTTGTATATCCTGGCTCAGATATATATGGAGGACTTGCAAATACCTGGGATTATGGGCCTGTAGGGATTGAACTTAAAAACAATGTAAAGAAGGCGTGGTGGCAGAAGTTTGTCCATGAAAGCAAGTACAATGTTGGTATAGATTGTGCCATACTCATGAACAATGAGGTATGGGTAGCTTCCGGACATGTTGGGAATTTTTCGGATCCACTTATGGACTGCAAAGATTGCAAGTCAAGATTTAGAGCTGATAAACTTGTTGAAGAAGACATGGTATCAAAAGGAGTAGAAAAGGCAAGCGCAGATGGATGGGGCAATGAAAAGCTCGAGAAATACATAAAGGATAATGGCATAGTATGTCCTAACTGTGGAAAAAGCAATTTTACGGATATAAGACAATTTAATTTAATGTTTAAAACGTATCAGGGAGTTACAGAAGATACTAAATCAGAAATTTATTTAAGACCTGAAACGGCTCAGGGAATATTTGTAAACTTTAGAAATGTACAAAGAACAAGTAGAAAAAAAATACCTTTCGGGATAGCCCAGATAGGAAAATCATTCAGGAATGAAATAACGCCGGGAAATTTTACTTTTAGAACCAGGGAATTTGAACAAATGGAGCTTGAATTTTTTTGTAAGCCAGGTACGGATTTAGAGTGGCATAAATATTGGAAGGACTATTGCTGGAGTTTTCTTATAAAGTTGGGATTAAAAGAAGATAACTTGAGATTCAGGGATCACGACAAGGAAGAACTTTCACATTACAGCAGTGCCACATCCGACATAGAATATCAATTTCCATTTGGATGGGGTGAACTTTGGGGCATAGCAGACAGAACAGACTATGATTTAAAGCAGCATCAGGAACATTCAGGAAAAGATATGAGCTATTTGGATCCAACCACTCATGAGAAATATGTACCATATTGTATTGAACCATCAGTTGGAGCCGACAGGGCAGTACTTGCATTCCTTGTAGATGCCTATGATGAAGAAGAACTAGATGGAGGCGAGGTCAGAACAGTTATGCACTTTAATCCGGCTATAGCACCATTTAAGGCAGCAGTACTTCCTCTTACTAAAAAGCTTACAGATAAATCTGTTGAAATATATGATTCCTTGAGAAGTCAATTTAACATAGATTATGATGAAGCTGGAAGTATTGGAAAAAGGTACAGAAGAGAAGACGAAATAGGTACTCCATATTGTATAACAGTTGATTTTGATACACTTGAAGATAATTCTGTAACTATAAGAGACAGGGATACGATGAACCAATTCAGAATAAAAGTTGATGAACTTGCTGGTTTCTTAAAAGAGAAGACACAATTTTAAATAATAAATTAACCAAAAAATTTACCGAATGCCTAGCATTCGGTAAATAGGGTTTAATCATGGGGATATGTTATATGTTTAATTAAAACTTGGGGAATTATATTAATGTTTCCTTACGGCACAATTTTAGTATAGCATATAGTAATATTATTTTTCAATAGCATGAACAAAAAAATATTAAATTGACTAAATATGAATTGATATAAGTGCTATAATTAATTGATATGAATATTATATGTGCAGTTTGTTGTGGAGGTTTCTATGAAAAAGAATTTTAGTGAATTTAAAAAGTTTATAAAAAATAAAAATACTGCGGTTGTAGGTATAGGAGTAAGCAATAGACCATTAATTGATTTTTTGTTGAAGTTGGGTGCAAATGTAAGTGCTTTTGACAGGAAAGATGAGAGCACGCTGGGAGATATTGCAAATATATTGAGAGATAAGGGTGTAAAACTTGTACTTGGCGAAAAATATTTGGATAAATTAAATGGTTTTGATGTAATATTCAAAACTCCGTCTATGAGAATAGACAGTCCTGCTCTTTTGAAAGCAAAAGAAAGTGGTGCATATATTACATCTGAAATGGAGGAGTTTGTTAAATATTGCCCTGCTAAAATATTTGGAGTTACGGGAAGTGACGGAAAGACAACTACAACAACCCTGATATATAATATGCTCAAAGAAGAAGGGTATAAGAGCTGGGTTGGAGGGAATATCGGCGCACCATTATTTGCAGAGATAGAAAACATTTCACAGGAAGACAAGGTCGTTCTTGAACTTTCAAGTTTTCAGCTTATGACTATGCGGGTTTCTCCAGAAGTAGCGGTAGTTACAAATATTAGTCCAAATCATCTTGACATTCACAAGGATATGGAAGAGTATATAGATGCTAAAAAAAACATCTTCAAATATCAGGAAGAGCAGGATATAGTAGTGCTCAATAGAGACAATGAGTGTACTGATAATATGGCAGGAGAAGCTAATGGAAGGGTAAGGCAATTCAGTGTGAAAGAAAAGCTTTCTTTTGGCGGATGTCTAGGTGGAGATACACTTTTTATAAATGGTAAGGCGGTTTGTAAAAGAAATGATATAAAGCTTATGGGAATTCATAATGTAGCCAATTTACTGACTGCTTTTTGTGCTGTATGTGATGATGTAAGTATTGAAAATATGAAGAAGGTAGCTGTTGGATTTGAAGGTGTGGAACATAGATGCGAGCTTGTAAGGGTTATAGATGATGTTAAGTATTACAATGACTCTATAGCATCGAGTCCAACTAGAACACTGGCAGGACTTGATGCATTTGAAAAACCAGTCATACTCATAGCAGGAGGGTATGATAAGAAGATACCTTTTGATGTTCTCGCACAGGAAGGATATTCTAAAATAAAGACTTTGATTTTACTCGGGGCGACTAAAGACAAAATAAAAGCTGCTTTTGACAAGTTAAGTTCATTGAATAATGTCAAAGTACCCATGGTTATTGCCAATTCGCTTGAGGAAGCTGTGCTTAAAGCACGTGATATAGCAAAAAGTGGTGATATTGTAACTCTTTCACCTGCATGTGCAAGCTTTGACATGTTTGATAATTTTGAGATACGTGGAAATAAGTTTAAGGAAATTGTTAGAGCATTGTAATTAATTTTATAATACATCTTTTCACTCTCGAAAAAGTCTTTCGTGGAATGTCTTTCGAGAGTGAAAAAAGTGTTGACAGTTATAAAAAAAGCACGTATAATATAAAAATGTAGTCAGCCAAGAGTGCCTTTTGAGGAGCTTGGAAAATTTAAACGAGGATCTTTAGCTCAGTTGGTTAGAGCAACCGGCTCATAACCGGTAGGTCTGGGGTTCGAGTCCCTGAAGGTCCACCATATGGGGGTATAGCTCAGTTGGGAGAGCATCTGCCTTGCACGCAGAGGGTCAAGAGTTCGAGTCTCTTTATCTCCACCAAAAGTCCATGATATTTATCATGGACTTTCTTATATTATTGGGAATTCATCATAAAATAATAGATAACTAATCCAGGTGTATCGTTATGAAATATATGTAGTAATATATAGATTTATGGAGCAAATATCAAATAAATTGCTATATTTGTATAAATAGATATAAAATATATTTTATAATGATGATACAATATCACTTGTCGTTTTGAGGACATGCGAAATTTGAACTTGTAAGTTATCATTCGGTGTTTTCAAAATTAGCTTTATTATTTATGTTGACATATTAAACTTAATATGCTAATATGAATGAGTTGTTTGATCTTTGAAAATTAAACAGAGTAAAAAGCAAGCAGAAACTTGAAGAAACAAACCAGCAATTCTTTTGAAATAAACAGTAATGAGCAGAAAGAACTTTTAATATGAGAGTTTGATCCTGGCTCAGGACGAACGCTGGCGGCGTGCCTAACACATGCAAGTCGAGCGAGAGAGTCCCTTCGGGGACAATCTAGCGGCGGACGGGTGAGTAACACGTGGGTAACCTGCCTCAAAGAGGGGGATAGCCTCCCGAAAGGGAGATTAATACCGCATAAGACCTGGATTCACATGGATCCGGGATGAAAGGAGAAATCCGCTTTGAGATGGACCCGCGGCGCATTAGCTAGTTGGTGGGGTAAAGGCCTACCAAGGCAGCGATGCGTAGCCGACCTGAGAGGGTGATCGGCCACATTGGAACTGAGAGACGGTCCAGACTCCTACGGGAGGCAGCAGTGGGGAATATTGCACAATGGGCGAAAGCCTGATGCAGCAACGCCGCGTGAGTGATGAAGGTTTTCGGATCGTAAAGCTCTGTCTTCTGGGAAGATAATGACGGTACCAGAGGAGGAAGCCACGGCTAACTACGTGCCAGCAGCCGCGGTAATACGTAGGTGGCGAGCGTTGTCCGGATTTACTGGGCGTAAAGGGTGCGTAGGCGGATGTTTAAGTGAGATGTGAAATACCCGGGCTTAACCCGGGGGCTGCATTTCAAACTGGACATCTGGAGTGCAGGAGAGGAGAATGGAATTCCTAGTGTAGCGGTGAAATGCGTAGAGATTAGGAAGAACACCAGTGGCGAAGGCGATTCTCTGGACTGTAACTGACGCTGAGGCACGAAAGCGTGGGTAGCAAACAGGATTAGATACCCTGGTAGTCCACGCCGTAAACGATGAGTACTAGGTGTAGGAGGTATCGACCCCTTCTGTGCCGCAGTTAACACATTAAGTACTCCGCCTGGGAAGTACGATCGCAAGATTAAAACTCAAAGGAATTGACGGGGGCCCGCACAAGCAGCGGAGCATGTGGTTTAATTCGAAGCAACGCGAAGAACCTTACCTGGACTTGACATCCCCTGCATAGCCTGGAGACAGGCGAAGCCCTTCGGGGCAGGGAGACAGGTGGTGCATGGTTGTCGTCAGCTCGTGTCGTGAGATGTTAGGTTAAGTCCTGCAACGAGCGCAACCCTTGTTGTTAGTTGCTAACATGTAAAGATGAGCACTCTAACGAGACTGCCGCGGTTAACGCGGAGGAAGGTGGGGATGACGTCAAATCATCATGCCCCTTATGTCCAGGGCGACACACGTGCTACAATGGGCAGAACAGAGAGATGCGAAACCGCGAGGTGGAGCCAAACTAGAAAACTGCCCTCAGTTCGGATTGCAGGCTGAAACCCGCCTGCATGAAGTTGGAGTTGCTAGTAATCGCGAATCAGAATGTCGCGGTGAATACGTTCCCGGGCCTTGTACACACCGCCCGTCACACCATGAGAGCTGGCAACACCCGAAGTCCGCAGTCTAACGTAAGAGGACGCGGCCGAAGGTGGGGTTAGTGATTGGGGTGAAGTCGTAACAAGGTAGCCGTAGGAGAACCTGCGGCTGGATCACCTCCTTTCTAGGGAGAACAGGGATGGA
>NZ_JBZAYZ010000019.1:0-50676 GCF_058242705.1 Clostridium pabulibutyricum
CAGCAGGATCTGGTTACTGTAAATGCGGAAAACGCACAACTGAAACAAAAGATTGCTAGTATACAGAGTACTGTAGACACGGCTATAACCTCAGCAACAGTTGAAAAATAGATAAACAAAACAAAGCACTGTAGTTCCTACTACAGTTGCACAGAAATAATTATTGCCCCGGGAGACCGGGGCTTTATTTTTTTACAACAATTGCAATCATTTTCAAAAAGATATATAATAATTAAAAATAATACATTAATTTGCCTTCAACCTAATTTTAATAGCGCTATCCAATCTAAGTAGAACTCTGGGGTTTATCCGGGGTTCTACTTTTTTAGGATTGTATGAATATATCTACACAAAAATGTAAACAATATAAGTATAAATGATTATTCCTAAATAAATTTTAGCAAAAGATTTACAACAAACATAACCTTTCTAAATTATAATTTTCTAAAAATAAAGTTCTAGTTAATCCTAGGGCTTTATTTTTTGTAACATTTTATAATTCCATTGTATATTATATAGTGTAAGCAAGCCGTTGATTTATATAAAATAATCCACTGTGTTAATGGCAAGAGTAGTCACTTAATTAAAAATAAAGTTCTGATATTATGTCGGAGCTTTATTTTTTTGTACAAAAATGGACAAACTGTTACTAAGTTGTTACAATGTAATAAAATATACATATTTGGAGGGAAATATAATGGAAAATAAAAACTTGGTCAAGTGTAAAGCTTGTGGTGCTGATATTGCCAAGGGTGTTAAAAAATGTCCTCACTGTGGTAAAGACCAAAGAAACTTCTTTGGAAGACACAAAGTTTTAACAGCAATAGGAATAATAGTAATATTAATAATAATTGGCATAGCAAGTAGTGGAGGTAATGATAATACTACTCCTGCAAGTAGTACATCAAATTCTACGGATACAACTAAGCAAAAAATAGAAGACAAGAAATATAGCTATGACAAATTTTTAAAAATTGAAATGGGTGCTACTTATGAGAAAGTAAAAGCAATATTAGGAGAAGGTAAAGAAGACTCATCTACGGGTGAAGGTGACACAAAAACTATAATTTATGGATGGCAAAATACAGATGGGAGTAATATCTCTGTAACATTTCAAGGTGATAAAGTTACAAATAAAGCACAAGCAATGTTAAAAAGTATGGATGCTAAAATAACTATGGATAAATATAATCAAGTAAAAAATGGAATGGACTATAGTCAAGTAAAAAACATTCTTGGAGAAGGGGAACTTACTTCGCAGACAAGTCTACTAGGGACTAAATCAGAAATATATTCATGGTTTAATTCAAATGGCTCTAACTTGAATGTAACATTTACAAATGGTACCGTAGATACAAAAGCACAATTCCAATTAAAATAAATAATGCTCCGTTCAATGTGAACGGGGCTTTATTTATTATTTAAGGTACTTTGTTTCTAACTCTTTCATACGATCATCTACTTCTTTTCTACCCTCAGGTGGTAATTTATAGTAGTCAACATCAAAAAAATGTTTTATTTCCTTTTCTTCAGGAGATAAATCAGAACCACAATTATATTTACAAGTATGTTCATTACCTTTATAGCAGCGATAACACAATAAATCTTTTACGCATAGTCCATAATTTGCTTCAATATCATTTATGCCCATATTATCAAAATCACTTTCACTTTTTATTTTCCCAGTATTAATTAATGATTTAATTTTTTTATCCATTTCTTCGTAATTTATTATCATATTTTTCACCACTTAAATTATATATTTTATAATAACATTACCACACATAAAATAAAAAATACATATATAAATACTGGGAATAATTATTAATATTCATCAAAATTAATTGATAACGTAGTAAAAAGTGTAGTAATTTAATTGTAATATCTCTTGAAAGCAAGATGTATCAATATACGTAAGATTTCTATTATTCAAATCCCTCTTTCTCCGCCATAATAGAAAAATAAAGCTTTGATGAGCTTTAAGAATATCTTAAAATCAAGGAAGTTGTTAAGTAAGATGATAGCTTCTTTTTTTATTGCCTCTTTTTAATGTGATGTATTTGTAATTTCTTAAAAATTAATTTACAAAATTTGTAAATTATGATAAGATATAAATAAATTTAAAAATTGAAAGAGGGATTCGCATTGATTAAAAACAAGATTTTGGCTATTGGTTTGGCTGCTATACTTTCAGTTCCATTTATAGGAGCAGGTTATTTTGGAAAGGTTTATGCGGCAAATACTGATATAGCATCCAGATTAAAAGCTGGAGGAGTAATTCCAGCAGGTAATTATAAACTTACAAAAAAGGTAGATGTAACTAAACCTGTGAGTGCATATGGAGTAGTAATTGATGCTTCTGGATGTCCATCAGACACAATAGCTATTGTAGCAAAGGCTAATATAAGCGGTATAACTATAAAAAACCCACAAAGACAGGGAATAAGTGTTCAGAAGTGTTCTAATGTAAAAATAAAAGATTGTAAAGTTACTGGGGCTCAGTTTGCAGGAATAGAAGCCAAAGATGATGTCTCAAATATTACATTTGAAAATTGTCAGTCGGATTATAATTTTGACAATGTTAAAAAGGGTGAAAATGCAGATGGCTTTGGGATAAAAAATGGAGCGAAGAATATAACGCTTATAAATTGCTCTGCTACAGGAAATAGTGATGATGGGTATGATACTTATACTGCAGGAAGTAATATAACGTTTATTAAATGTACTGCTTCAAATAATGGCAGTGGTCAAAATGGTGATGGTAATGGATTTAAATTAGGACCTTGTACTTACAAAGGGCAAAATGGTGGATTAGTTACAGTAAAAAATTGTACGGCTACTAATAATAAGGGATGGGGATTCCTCAGAAACCATAATAAGGTTGCTCCAGTTCAATCAGGCAATATTGCCACGGGTAATAAAAAGGGACAGTTCAACTGGCAGCTTGATTAAATAAAAGTAAAGCACAGCAAGATATCTATTAATTTAGATATCTTGTTTTTATGTAAAAAATATACAATGGAGATCATTAATAGATGTTTTTACAAATAGTTAATAAATATGACACTAAGACGTAACAATTACCATATATACTTATAAGTGTCCTAAGGAAATAGTTCCTTAGAGAAAATGAAAATAATGTTTTTACATACATGAAAAAAGTAATGGTAATTACCAAACTGGTGTCTGTAGTTGCAGGGCACTGTAAACTTAAGTGCAACTGCCATAAGCCCATAAGTCAGTTTATATAGCTGACCACCTTTTTTATAAAATGTGTTTGTTTGCAAAATAGGCATTTGTCATATAGAATGCCTATTTTGTGTTAGTTAAGATACTGCGAATATATTTGTTAAAAATGGAAATCATATAAATGAAAAACATTCTTCATTAAGAACTTCCTTGTAAATAAGCCTTAGTTAGGTCTAGGGCTTATTTTGCGTATAATATAGTTATTTTTTCGTTTCATATAATGCGGAGAATTCATAATCCACAATTTTGTCATCTTTAACATTATGCCATTATTATGATATAATGTATTTAAATAGTAACGGATTGTGTTATATAGAGTTATCTCCCTTTACGTTTACTGTATGAGTGGATTCAGGAATAAAGGTTTGGCACAATAAAGGGGGGTAATGTGAATGAACTTTTTCTTTTTGTGCATTATAGCGCTTTCAATTACGGCAATGGCAAGTCTTGGAATTGTATCGGTATTTTGTTACAGACAGGATAAGCTCAGGATGTTTTTTGAAAGTAAAGCCAGTATTTCGAAAGATAAAGTTTTAACCGATGTTAAGGTTAACATAGATAAACCTACAGTTAACAAAAAAAGAAAATAACAAGTAACTTCCTTCAAAAGTTACTTGCTTGTATATAGGTTCTTTCTCTTATAACATGATTTTGTGATTTACAAATCTTTCTGCAATCCACTCAACCTACATAATTTATTGTTATAATAAATGAAAAAAATGTATCAGATTACAATTTTTAAAATAATTTTATATTTGTACGGAGATAGGAAGCTTTGAATGAAAAATTTAAAGCTTCCTATTTTTATATGTAAATGTGAAAGTGAATTGAATATGGAAATGTTGTAAAACAAAAATTTATATTTTCAGTTTAAAAAACAAATAGCGTGGAAAATTAAAATAAGATAGTTTATTTTAATCTGTAAAATAGGGGGAAATAAAAATGAAGTATAGTACGGATGGTTGTATATTCGAGAAGTCGGAGTTTGGAATTCGTATAAACAACAAAGAGCTTAATGATTTTTTTCTTGAAAAATTTAAAAGCTTGAGAAATTTGGAAGACTATAAAAAATATCCTATACGCATTAATATGGAAATACAAGTGCTGGGCACAGAAATAATTGAAGGTGATCAAGGTACAGTGAAAAGTTCCAGAATTGTGGACAAGGAGGAAATGGCAGTTGAGTAAATTATATGAGATAAGTCATAGATACAATAATATACAGGAACTTTTGGATGCTCAGGAATTTCCATATGAGGAAATAAAGAATGCACTTGACAGCATAGATGAAGAACTTAAATTGAAGATAGAAAATATAGTTAAAGTTATAATAACCATAAATTCAGATATTGATGGGATAAAAGCGGAAATCGTAAGATTGCAGGAGAGGAAAAAAGTTATGGAAAATAGGTTAAAGGGACTTAAAAACTATATTTACGAGAATATGAAGGCTTCAGGAAAAGCAAAGATAGAAAGTCAGCTTTTTACACTTTCCATACAAAAAAATCCAAAGCAAATATTTGTAAAAGATGCTGACTTGATACCTGACAAATATAAAATATTTCAGAAACCAAAAATAGATAAGAAGTTAATTTTACAAGATGTTAATATTGGGATAGGCATAAGCGGCATTGATGTGATTCAAAATGAAAGTTTAAGGATTAGATGAAGGAGGGTAATTTATGAACAGCGTTCTGATAAATAAAGAAAACCAAACACCAAATTTATTAGACAGTGTGGAAATAGGAGAAATAAGAAATACATTGGGAAAGATAGCACAGTTTCAATCTGTAATTCAGAAAACATTAAAAAATGGACATGATTATGGAGAAATTGGAGGAGTTACGAAACCTACACTTCTTAAACCAGGTGCGGAAAAAATACTCATGCTTATGGGGCTTACAAGTGAATATGAGATAATAGAAAAAGTTACGGATTACAGCAAGGGAGTTTTCGCATATACAATTAAATGTATACTGAGAAAGAGTGGTCGCAAAATAACTGAGGGTGTTGGCAGCTGCAATTCAAAAGAAGATAAGTATCGTTGGAGATGGGTTTATGAAGCTGATTTACCTCAAGAAATAGATACGGATTCAATAAAAAGCAGAGTGGATAATTATGGATATACAAAGTATAGAATAGAAAATGATGACATATACAGTCATGCAAATACGATACTTAAAATGGCTAAAAAGAGAGCGCAGGTTGACGCTACACTTACAGTTGCAAGTTTGTCTGAGATATTTACTCAGGATATGGAGGATATATCTCAATTTGAAGAGAAGGAAAGTAAACAAGACATTGAAGATGACGAGACAGTAAATATTCTGATCAAATTTGGCAAATATAAAGGAAAAACATTAGGGCAGATTATGGATTCTGATAAAAAATATGTTGAATGGCTGTCACAAAACGGAAGAGATGCATATATAAGAAAAGCTTGTTCAATGATATTAAATTCAAGATAAATCAAGCTTAGCTTATTGGAGGCGAACATGGTGTGATTTGACATGTTTGCCCCTTCAAGTGTTTTTTAATTACTATAATTCTGCTATTATATTGCCTGTTTCGGATAAATCATAGCCACCTATTCCCTTTAATTCAGATTTGAAATTATCCGATTGTATTATATCCATTATTGTTTCAAAGGGAAGTTGTTTCAAATCTTCTTTCTTTATAACAAGTTCATATCTTTCTTTTTGAAGTGGTATGAAATCTATGTTTTTAACTTGAAGGCATGTCTTCTCATTTCCAATTGCCACATCAGCCCCACCTCTGGCTACAGTGCTGGCCACAGACATATGTGAAAAACATTCACGATTGTATCCTTTTATAGAATTTCCGTTGATATTTTTAAGGCGCAGGTGTTCATCAAGAAGGATTCTCGTACCACAGCCTTTTTCTCTATTTATTATAGTTATATCAGGCCTTCGAAAATCGTCCCAGTCTTGAATTTTTTTAGGATTGCCTTTGGACACATAAAAGCCCTGCATTCTACAGGCAAGATGAATAATTATTGTGGGAATGCCAGGTAACAGTCTCCTTACAAAAGGGATATTGTATTGTTCGGAATCTCCATCCCATAAATGGGCTGTTGCCATTTGTATTTTTCCAAGATACAGGGCAAGCAGTCCGCTGTAACTTCCAACATAAGAACGAAATATATGCGTATTTGGCAAGTTAAGTTCTATATGACGTGACAATATATCAAGGAGCATGTCTTGACCGCATATTATAAAGTTATTCCTTTTATTGCTGCTACGTTCAGAAAGTATATTTATGAATGATGTATTATCAGTTGAAACATTCCGGGTTCTGTTCTTATAATTTTCCACATCTTTTAAGTCAACACGAATTTTTTTACCAACTTTATAACCACTTAATTCTCTTCTTTTTATTAGTTCATATACGGTATTTTTAGATATTTTAAGCATATTTGCGACTTCTTGAGGTGTTAATGCAGGTTTATCAAACATAGTTGTGCCCTCCTTAAATATATAATAAATTATATATGATTTTAATATAAATTTATTAAAAATACAAACTAAAAATTGATTATTTTCTAAAATGATATAACTATATAATATGTAGTTATTTTTTAGTCTGAAAAATATATGAACAGATATAAGATGATAAAACAATACAATAATCAAATAATCGACAAATTATTAAAATGATAATTGTAGGTATATATATTAATTGAATTGATATTTTGTAGATATATTAAATATTAATTTATCAAAAAATCTATTGTGCTTTCAGAATTATTGTGATATATTTGGTTATAAATTATTAAACTTGTAATTTATAAACATAAATTTAAAAGTTTTATAGTAAAGGAGAATGGAAAAATGAGACAAGTAGCTATTTATGGAAAAGGTGGAATTGGAAAGTCTACAACAACACAGAATCTCACTTCTGGATTAGCAGAGATGGGAAAACACATAATGGTAGTTGGATGTGATCCTAAGGCTGATTCAACAAGACTTCTTTTAGGAGGACTTGCCCAGAAGACAGTTTTGGACACTTTAAGGGAAGAAGGGGAAGATGTAGATCTTGATTCGATACTCAAGACTGGATTCGGAGGAATAAAGTGTGTTGAATCCGGGGGACCTGAACCTGGAGTCGGCTGTGCAGGAAGAGGTATAATAACTTCAATAAACATGCTTGAACAGCTTGGTGCATACACAGATGATCTTGACTATGTATTCTATGATGTACTTGGAGATGTTGTGTGTGGTGGTTTTGCAATGCCAATACGTGAAGGCAAGGCTCAGGAGATATATATAGTTGCAAGTGGAGAAATGATGGCAATGTATGCTGCAAACAATATATCAAAAGGTATAAGTAAATTTGCAAATAGTGGTGGGGTCAGACTTGGTGGTATCATATGCAACAGCAGAAAAGTAGACAATGAGTATGAGCTTTTAGATTCTTTTGCCAAAAAGCTTGGAAGTCAGCTGATATACTTTGTACCAAGAAGTCCTGAGGTTACAAGAGCCGAGATAAATAAGCAGACAGTTATACAGTACGATCCAAAGGCCAAACAGGCGGATGAATACAGGGCACTTGCAAAAGCCATAGATGGAAATGATATGTTTGTTGTACCTAAACCAATGGCTCAGGAAGAACTTGAAGCAATACTTATGGAACATGGACTTATGGATTAGTATGAATATAAGGAAGGAAAAAACCAAAAAATGATATCTCCTGATTCTGCACAAATCAAGAGATATATTGAAGCTTAATTACAAGAATTAAGTTCCTAACAAGCTACAGTTTAACATAAAAAAAGGGAGTGTTCAATTATGCTTATGGTTAAAGCTATTATAAGGCCTGAAAAGGTAACAACAGTGCTTTCCGAATTATGTGATGCAGGATTTCCAGCGGTTACGAAATTTGATGTAGTAGGCAGAGGCAAGCAAAGGGGAGTAAAGGTTGGCGAGATTTTTTACGATGAAATTCCAAAGCAAATGCTTCTCATAGTTATAAAAGATGAAGATAAGGATGACATTATAAAAATTATAACCAAGAATGCAAAAACGGGAAAGAGTGGAGCTTTTGGAGATGGAAAGATATTTATAACTCCTGTGGAAGAGGTATATACAATAAGTTCTGGAAAAAAACAATTATAAGGAGGCACGTAAATATGAAAGAAATTATAGCTGTTATTAGAATGAGTATGGTCGGCAAGACAAAAGATGCTCTTGCCGACGCAGGATTTCCTTCCATTACGTGTAAGAAAGTTCTTGGACGTGGCAAGAAAAAAGTTGGATTTTCATTAATCCAAAATTATGTATCTGAAGAGGAAATTTCAAACGTACCGAACAAGAACATTATAGAGCAAATATCTGAAGTTCACAGGTTGGTTCCAAAAAGGCTGATTGTAATACTTGTTAAAGATGAAGATGCGAAAAGAGTTGTAGATACAATAATAAAAGTAAATAAAACAGAAAATCCAGGGGATGGAAAAATATTTGTAACAAATGTTACTGATATTGTAAGAATAAGGACGGAGAAAACTGGAGATGCTGCTGTTTAACTTTTGTGAAAGGATGATTTTATGAAGAAAGAATTAAATCAAATTATTGATGAAGTTTTAGAACCGTATCCAGCTAAAACCTATAAAAAAAGGAAACCTCATATTGTTATAAAAAATAAGGAAGATCCTAAGCCTGTAATTACGGCAAATGTAAGAACTGTACCTGGCGTAATTACTGCAAGAGGGTGCTGCTATGCAGGGTGCAAGGGTGTTGTAATGGGGCCTATAAAGGACATGCTTCATATAACTCATGGACCTGTTGGGTGTTCATTTTATACATGGGGCGGAAGGAGATTCAAGTCAAGAACTGAAGAGGGCGGACAAAATTTCAATGAGTATGTATTTGGTACAGACATGCAGGAGAAAAATATAGTTTTTGGCGGAGTTGAAAAATTAAAACAAGCAGTACAGGAAGCTGTAGATATTTTTCATCCTAAAGCTATAGGGATATATGCAACTTGCCCCGTTGGACTTATTGGTGACGATATAAATGCAGTTGCCTCTGAGGCACAGAAAAAATATGGTATACCCGTACTTGCCTTCAACTGTGAAGGATATAAGGGAGTCACCCAATCGGCAGGACATCATATAGCAAATAATACAGTTATGAGCGACATAATAGGAACCGGAAACCGTGATCATAAAAAATATTCTATAAATCTTCTTGGAGAATACAACATAGGCGGTGATTCCTGGGAAATTGAGAGAATATTGAATAAAATAGGATATACTGTAGTTGCAACTCTTACAGGAGATGCAAGTTATGAAAATATTCAAAATGCCCACACGGCAGATGTAAATCTTGTTCAGTGTTACAGGTCCATCAATTATATAGCAGGTATGATGCATACCAAATATGGAATACCGTGGATAAAATGCAACTTTATCGGAATCAACGGTACAATAACTACTTTAAGAGAGCTTGCCAAAGTCTTTGATGATCCTTACTTATACAAGAAGACAGAAGAAGTAATAGAAGAAGAACTTTCAGAAATTCAAGCCGATATTGATTATTACAGAGAAAAACTTAAGGGAAGACTTGCTTGTTTGTATGTTGGGGGATCAAGAGCCCAGACATATCAGGTGCTTTTAAAGGATCTTGGAGTAAAAACGCTGCTTGCAGGGCATGAGTTCGGGCATCGTGATGACTACGAAGGAAGTGAAGTTATACCGACGATAAAGCTTGATGCTGACACCAAGAATATCCCGGAGATAACAGTCCACAAAGATGAAGAAAAATATCGTGTAATAGTGCCCAAGGAACGAATGGAAAAATTAAAAAAAGAAGGGGTACCACTTGATTATTATGGTGGTCTTGCAAAAGAAATGGAAGATGACACCGTAATGATAGATGATATAAATGCTCATGAGATGGAGAAGTTTATAAAGGAGCTCCATCCGGATATGTTTCTTACGGGTATAAAGGAAAAGTATGTTATTGAAAAGATGGGAGTATTGTCAAGACAGCTTCATTCATATGACTATACAGGGCCTTATGCAGGATTCAGAGGAGCAGTCATATTTGCAAGAGAGCTTGCACATGGAATTTATACGCCGGCGTGGAAGTATCTTATTCCACCATGGAAGGAACAGCCTTTAATAGAAGGAAAATTAACAGATGAAGTAGCGGCTTCAGGAGGTGAAAAATAATGTTAGATGCAACACCAAAAGAACTAGTAGAAAGAAAGTCTTTAAGAATAAACCCGGCAAAGACCTGCCAGCCGGTTGGCGCCATGTATGCCGCATTTGGAATTCATAACTGTCTTCCCCACAGTCACGGTTCTCAAGGCTGCTGCTCTTATCATAGAACAGTGCTTTCAAGACATTTTAAAGAACCTGCCATGGCATCCTCGAGTTCATTTACAGAAGGAGCCAGTGTATTTGGCGGTGGAGCGAATGTAAAAACTGCAGTTAAAAATATATTTGCAATGTACAATCCTGAAATAATAGCAATTCACACTACATGCCTCTCAGAGACAATAGGAGATGATTTGCCTACTTATATAAGGGAAATGCAGATACCTGAGGGCAAACTTGTCATTCATACCAACACCCCAAGTTATGTAGGTTCTCATGTTACAGGATTCTCAAATATGGTGAGAAGTATGGTTGAGTACCTTTCAGTAAACAGTGGAAAGAAAAATCAAAAAATAAATATACTTCCGGGATTTGTAGGGCCGGCGGATATGAAAGAAATGAAAAGAATATTCAATCTTATGGGTATACCATATATATTATTTCCCGATACAAATGGTGTATTTGACGTGCCAAATACAGGAGATTACAAGTTTTTCCCAAAGGGAGGGGCAAGAGTTTCGGATATAGTTGATTCAGGAAATTCGGATATGACAATATCCTTTGGAAGTTACGGTTCGGATGATGCCGCAAAAAAGCTTGAAAGTAAATGCAAAGTTCCATTTGAAAGTTTGGAGGAACCGATTGGCATTGATGCCATGGATGAACTTTTGATGACACTTGTAAGGGTAACTGGAAAAGAAGTCCCGGGAGAGCTTGAAGAAGAACGGGGACAGCTTCTTGATCTTATGCTTGACAGTGCACAGTATTTTAACGGGAAAAAGGTGGCGATTATAGGAGATCCAGATGTTGTAATATCACTTACTCAATTTGTACTGGCTCTTGGGATGATACCCAAATATGTTATAACGGGTACCCCGGGTTCAATGTTTGAAAAGAAGATAAAAGCCATGATGAAAAAGGCCGGGGTAGAAGGAGTTGTTAAAGCAAACAGTGATTTCTTTGAAATGCACCAGCTTATAAAGAATGAGGGAGTGGATCTTCTTGTTTCTAACACTTATGGAAAGTATATAGCAAGAGAAGAAGATATACCTTTTGTAAGATTTGGATTTCCTGTAATGGACAGATATGGTCATCAATATACTCCAAAGATCGGATATAGCGGAGCAATAAAGCTTGTAGAATCAATGTGCAACGCAATGCTTGACAAAGTCGATAGAGAATGTGACGAGGAAGATTTTGAAGCTGTAAGATAAGGATTAACTTTGTGAATTCAGGATATATATCCTGAATTCATATTAAATAAAACCTTTGGAGGGGATTTTATGGAGCATAGAAAGGAAATTGAACGGCCTGAAGTTATAGCAGACAGACGTGATTTTGTCTGCTACAATTCCAAAAACAGCAAAATCAAACTTAAGTGTGAAAAAGATAGTGTTTCGGGAGCGGTTAGTCAGAGGGCATGTGTGTATTGTGGAGCAAGGGTTGTGCTAAATCCAATAACAGATGCTTTTCATTTGATTCATGGGCCAATAGGATGTGCAGCTTATACATGGGATCTTAGAGGAAGCTTATCCAGCGGTTCACAATTGTTCAGAAACAGTTTTTCTACAGATTTAAGTGAAACGGATATTATATTTGGTGGAGAGAAGAAGCTTAAAGATTCCATCGAAGAGATTGTAGAGAAATTCAATCCTAAAGTTATTTTTGTTTATGCAACGTGTATTGTCGGTGTTATAGGAGATGACATAGATGCAGTATGTACTATGGCAGAGAAAAAATATTCAATAAGGGTTATTCCTGTAAAATCCCCTGGATTTTCGGGAAACAAATCCACAGGTTATAGAGCAGCATGCAATGCCATAATACAGCTTATCGGAGACAAGAAAGTTTCAAACAAAAGGCATGGGATAAACTATCTTGGGGATTTCAATCTTGCAGGAGAGGTATGGGTGGTTCAAAATTATCTGAAAAGAATTGGTGTGGACATTGTATCAAAACTTACAGGAGATGGAAAATGTGATGAGATAATAAAAGCTCCCGAGGCGAGTTTGAATATAGTTCAGTGTGCAGGTTCCATGGGGTATCTTGCAAAAAAAATGGAGGAGATGTACAAAATACCATTTATAAAAACAAGTTTTGTCGGGCTTGAAGATACTGAAAACTCACTTCTTCAGATTGCACATATAGTAGGTGATGAAGTTATGGTTAAAAAGGCGGAGGATCTTATAAAAGAAGAAGAAGAAAAAATAAGGCCGGAGCTTGAATATTACAGAGGAAGGCTCAGGGGCAAAAAAGCCGCCATATATGTAGGAGGTGGATACAAGGCAATATCGCTTATAAAACAGTTTGGAGATCTTGGAATAGAAACAGTGATGGTTGGTACACAGACGGGAAAACCTGAAGACTACGACATAATAGAAAGGATAACAAAGGAAGGTACTGTAATTCTTGATGATGCCAATCCGTATGAACTTGAAAAATTCATGGTTGAAAAAGGTGCCGACATATTGGTTGGAGGAGTAAAGGAAAGGCCCCTTGCATACAAACTTGGCGTGGCGTTTTGTGACCATAATCATGAAAGGAAACACATACTCGGAGGATTTCAGGGAGCGGTTAATTTTGCAAAGGAAATAGATCTTACAGTAAATAGCCCTGTATGGAATTATGTTTAGAATAAATTTGAGGAGATGAGTTGAGATGAGTAACAAAAAACTCGTAAATGTAGATGTAAATCCATGTAAGATGTGCATGCCCATGGGTGGTGTAATGGCATTCAAGGGCATAGAAAACAGTATGGTGATTTTGCATGGGTCTCAAGGCTGCAGCACGTATATAAGAAGACATATGGCTACACACTACAATGAACCCGTGGACATAGCGTCATCTGCTCTAACTGAACAGGGTACTGTATATGGTGGTACAAAGAATCTTAAAAAAGGCTTGAAAAACATGATGAAAATGTATGAGCCTACTACAATAGGTGTATTGACAACGTGCCTTGCAGAGACAATAGGAGAGGATACTAAAAGAATAGTAGATGAATTTTATGAAGAAGAGAAGGGAAATAAAAAACTTAAAAAATTAAAAATTGTTATGGCTCCTACACCGGGATATGGCGCTACTCAGGCGGAAGGATACTATGTAGTTCTCAGAAAGATAGTGGAACAAATCTGCGAAAAGTCTGAAAAGACGGGGAAATTAAATATAATATGTGCAAACTTGAATCCTGGAGATGTAAGGAATATAAAGAGAATATTGGATGACTTCAGAATAGGTTATACGATTTTGCCCGATGTATCCAATACGCTTGACTCTCCTCATAACGAAAAATATAGAAGAATTCCAAAAGGAGGAACAAAAGTAGAAGATATAAAAAACATGCCTGGAGCCACAGCTACAATTGAAATGGGATGTACTATATCGGATGCAAATTCTCCAGGTGTATATCTTAGAGACAAGTTTGGGGTACCTCTTTATAAATGCAAGATACCAATAGGGCTTAGAAACACAAACGAGTTTATACAATTAATATCGAAATTAACAGGTTTTTCTATACCTGAAGAATATATGGTGCAGAGAGGAAGATATCTGGATGCGATGATAGACAATCATAAGTATACCGGTGAAGCAAGAGTTTTGCTTTATGGTGAACCGGAGCTGGTATATTCAGTTTCAAGGTTGTGTCTTGAAAATGGAATTCTTATAAAAATGATTGGAATGGGATCTAAGAATTCAAAGGCCAAAGATATGCTCAAGGAAGAGTTGAAAGTGCAAAAAGAGGATTCAATTGTACTTGATGATACGGATTTTGGTACTATGGAGGACTATGTAAAAAGGCTTAGCATAAACTTGTTCATAGGAAATTCAGATTCGAGGAGAATGGCCAAGAAGCTTGGAATAAAAATAATAAGAATAGGATTCCCAATTCACGACAGGGTGGGGGGACAGCGCCAGGTGACGACATCATACAATGGATCTGCATTTTTAATAGACAGTGTTGCAAATGCAATGCTTGAACATACTCAAAATACCTATAGAAAAAAGGCCTATGATGATTTTTACGTACCTTTTCAAGAAATGGAAAAGAAGGATAAAACATGTACTCACCCATGCTTTGGGGACAATGCACATAAATTTGCAAGAATGCATATACCTGTTGCACCAAAATGTAATATAAGCTGTAATTACTGCAGCAGAAAATATGATTGTGCAAATGAAAGCAGACCTGGAGTTACAAGTGAGGTTTTAAATCCTGTAGAGGCACTTGAAAAATTTAAACTTGTAAAAAGCAAAATGAAAAACCTTACAGTTGTTGGAATAGCAGGGCCGGGAGATGCCCTGGCAAATTTTGAACAGGTTAAAAAATCACTTGAACTTATAAGAGCAGACTCACCAGATACCACATTTTGTTTATCTACAAACGGGCTTATGCTTCCTTTTTATGTAAACCAGCTTGTAGAGCTTGGAGTATCTCATGTAACAGTGACAATTAATGCAGTTGATAAGAAAATAGGAGCCAGGATATACAAAGAAGTAAACTATCTTGGCAGGAGGTATGAAGGTGAAGAAGGGGCGGGAATACTTCTTTCAAATCAGCTTACAGGCATAAGATATCTGTGTTCGAGAGGTATAACGTGCAAGGTAAATATAGTAATGCTAAAAGGTGTAAATGACAAACATATAAAAGATGTCGTAAAAAAAGTAAAAGAGTGCGGTGTATATATGACGAATATAATGCAGATGATACCTGTTCAGGGCAGCGAATTTCAAAATCTTCCTCTTGTCTCAAATGTAGAATTAAATGAGATGAGAAAAGCTTGTGAGATTGATATAAAGCAAATGTATCACTGCAGACAGTGCAGAGCGGATGCCATAGGGACGCTGGCGCAGGACTGCTCTATAGATTTTAGGGGATGTCAAGAATGCGGTGGAGAATGCGGTGATATAGATGAGAAATATAAATTTGCAGTTTCATCTAAAACAGGTATGAATATAGACCAGCATTTTGGACATGCTACTGAATTCTATATATATTCTTATAATGATGGAACTATAAGATTTCTTGAGAAAAGAAATGTGGACAAATATTGTACAGGAATTGAAGTGTGTGATGAACACGAAAGCAAAATATCAAAAATTGTGAAAACAATAGGTGATTGTGATGCTGTACTTACACTTAGGGCAGGATTTGAGCCTAGAGAAAGATTGGAGAGGGAGGGAATAAAATTAATCCAAATGTATGATTCAATAAACAAGGGAATTCTACGTGCGGTAAAAAAGATGCATTCAGGAAGGATTTCAGAGGAGAAAACCAATATGGGAAAAGGTGAGGCTCATGTCCATTACAATTAAGAACACAAAAAAGATTATTATAGATACAACGTTGATTTCAATTTTAAAAGAACATGGACATATAAATGATGATTTTTCCGAGGAGTTTCTCATGCTCCTTGGAGAAATAGGAGTTGATTTTATAGAGTTAGACTGTAGCGTTTTGGAAAAAATAAATACATTTCCACAGAGTTTGGATTATATATACAGAGTTGATGATTTTTCCAGTGATTTAGGTACCTATAATCAATTTGAATATGTTGTAGCAGACTATGAAAAAGTAAAAAAATCAAAAATCCTGGATTCATTCAAACACATTAAAATAATTCTTGAGGTTGATGTGAGGGTAATAGATGAAATTTTTACAAGAGAAACATCAGAAATTTTTAAAGATATAAATATAAAAGTAGTGAGAATAAAGAATGCGGTAAAATATAATTTGTACAAGTGGAGCAAAATTATAAAAGACATAAAGACAAACTTCAATGCGGATGTTGATTTTTGTGCTGATGATAAGTTCCATATGGCAACAGCTGTAAGCATGGAAGCCTGTGCGGATGGGGCAGATTCCATAACGGCGGCTTTTAATGGGCAAAAATTTGGAAGAGCATCTCTTGAAGAGGTTATTATTGGGCTTAAGGTTATAAAAGGGGCGGAGATACAAGGAAATTTAAAGCTTCTGGAAAAGTTGACGAAGGTATATTCAAAACTGACGGGGTGCGATATTTCCCCGATGAAGGCAGTTATAGGAAGAGATATTTTCAAGTGTGAGTCTGGTATTCATGTAGATGGCATATATAAAAACCCTAATACGTATGAGCCGTATAATCCATGTGATATAGGAAGTATCAGGTCCGTGTATATAGGAAAACATTCAGGGAAAAGGGCGGTCATGTTGAAGCTTGATGAACTTGAAATAGATTATTCAGGAGTTGATATGGAACAATTTTTAAAAAAAGTCAGGGAGTTCAGTATAAATTTGAAACGAAATATCCATGACCGGGAGCTTGCTGAAATTTTCAGATGTTTTAGGAATACATGTTTGAGGTGAGAAAAAATGGATGTCAATATTGTTGATACTACACTCAGGGATGGAGAGCAGAAGGCAGGAACTGTGTTTGGAATGGATGAAAAAATAAGAATAGCAAAAATACTGAATGACATGGGTGTAAAACAGATAGAATGTGGAATTCCGGCAATGGGGGGACAGGAAAAGAAAAGTGTTGAAAAAATAGCTGGACTTGGCCTTGAAAGCATAATATCGTCATGGAATAGAATGAGTATAAGTGATATAGAAGATTCGATGGATTGTGGAGTTGATATAATACACATATCCGTGCCATCATCGGATATACAGATAAAATATAAACTGGGCAGGAGTCGTGCATGGGTGCTGAACAATATAAGACGGTGTATTGCATATACAATCGGCAGGGGTTTTGAGGTAACTGTTGGTTTTGAAGACGCCAGCAGGGCGGATATAAATTTTTTAATTGAGCTTTGCATGGTGGTATCAAACATGGGAGTTAAAAGAATTAGGTATGCAGATACTGTTGGAGTGCTTTATCCAAGACGAACATTTTATATTGTAAAGAAGATAATACAGGAAGTTCCTGTAGACATAGAAATTCATGCACATAATGATTTTGGTATGGCTCTTGCAAATTCAATTGCAGCTGTTGAAGCTGGTGCAAAGTTTGTAAATTCTACAATTGGGGGAATAGGGGAAAGAGCAGGAAATTGTGATTTTGTAGAATTTACAGCTGTTGTGAAGGAATTCGGCATGTATAATATGGCTGCAGATATTAAGAAATTTTTGAAAATGGAGCAGTCAATCAAGAATATAATGAATCATAGTTGTTAATAATAATTCTCGGTTTATACCGAGTTTTTTTATGTATAAATCCAATTTCAATAGTACGAATTTTAATATTAAAATTTTGATAATTATTCGTATTTTTGTTGACTGAAATAAGTACTTCTGATACCATGATGTAGGAGGGATGCGTTTTGAAAGATATATATGATATCATAATAGTCGGTGCGGGTCCTGCTGGTATATTTACTGCCCTTGAGGCCTCCAGGATTAACAAAAATTTGAATATAATGATACTGGACAAAGGCAGAAATATAGATCATAGAAAGTGTCCTGAAAGGACAACTGGAAAATGTTTAAAATGCAATCCATGTGCCATAACTTTCGGGTGGTCCGGTGCAGGGGCCTTTTCAGATGGAAAACTTTCCTTGAGCCCTGAAGTTGGAGGGAGGATACAGGATTATTTTTCAGAAGATGAATGTATGAAATTGATTAAATACTGTGATGAAATATACTTGAAGTTTGGAGCAAATAAAACTGTATATGGATTGAACAACGAAAAAATAGATCACATCAAATATGAAGCGAGCAAGCATAATATAAAACTTGTTGAATGCCCTGTCAGACACCTTGGAACAGAGCTTGCTTATAATGTTCTGAAAGGCATGTACTCTCACCTTATTGAGAATACAAATACTGAATTTAGTGAACTTACGGATGTCGAGGAAATTTTGACCGACAATGGTAGAGTAAAAGGTGTAAGAATAGTTAAAAATGGAAAAAGTCAAGAGGTAAAAGGAAAGTATGTAGTGGTAGCCCCTGGACGAGGTGGTGCAGAGTGGTGGTCCAAAGAATCAAAAACTCTTGGACTTAAAACTGTAAATAATGCAGTTGATATTGGAGTCAGGGTCGAAGTACCCAATTCTATAATGGATCATCTTACAAAGGATCTTTATGAGGCAAAACTTGTTTACTATTCGGATACCTTTGATAATAAAGTAAGAACTTTCTGCATGAATCCTGGAGGAGTGGTTTCAGAGGAACACTACGACAATGGAGGAATAGCGGTGGTAAATGGTCACAGTTATTCTGAGAAGGAACTCAGAACAGACAATACCAACTTTGCAATGCTTGTGTCAACAACGTTTACTGAACCATTTGACCGACCTATAACTTATGGAAAGTATATTGCAGAGCTTGGCAATATGCTGACAGGCGGGGGAATAATGGTTCAGAGACTGGGAGATCTTTTAAATGGAAGAAGAACAGATTATTCGAGACTTAAAAAATCAACTACAATTCCTACGTTGAAGTCTGCAGTACCTGGAGACTTGAGTTTTGTGCTGCCACAAAGACATCTTACATCCATAGTTGAGTCATTGAAGGCTTTTGACAAGATTGCACCTGGCCTTTTCAGCAAAAATACTCTTCTCTATGGAGTTGAAGCCAAATTTTATTCAAGCAAATTTGAAACAAATAAAAACTTTGAAACACGTATAGAAAATCTTTATACTATAGGTGATGGAGCGGGAATTACGAGAGGCCTGATGCAGGCATCCACAACAGGGGTAGTTGTTGCAAGAGATATATGTGGAAAATGATTATAATTATTATGGATTGAAATGAGGAGGAAAATTTATGTCAGCATTTATTGTTTTGGGAGCACAATGGGGAGACGAAGGCAAGGGTAAAATGACAGATTATCTTGCCAATGGAGCAGATGTTGTAGTTAGATTTCAGGGGGGAAACAACGCAGGGCATACAGTTGAAGTAGATGGAAAGCAGTATAAACTTCATCTTGTACCTTCAGGAATACTCTACAAAGATAAATTGAATGTAATAGGGAATGGCGTTGTTCTTGATCCTAAAGCATTGTTTGAAGAAATACAATACCTTGAAGAAAATGGTGTAAAAGCAACGCCTGATAAGCTTATAATAAGTGACAGGGCACAGGTTATAATGCCTTATCACAAGGTGTTTGATGGTGTAAAGGAAAAATCAAGGGGAAAGAAAGACATAGGAACTACAGGAAAAGGAATAGGACCTTGTTATACAGATAAAATGGAAAGAAGTGGGATAAGAGTATGCGACCTTCTTCACAAGGATGTATTCTTGGAAAATTTGAAGAAGAACATGGAAGTGAAGAATGCCATCATCTCAAAGGTATATGGTGGAGAAGAACTTGATTTTGATTCAGTGTACAAGGAATACAGCGAGTATGCTGAAAAGCTGAAACCTTTTGTAAAAGATATATCGGTAGAGGTATACAAAAACATAAAAGACGGCAAAAAGGTTTTATTTGAAGGAGCACAGGGTACTCTTCTCGACATAGATTACGGTACGTATCCATATGTTACCTCATCAAGTACAATCGCAGGTGGAGTATGCATAGGAGCAGGAATAGGACCTAGAATGATAACAGGTGCTGTTGGAATTGCAAAAGCATATACCACAAGGGTTGGAAAAGGTCCTTTCCCAACAGAACTCAATGATAAGACAGGAGACTGGATAAGAGAACAGGGACATGAATACGGAGTAACTACGGGAAGGGCAAGAAGATGCGGATGGCTTGACCTTGTAATACTTAAAACAAGCAGCAGAGTTTCAGGACTTACAAGTTTTGCAGTTACAAAGATAGATACTCTTGCAGGACTTGAAAAAGTAAAGGCGTGTGTTGGATATAAATTTAATGGACAGATTATAGATTATGTTCCTGCAAGCCTTGAGGATCTTGCCAAATGCGAACCTGTATATGAAGAGTTTGATGGATGGGATGAATCAATAAATGATGCAAGAGACTATGAATCACTTCCTGAAAATGCAAAGAAATATATAAAAGCAATAGAGAAATTTACAGATACAAAAGTATCCATAATATCTGTGGGACCGGCAAGGGATCAGACCATAGAAGTTTCTGAAATATAGAAGTGAATGAGAAAAGGCTTTTGGGACATTACACCAAGAGCCTTTTTAATTGGTTTATTTATAAATCATGCTTCTTTACATAGTTTAGAAATGCAGTGCATCCGGCAAGTACATCATTGTACGTTTCGTCAAAGTCTCCGGTGTACCATGGGTCTCTAATATCTCTTGGGGTATTTGAAAAATTAAGGAGTTTTGAAACCTTGTTTTTTACATCGCCGCCTACTATATTGAGAATGTCTTCTATGTTGTAACTGTCCATTCCTATGATGTAGTCGTATTTGTCATAATCATTTTTTTCGAGTTTTACTGCGTATTTTCCATTTGTAGAGATCCCATATTGTGAAAGTTTTTTTCTTGTACCTCTGTGCACAGGGGTTCCTATATCCTCTGTACTTGTTGCGGCTGAAGCTATAAAAAAGCTGCCTTCCATGTTTTGTTTCTGAACCATGTCCTTTAGGACAAATTCAGCCATGGGTGAGCGGCATATGTTTCCATGGCATACGAAAAGTATTTTAATCATATTCAAGTACCTCGCTTTAATATTCTTGATTTGCATTAATGTAATGAATAGATTATAACATGTATTGTGATATAATACTAAATATATACAGTAAATTAAGACTTAGGAGGTGCTGTAATGACAAAATTATCTACATTAAAAGAGTTTGAGGTAAATTATTATGAAATAGATTTTAGAAAAAGACTTCTTATAACGAGTCTTATAAACTATTTTGAAGATACTGCAATCAAGCAGTCCCAGGATTTAGGACGAGGACTTGACTATATGGAAAAAAGCAATTCAGCATGGGTATTGTTTAAATGGGACATACATATAAAAAGGTATCCGGGTTTCAGGGAAAAAATAAAGGTTACTACAATTCCGTATTCTCTTAGAAAATTTTATGGTTATAGAAGTTTTATAGTAGTTGATGAAAAAGAAAATGAAATATGCAGTGCAAATTCAGCATGGCTTTTAATGGATACTGAAAAAAGAAGGGCAAAGAGGATCACTGATGATATGTATAGAGTGTATGGACTTACCAGGGAAGACGATGAATTTATAGATATAGAAAATATACATCTTCCAGATAATTTTACCACGGAAAAAATATTCAATGTAAGGTATAGTGACATAGATACAAACAGGCATGTAAACAATGTAAAATATATAGATTGGGCCATAGAAACGATGCCCTCCGATATAATGATCGCTTATTCCATGAAGAATATCAAAATAACATATAAAAAAGAAGCTACATATGGAGAGAAGGTAAAATCATCAAGCTGTATTGTAAAAAAGGGAGAGGAATATGTTGGAATACATCTGATATCGAATCTTGAGGGAGAAAAACTTTGTCTTTTGGAAACAGTATGGGAAAAGTTTGAACCTTAGAGTTTATCTTTCGCTGCACTCTTTCCTGCCATAAATCCTGAACTCCAACACCATTGAAGGTTGAAGCCACCACAGTCTCCGTCCACATCCAGAAGTTCTCCTGCAAAATAAAGATTGCTGGTTATAAGGGATTCAAGTGTTTTCGGATTAACATTTGAAGTGTCCACACCGCCTGATGTAACCTGGGAGTTTTTAAATGAATTTGTGTCATAGACTTTGAAAGTCCATGATCTCATAAGAGAGTAAATATTTTGTTTTTCCATCCATTCGGTGTCGGATACAGGTTTATGAATGTTTTGTATTCCAGCTTCTTTCAATAATATAGGTATCATTTTCTTGTTTATTATGCCGATTAGAGCATCCGACAAATTTCTGTGCCACATTAATCCCAAATGATTTTCCATAAATTCAGTAAACTGGTTTTCAGACATATTAGGAAACATATTAACTTCAAGATCCACATTTTTCCCAAGTGAAAGATTCCGTGAGGCGATGCCGCTTACTTGAAGTACAGGAGGTCCCGATATTCCATAATCTGTGAATAATATCTCGCCATACTCTTTTCTTGAAGGTGTACCGTCTACAAGAAGAGTACAACTTCCGTTGAACTTTATGCCTGAGAGGGCTCTTAGATGGTTGTATTCAAGTTTTAACTGCACGAGGGATGGTATAGGAGTTATTATTTCATGATTTAGGCTCCCGGCTATTTTAAATCCCGTACCGTCTGAACCTGTGAAAGGAGCCGATTTTCCACCTGTACACAGTATAACTTTTTTGGATTCGAAGGTTTCAGTATTTGTTGATATTTTAAATCTATTTTTGATTTTTTTTATGCTTTTGACTTTCGAGTTAATATATACAGGGATTTCACGCTCATTAAGTGCCATGCGGAATATGTCAACTACAGAAGAGGCTTGAAGAGACATAGGGTAAGTTTTGCCCTGTTCGATGGTTACAAGAGGAAGACCGAGCGACATAAAAAAGTCACAGGTATCCTTGTAGGTGAAGTTAGACAGTACATATTCAAAGAAATTTTTGTGACTGCTGTGATATTTTTCTGTATCAATATTTTTATTTGTTATATTACATCTTCCATTACCTGTAAGAAGAAGTTTTCTGCATATTCTTTCGCCGCCTTCAAGAAGAGCCGTATCAATTCCTGAATCTTTTGCGGTAATTGCAGCTGTTACTCCCGAAGCACCGGCACCTACTATAATAAGTTCATGAAACAAGTTAAACACATCCTTAGTATAAACATTAGAAATAATTTCAATTATTTATATTTTACTTTAATGTACTTGATAAGTAAATCATATGTTATTATATAGCTATACAAGAAGGTGAAAATTATGTTGAAAATATATGCAGTATCGGATTCTATAGGAGAAACTGCAGAACAGGTGGCACGTGCTACAGCATATCAATTTTGTAATAATATTAAAATAGAAAAGGTTCCATATGTTAAGAGTTATGAAAATGTAAATGAATTTATAGATAGTATAAAGGTAAAGGAAGACATACTTATAATATCTACAATAGTCCTTGTGGATGTGAGGGAATTTTTAACGAGAAGATGTATTGAATGCGGCATACCGATAAACAATATACTTGGGCCATGTATAAGTATGGCAGCGAGAATATTGAATAGAATACCCGATTACAAGCCGGGGGCTGTTTGGGGTATGGATGCCAATTACTATGAAAAGATAAAAGCAATGGAATTTGCGGTTCAATACGACGACAGCAAAAACAATTCAGGTATAAAATATGCAGATGTAATACTTATAGGACTTTCAAGAACGTCGAAGACTCCTCTTTGCATGTATCTTGCAAACAAGGGAATAAAAGCTTTAAACATTCCTCTTATGCCGGAGGTTCCTGTTCCAAAGGAGCTTTTTGAGATAAACAGGAAAAAAATAATTGCACTTACAATAGATCCTATTCAGCTTATAGAAATAAGAAAAAGAAGGATAGGAAGGTATCATACGCGGTTTACGAATATAAAATATGCAGATGAAGAAAGAGTACTTCAAGAGCTTGATTTTGCAGATAGGCTTATAAGAAGATTGAATTGTAAAGTGATAGATGTTACTAAAAGGGCAATTGAAGATACAGCTCTTATGATAATGAATTACATAAGATCGTAATAAAATTAGGAGAAAATGAAAAAAAGTGTTGACACGTAGCTAAATATTTTGTATTATAGACTATGTCGGGTTCAAGAACAAGCTTAATTTAATATCGAGGCCCCTTGGTCAAGCGGTTAAGACACCACCCTTTCACGGTGGTAACAGCAGTTCAAGTCTGCTAGGGGTCACCATTTTGTGTGGGCGCATAGCTCAGCTGGGAGAGCATCTGCCTTACAAGCAGAGGGTCACAGGTTCGAGCCCTGTTGTGCCCACCATGTAAAGTGGCTTAGTAGCTCAGATGGTTAGAGTGCCGGCCTGTCACGCCGGAGGTCGTGGGTTCGATCCCCATCTAAGTCGCCAAAATATGCTGGTATAGCTCAGCTGGTAGAGCAACTGACTTGTAATCAGTAGGTCGTGGGTTCGATGCCTACTACCAGCACCAGGACAGTTTCAAGGTAAACACCTTTGAGGCTGTTTTTTATTGCTGAAAATTAACATACAGAGCAGCAAACGTGTTAAATGTTTTTGCTCTGTATGTTTTGTTTTACCCTTATATCGTCTCCGAAAAATTTAAATAATACAAAATTTCCTATGAGTCTTGAGGAAATTCTCTCTGAGTATATTTTAAGTAGTTCTTCAAGATCGCAGTTTGTTGATATTATTATTTTCTTTTCTTTTAAAAGTCTCATATTGAGCAGGTTGAACAATTCGGTTTTTGAAAAGTCTGTTATCTGCTCGGATCCAAGATCATCTATTATAAGAAGATCACAGTTGAAGATTAAATACTTTAAATTCTGATCATTTGAAAATCGTATATCCCTTAGGTTTTGTATGAGAGTTTCAGCTGTCCTGTATATTACAAGGTGGCCTTTATCGAGAAGTTCTTTTGCTATGCAGTTTGACATAAAGCTTTTACCAGTCCCCGAACTTCCGTAAAATAGTAAATTACTATTTATTGAAGAAAAGTTTTCAATGAACTTCCAGCACCTCGATGCAATATTTTGTATGTTTTTTCTTGGACTTATGTGCTCCCCGTAGGATTTCTCCTGTGAGAACAACAAAGGATTGTAATTTTCAAAATTATTCTTTACCAGTATATTTGTCAAATTTGAATTCCTGTAATATAAATGTACAAGTTTTTTCTTGTAACAGCTGCAGCGTTTTGTTCCCACAAAACCAGTGTCTTTGCATGTTTTGCATTTGTATTGAAGTTCAAGGTAATCCATGGGATAATTGTGTGCGACCAAAAGCTCAGATTTTTTTATGCGCAGTTCTGTTATTTTTTCACGCATTTCTTTTAAATATTTATCGCGGTCCTTTGAATTATTCAAAAGATGAATGGACAGTTTAATTGAATATAATCCTATCTCTTTTTCAATTTCAAGAACTTCTGGCAGTTTCTGTTTGATTTCGCTGCGTCTTTCTTCAAGCTTCCTTTTTTCTTTTTCACGGATATTTTCATAAGCGTTCATAATGGCACTGTTATATCCTTTAATCATTGTTATCCCATCCTAATAGTTTCTTTTCGAGATCCTTGAAGTTGTAGTTTCTCTGTTTGAAATTGTTGAAGGTACTTGATTTGGAGGCAGATCTGTTCTTTGCCTGAGGATTTATATATCTGACCTTTTTCTTGTCTTTTTTTTCTACATCTTCAACAGTTTTTATATTGTCTTTATTCCAGCTTCCAAGTATGCCGTCTATGTATTTGAAGTCTGCCTTGTTTATTCTGTGAAAGCAGATATCACAGGCCTTATAGATAATATCAACAGAAAAGTTGTAAGTATCAAGCCATTTTACAAGAAGATTTTCCTGAGGTTTCATAATTTCACCGTCTTTTATTCCAAGATAGTTCAATATTTTACGGATGTTTACCCATTTGTCCTCGTGTTTTTTTATAAATATCTGAGCATCATTTATATTTTTGATTTTTGCATCAAACCATGATATAGCAACTTTTTCAATGTAGCGGCTGTCGGTTTTTTTCTTTAACACACAGTATTGTATCAATAATAGTACAATCTCCGGGGAAAAGTTGAATTCCTTGAGCCAGCTTACGTACATTGTTATTTCCTTTGAAGAAAGTGTTCTTCCAAGAAGTTTTTCTATATCCTGAAGCATATCTTTGGTTGAGTTTTTGTTAAACTCTTCAATTATATCCACATTGTCGGTTTTTTGGTTGACAGACTCTGAAAGATCAAGAAACTCTATGCTGTAGTTTCCCATATTGTCTATGGGAGCCATTTTGATTACACTTTCATCTTCCCAGTAATTCCATGCATTGAGTACATCTGTCTCTAAAAGATGAAGTGCACTTGCAATTACTTCCGAACTAACGCCAAGTTCACCGCAGTTGCAGTATTTTAGCCCAAGAAGATAGACTTTTACAAACTCCCCCCGGGCCTTTGGCATGAATTTATCTATGAAAATGTTGCTAACAGGAGTATATCCTGAATCTTTACCGTTAAATACAAAAGTACTCATATAATTTACCCGCCTTTTATTGACTTTATTTAAAAAGTACATCTTAATTATTAATTATATCAAAGTGGAAAACTTATAACAATCTAACTTTTAGCTTCCAGCATTTTACTTTAAATTATTTGACACTGTTTTTTTTTTAATATATACTTTGAATATCAAACTATTTGATACTCAAAAAAACATATTAAAGGAGACGATTAAATGGGTTTACCTCCACTTATCATAGGTGATTTAAAAGCAAGTGTTCCCATTATACAAGGAGGTATGGGTGTCGGCGTTTCGGGCTACAGGCTTTGTCAGGCTGTAGCAAATCAAGGTGCGATTGGAGTGATATCCGGAGTACAGATAGGATATAGAGAACCGGATTTTGAAACGAATACCAAGGAAGCAAACGTAAGGGCACTCAGGAAGGAAGTAAGAAAGGCTAGAAGTTTAAGTCCGAATGGAATAATTGGTGTAAATATAATGGTCGCTGTAAGTGATTATGATGAAATGGTGAGAACCTGTGTGGAAGAAAATGTGGATATTGTTATATCGGGGGCGGGACTGCCGCTTAAGCTTCCATCTCTTGTAGAGGGCAGCAGTATAAAGATAGCACCGATTGTATCTTCTGGAAAAGCTGCTTCACTTATTATAAGAAGTTGGATAAAAAAACATTCGAGACTTCCTGATATGGTAGTTGTGGAAGGACCACTTGCAGGTGGACATCTTGGATTTCATCTAAGTCAGCTTGAGTCTGGAAAAGAGAATCTTGAAGACATCGTACAGGATGTTTTGAAGGTTGTTAAAGTATTTGAAGAAAAATACGATCGAAAGATTCCTGTTATTGCAGCAGGTGGAATTTATACGGGAGAAGACATTGTAAGATTTTTGAAATTGGGTGCTTCAGGAGTACAGATGGGAAGCCGGTTTGTTGCAACGGAAGAATGTGATGCAAGTATGGAATATAAAAAGGCATATATAAATTCAACAAAAGATGATATAAGGATTATAAAAAGTCCTGTAGGACTTCCGGGAAGAGCAATTGGAAATAGTTTTATAAAGAAAACTGACAAAGGCAGAATCGCTCCGCTCAAGTGCTACAATTGTCTTAAAAAATGTAATCCTAAAGATACTCCTTACTGTATATCAAGGGCATTGATTAATGCTGTAGAGGGTAATTTGGATGAAGCTCTTGTTTTTGTCGGTGCAAATGCATATAGGATAGATAAGATAGTGACAGTTAAGGAGCTTATAAAAGAATTAACGTCTTGTGCAGATACATTTTAGGGTTGTGCAGTATTAAAAATTGTTTATTTTATACTTAGAAAGGTGATTTGGTGGATAAGAGTATAAGTGTTATAAATCAACTGCTTGTGGACATTTTTTATGACATACTGCAGATAGAACAAAAATCTGTTCAATATCATTCTTTTGATGACTTGTCCATTTCAGAAATACATACTATAGAAGCAATTGGTATGTATACTCCGAGAAAAATGACTGATGTAGCGTGTCAACTTGATATAACTCTCAGCACTTTGACTACTGCTGTAAATCATCTGGCACAAAAAAAGTATGTTGAACGATCTAGAAGCGAAATTGACAGACGTATTGTATACATAATGCTTACTAAAAAGGGTAAGATTGTTTATAGACTTCACCGAAAGTTTCATTATGATATGATAAAGGAATGTATAGAAGATTTAAATGAACAAGAAAGATTCATTTTCATAGGAGCACTTGAAAAATTAAATGGATTTTTTAAGTCGAAGTGCAATATAGGGGTTAAAACCAAATAAAAATATATTTAATCAATATAAAGAAGGGGAAACATGAATAGAGTAGAGATTATTGGGACTGGAAGTTACTTGCCGGAAAATGTTGTGACAAATGATGACTTGAACAAAGTGGTAGACACAAGTGATGAATGGATAAAAACGAGAACCGGTATAAGGCAAAGAAGAATTTCAAAAGGTGAAGGGACATCGGAAATGGCTTCAAAAGCTGCGCTTAAGGCCATTGAAAATTCGGGTGTATCAGCGGATGAAATCGACTTTATAATAACAGCCACAGCTACGCCGGATGATTTTATACCATCTACTGCATGTATAGTTCAAAAAAACATAGGGGCAGTCAATGCTACATGCTTTGACATATCTGCGGCATGCTCCGGTTTCATATATGCAATGGATATAGGAACTCAATTTATAAAGTCCGGTAGGGCGAAAACTATTCTTATAATAGGTGCAGAAACTCTTTCCAAGATACTTGACTGGAAGGATAGAAGTACCTGTATTTTATTTGGAGATGGAGCAGCCGCTGCAATATTAAGGAAGGGTGATAGAAATAATGTTCTTTCGGTTTTGACAGGTTCAAACGGTTTTCTTGGAGATGCACTTGTATGTGAAGCTCTGCCTGTGAACAATCCTTATATTGAGGGTGAGGTAAAAAAAACTTTTTCTGTGGTAAAGATGGATGGAAAAGAAATATTCAGGTTTGCAGTAAAGATAATGGAGAAGGTTATAAAAGAACTTTTAAAGCAGACGGAAAGTTCCATAGATGAAGTGAAATGCATAGTTCCTCATCAAGCAAATCTTAGAATTATTGAAGCTGCATCCAAGAGGTTGAATGTGTCCGCGGATAAATTTTATGTGAATCTAGACAAATACGGCAATACTTCTGCGGCAAGTGTAGGTATAGCCTTTGATGAGGTTATGAAAAAGTGTGATCTGAAAAAAGGAGATAAAATCATACTGGTGGGATTTGGAGGAGGACTTACCTATGGGGGAGTTTTTATTCAAGTTTGACGAAAAGAACAGGAATTGAATGTCTTAAAAAAAACAGTAACACCATGTAATAAGGAGGTATATAATGATCAATTCAGGATTTTGCAAAATGCTTGATATAAAATATCCTATTATACAGGGGGGAATGGCGTGGATTGCAGATAGTTCTCTCGCTTCCGCAGTATCAAATGCGGGAGGTATTGGTATAATAACAGGAAATGCACCTGTGGATTGGGTAAGAAGTGAGATAAGAAAGGCAAAGGAACTGACAGACAAACCTTTCGGAGTAAATATAATGTTGCTTTCAGAAACTGCCGAGGACATAGCAAAGATGGCATGTGAAGAGGGAGTAAAGGTAGTTACAACAGGGGCTGGAAATCCTGGAAAGTATATAGACATGTGGAAGGAACATGGTATAAAAGTCATACCAGTAGTTGCGTCTGTTGCTCTTGCAAGAAGAATGGAAAGATCAGGAGTGGATGCTGTTATTGCAGAGGGATGCGAATCGGGAGGCCATGTTGGAGAACTTACTACAATGGCGCTTGTACCACAGGTTGTAGATGCAGTGAGCATACCTGTAATTGCTGCTGGTGGAATAGGCGACGGAAGGGGAGCTGGAGCAGCTTTCATGCTTGGAGCATCGGGAATACAGGTAGGTACAAGATTTTTGGTTGCAAAGGAATGTACAGTATCTCAGAATTATAAAGATAGAATTTTAAGGGCGAAGGATATAGATACTCAGGTTACAGGAAGAGCTACGGGACACCCGGTGAGAGTTATAAGGAATAAGCTCACACGTAAGTTTCAGCTTCTTGAAAAGAGAAATGCTTCTGCAGCTGAATATGAAGAGTTGGGAAGAGGAGCACTTTCAAAGGCGGCTAAAGATGGAGATATAGACAATGGTTCTGTAATGGCAGGCCAGATTGCGGGACTTGTAAACAAGGAACAGAGTGCAGATGAAATAATAAATGATATTTTCAATGGACTTAAAGATAATTTAACAAAAGTGGAAGACATGGTTAAGTAGGAGGATGAAATGGGTAAAATAGGTTTTTTATTTTCAGGTCAGGGAGCTCAATACGTTGGTATGGGAAAAGAGCTGTGCGAGCAAAATAGTCTGTCGAGGGAAATATTTGAAACAGCAGACAAAGCACTCGGCTTTTCTATAAGCGATATGTGCTTCTACGGGCCAAAAGAACGTTTGAATGAAACTGAAAATACGCAGCCTGCAATATTGACTGTAAGCATTTCAGCAGCCAAAGCTCTTGAAGGCTTTGGCGTAAAGGCTGACATGACAGCAGGGCTCAGTCTTGGAGAGTATTCAGCACTTGTATCAAGCAATGCTATTGATTTTAAGGATGCTGTTGTTCTTGTTAAAAAAAGGGGAAGATACATGCAGCAGGCAGTACCTCAGGGTAAGGGAGCCATGTTTGCAATAATCGGATCTGATATTGATACAATGAAGGATGTATGCAGTGAATGCTCAAGCTTTGGAATAGTTGAGATAACGAATTTAAATTGTCCGGGGCAGATAGTAATTTCAGGTGAAAAGGAAGCTGTGAAGAAGACAGCTGACAAATCCATTGAAAAAGGTGCAAGAAGAGCTATAGAGCTTTCAGTAAGCGGACCATTTCATACATCCATGATGAAGCCGGCAGCAGAAAAACTTTATGATGAACTTAAAGGCATAACAGTTTCAGATTTTGATGTTCCTGTTCTCACCAATGTTACAGGAGAAGTTATAGAAAGTAAAGATAAAGTAAAAGATTATCTGAAAAAACAGGTTATGAGCACCGTATATTTTCAAAAATCCATAGAAAACATGATAAAAAGCGGAGTTGACACTTTTATAGAAATAGGACCGGGAAAGGTTTTAAGTGGATTTGTAAGAAAGATCAACAGAAAAGCCGTAATTTTGAACGTTCAGGATATTGATTCTCTTAATTCTACTGTAAAAACACTCAATAAATAAAAGATAGATTGGAGAGTATAAAATGGATAAGATCATGAAGGGAAAAGTTGCCGTAGTTACAGGGGCATCAAGAGGTATAGGAAGGGCTATTGCATTGGAACTGGCATCAAAGGGTGCTGATATAGTATTAAATTATAGAAATGATTCTTCTTCTATGGAAAGTATCGAGAATGAAATAAAGGACTTGGGAAGTAGAGTAATTTCAGTTAAAGCAGATGTAAGTGTTTTCAAAGATGCTGAAAATTTAATAAAGAAAGCAGCAGAAGAGATGGGAACGGTTGATATACTTGTTAACAATGCAGGAATTACGAAAGATGGACTTATACTTAGAATGAAGGAAGAAGACTTTGACAAAGTTATAAATGTAAACCTGAAGGGCGCATTTAATTGTATAAAGAATGTAATACCGGTCATGCTTAGGAAAAGAAGTGGTAAAATAGTGAATATATCTTCTGTAGTTGGTATAACGGGAAATGCTGGTCAGGCAAATTATTCAGCTGCAAAGGCGGGAATAATAGGGCTTACCAAGTCTACAGCAAGGGAACTTGCATCAAGAGGTATAAATGTAAATGCTGTTGCGCCGGGATTTATAAAAACAAGTATGACGGATGTACTTTCGGATAAAGTAAAGCAGGGAATACTTTCTGGAATACCTTTGAATAAAATTGGAGAATCAAAAGATGTTGCAAAGGCGGTTTCATTTTTGGCATCGGAGGATTCAAATTATATAACGGGTCAGGTTATAAATATAGACGGTGGAATGGTTATGTAGCAATATTTAACCTAAAATTAGATTAAGGTTGGTGAAATAATTGAAAAACAGAGTAGTAGTTACAGGAATTGGTGCAATTACTCCAGTAGGAAACGACGTAGATACATTTTGGGATAGTATAAAAAATGGTAAATGTGGAATAGACTTTATTACACAGTTTGATACTACTGATTTTAAGGCAAAGCTTGCAGCAGAGGTAAAAGATTTTGATCCTGCAAGAGATCTTGGAAGAAGAGAAGCAAGAAGACTGGATAGATTCGCACAATTTGCTCTTTATGCTACAGATGAGGCTATAAAAGATTCCAAACTTGACTTGGATGCTGTTGACAAGCACAGAATGGGAGTTATAGTAGGTTCAGGAATAGGTGGCATAGGGACTATAGAAAAAGAGCATGAAACACTTATGGAAAAAGGACCAAATAGGATACGTCCTCTTTTAATTCCTATGATAATAGGTAATATGGCTGCTGGGAACATAGCTATAAAGTATGGTGCAAAGGGTGTATGTACAGCAGTAGTTACAGCATGTGCCACAAGCAATAACTGTATTGGAGAAGGCTACAGAATGATACAAAATGGAACTGCTGATATAATAATTACAGGGGGTACTGAAGCTTGTATAACTCCTCTTTCAATAGGTGGTTTTATATCACTTACTGCACTTAGTAAAAGTGACGATCCAAAGAGAGCATCTATTCCGTTTGATAAGGAAAGAAATGGTTTTGTAATGGGAGAAGGTTCAGGAATTGTAATACTTGAGTCTCTTGAACATGCAAAGAAGAGAAATGCTAAAATATATTCTGAAATAGTTGGATATGGTTCAACTTGTGATGCTTACCACATAACTTCTGTTGATCCGGAAGGAGAAGGTGCTGCAACTGCCATGAAGCTGGCTATAGAAGAAGCAGGGATAGATAAAAGTGAAGTATCTTACATAAACGCACATGGAACCAGCACCGTATCAAATGATAAAGGTGAAACAATAGCAATAAAAAGACTGTTTGGAGAGACTGCAAAGAAAATACCTGTAAGTTCTACTAAGTCAATGACCGGACATCTCCTTGGAGCAGCAGGGGCAGTTGAGGCCATAGCATGTATAAAGGCAATTCAGGATGGAATTATTCCACCTACTATAGGATACAGGGAAAAAGACGAGGAATGTGACCTTGATTATGTACCTAATGAAGCAAGAAAGGCAGATGTGAAATATGCTATGTCAAATTCATTTGGATTTGGTGGGCATAATGCTGTAATTTTATTAAAGAAGTGGGGTGAATAGTATGGACTTCAAGGCTGTTGAAGAAATGATAAATGTAATGGATAATTCAACTCTTGGATATCTTGAAGTAAACTGGGATGAAGTTTCCATAATAATGAAGAAGAAGGGTGAATCAGGTGTAGCCAAAGTGGTTCAGAATTCAGGAGCTGATAATTCTTCAGCAAGTGGAGTGGAAATTCAGAAGGAGTCGGCTACTCCTAGAGTTGTGGAAGAGACCAGTAAAGAAGATTCCGAAGATCAAGAGCATGAGAAAGAAGAGGATGAAAACATAAAAGAAATATGTTCGCCGATTGTAGGAACTTTCTACAGCAAGGCATCACCTGAAAAGCCGGATTATGTGAATGTTGGCGACAGGGTAAAAAAAGGTGATGTTCTGTGTATAATTGAAGCCATGAAAATAATGAATGAAATACCGAGTGATGTTGAGGGAGAAGTTGTGGAAGTGCTTGCAAAGAATGAGCAGATGGTAGAATATGGACAGTGCCTTTTCAAAATAAGAGTTCAAGGTTAAGCTGACTAAAATGTATATTGGAGGATAATATGGAGGACCAAGATTTTAATGTAAATTTGGGGATAAAGGAGATAAAGGAAATCATTCCGCATAGATACCCGTTTTTGCTTATCGACAGGGTTATTTACATGGAACCGGGGAAAAAAGTTGTTGCCGTTAAAAATGTAACTGCAAATGAGTATTTTTTCCAGGGACATTTTCCAGAGGAACCTGTAATGCCTGGAGTACTTACAATAGAGGCACTTGCCCAGGCAGGAGCTGTTGCAATACTCAGTAAAGAGGAATTCAAAAACAGAATAGCATTTTTTGGCGGGATAAACAGAGCTAAATTCAGGAGAAAGATAGTTCCAGGAGATACCCTGAGGCTTGTTGTTGAGATTATAAAAATCAAGGGACCTGCAGGAATAGGAAAAGCAGTTGCCTATGTTGGAGACAAGAAAGCTGCTGAAGCTGAACTGACGTTTTTCATAGGAGATAAAAACTAAATTATCGGGAGTTGAATTTAAAAAGTGTTTAGTAAAATATTAATTGCAAATAGGGGTGAAATAGCTGTAAGAATAATAAGAGCCTGCAGGGAAATGGGAATTCAGACTGTAGCAGTTTATTCCGAGGCTGATAGAGATGCTCTTCATGTTCAAATGGCAGATGAAGCTGTCTGCATAGGAGCACCGTCACCGAAAGACAGCTACTTGAATGTACAGAATATAATAAGTGCTACGGTTCTTTCAGGTGCTCAGGCAATACATCCGGGTTTTGGCTTCCTATCTGAAAACAGCAAGTTTGCGAGAATATGCAGGGAGTGCAATATTACATTTATAGGGCCGAGTGCTGAGTGTATAGAAAATATGGGTAATAAGTCAAATGCCAGAGATATAATGACAAAATCAAAGGTTCCTGTTGTGCCTGGCTCAGATGGAGCAATATCAAACGAGGAAGAGCTTGTAGAAACAGCAAAAAAGATAGGATATCCTGTTATGATAAAGGCATCTGCAGGTGGCGGTGGACGTGGAATAAGAATAGTGCAGGAAGAAAGAGATCTTATAAAAAATTACCAAAATGCAAAAAACGAAGCAAAGGCATCCTTTGGAGATGACACTATATATCTTGAAAAATTTATAGAAAGGCCAAAACATGTAGAAATTCAGATTCTTGGAGATAACTTTGGAAACGTAGTGTACTTGGGAGAAAGAGACTGCTCCATGCAGAGAAGAAACCAGAAGGTAATGGAGGAGGCCCCAAGCCCTGTGATGACGGAAGATCTTAGACGTGAGATGGGTGAGACTGCTGTAAGGGCTGCGAAGGCTGTAAATTACAACAATGCGGGAACTATAGAATTTTTGCTTGATAAAAACAATAATTATTATTTTATGGAAATGAATACAAGAATTCAGGTAGAGCATGCAATCACAGAAATGGTTACTGGAATTGATCTTGTAAAAGAACAAATTAAAATTGCAGCAGGAGAAGAGCTCGATTTTTCACAGGATGATATAGAGATAAAAGGACATTCTATAGAATGCAGGATAAATGCAGAAAACACAGAGCACGATTTTATGCCTTCACCGGGCAAGATAGAAAGCATGTATATTCCAGGAGGTTTCAATGTACGAATTGACAGCGGTGCCTATACAGGGTATACAATACCACCTTATTATGATTCAATGATAGCTAAACTCATAGTATATGGAAAGACAAGGGAACAAGCCATTGCTACCATGGGCAGGGCGCTTGAAGAATTTGTAATAGATGGAGTAAGTACAAATATTGATTTTCAGTATGATTTAATAAACAGCGATGAATTTATAAAAGGTTCCTATGATACTAAATATGTTGAAAAATTTATAAAGAACCTGTATAGTAAAAATTAAAATATAAGAGTTGATTCATGAATTTGCTGGAAAGGAGATGCGCGGTATTTGTTGAATAATTTTTTTGGCAAAAGAAAGTATATTACAGTAAGTCAGGAGTCTTTGAAGAATGTTCACAATGATGTGAAAGCCCAACCATCAATACCAAATGGTATGTGGGTTAAGTGCACTAAATGCAAGAAAGTATTGTACAAAGATGATCTTGAAAGAAACAACAAGGTATGCCAGTATTGTGGACATCACTTTAGAATGAGTGCAAAAGAGAGAATAAAGCTTGTAATGGATACTGACAGTTTTGAAGAGTTTGATGCTGAGATGCAGTCAGACAATCCAATACAGTTTGAAGGATATGAGAGCAAGCTTCAGTCCATGATTGACAAGACGGGATTAAGGGAAGCTGTTGTAACTGGCAAAGGAACTATTGGGAATATGAATGCAGTGGCTTGTTTTATGGACAGCAATTTTATGATGGGAAGTATGGGTTCTGTAGTTGGAGAGAAAATAACACGTGCAATTGAAAAAGCAATAGAGTTGAGATTCCCGCTTGTTATATTTACTACATCAGGGGGGGCCAGGATGCAGGAGGGTATGTTCTCACTTATGCAGATGGCAAAAATAAGTGGAGCATTGAATAGGTTAAGCAAAGAAAAACTTTTATATGTAACTGTAATTACAGATCCTACCACAGGTGGAGTTACGGCAAGTTTTGCAATGCTTGGAGATATTATTATTTCAGAACCTGATGCACTTATAGGGTTTGCAGGAAGAAGAGTTATTGAACAAACCATAAGGCAGAAATTGCCGGATGGGTTTCAAAAGGCCGAGTTTTTGCTGGATCATGGATTTATAGACAGTATAGTTCCAAGAAAGGACCTTAAGAAGGCACTTAAGAATATACTTGTTATCCATGATGAAGACAGGCGATAGCAGGGTTCAATGAAGGAGGTTTGCCGCATGGTAAAAATAGAGAAACTTCAAAATATCATAAGTGACAGGTTGGACAAAACTGCCTGGGAAAAGGTAACTATTGCAAGAATGGTTGAGAGGCCTACATCTCTTGATTATATAAATAGAATATGTGATAATTTCATGGAATTACATGGGGACAGATGCTTTGGAGATGATTCGTCTGTAGTTGGAGGTATTGCGCTTTTGGACGGTGATCCTGTGACTGTGATAGGACAGCAAAAAGGCAAGAGCACCTCTGAAAATATAAAAAGAAATTTTGGAATGCCGGAGCCTGAGGGATATAGAAAAAGTCTGAGGCTTATGAAGCAGGCTGAAAAGTTTGAAAGACCAATTATATGCTTTGTTGATACACCTGGAGCTTTCTGTGGCATGGAAGCTGAAGAGAGGGGACAGGGACAGGCGATAGCCAATAATTTAATTGAAATGTTCAATCTTTCAGTGCCAGTAATATCCATAGTAATAGGTGAAGGTGGAAGTGGAGGAGCACTTGCATTTGCTGTAGCAAATGAAGTATGGATGCTTGAAAACTCCGTATATTCCATATTGTCGCCTGAAGGTTTCGCTGGAATATTGTGGAGGGATGCTGCGAAAGCTAATAAAGCTGCAGAAGTTATGAAGTGCACTGCCAAAGATTTAAAAAGTTATGGAATAATAGATAAAGTATTGAAAGAACCTCAGGGAGGGGCACACAAAGATGTTGACAAAGTGGCCCGTGTCATAAAAAACGAACTTGTGGAAAGCATTGGTATATTAAAGAAATATTCTAAAGATGAACTTTTGAATCAAAGATATGATAAGTTTAGAAATATGGGTAAATTTAAATAAAGGCTGTAGATAGAAAGTATCTATAGCCTTTCCCACGTGTTAGGCAGGATTTGCGGAGTCAACAGGCGGTGTGAATGTTCTTGCTTGAAGTTCCGTATCAAGCATATACAGGGCAGCTGGGTTTTCACCGATCCTCTCCAGTTTTTTAACTAGTTTTGTAAAAGTTTCCTCCTCTTCTACCTGCTCGTCAATGAACCATTTTAGGAGACTTGTTGTAGCGTGCTCTTTTTCTTCTGATGCTATGTTCATAAGATTGTATATTCTTGCTGTAACTTTTTTTTCATGGGATAGAGCCTTTTTACACGCATCGAGTATGGATTCATATTCATTGTCAGGTGCATCAATGCCACCTATTGATATCCGTGAATCAGTCTGATTGAGAAAATTATAAAATTTTGAAACATGATAATTTTCTTCTTGAATTTGCACTTTGAAAAAGTTTGAAAATCCATCTAGATCCAACGAATCGCAGTATGCCTGCATTGAAAAATATAAATTTGAAGAATACATTTCATAATTGATTTGATCGTTTATAGCAGTTGCAAGTCTTTCACTTAACATTTTAGAAACCTCCTCTTTGGTATATTAATTAATAATAGAAATAATTTGTTAACATTAATTATTATAACATTATTCGGGTGAAATTTAAATAACAAGCTATCATTTTATAGCTAAAAGCTTATTGAAATCTATCATTCCAGAGCCTTGATACCATTTTGGAAAACTCAACAATTTACATGATATTTTCAGAAGTGAAATTAAATCATTAAAACCAAGATCAGGTTTTTTTTCATACAATAGTGCGCATATACCGCTTATATAGGCAGCTGCACAGGAGGTACCAGTATAACAAGTATAAGAATTCTCTATAGAAGTAGGATATAATTTTTTGCCGTTCCTTTGAGATATATACCGGGTGTTTGAATTTGTGGAACATATGTCTACACAGGCTGCAACAAGATCGGGCTTTTGAGATTTACAAAATGGACCACAGCTTGAGTATTCGTATGGCTTTATATTTGGAGAGGAGGTATCTATTCCTCCAACCACTATGCAGTTGTTTAGAGTGGCGATACCGCATATACTGTATTTGTAATTGCCTCTATTTCCCGAGGGAAGTACTACTGCCATGCCTTTTTCTACAGCAATATCGAATAATCTCTGAAACAATGACAAAATAAAATTGTTCCTCGAAGTAAATTCAAAAGGAAGGCATATTATCTTTAAATTTAAATCTTTTGATTCCTGGATGAGTTTTTCTATTGCGTAGAGTATGTCTGATGCATATCCATATCCTAGAGAATTGAAGGCCTTTATTGAGTAAATTTTGGATTCAGTTGCAATACCGCGGCAGGCAATCTTTGAATTGCTGCCGTTTGAGGCTATTATGCCGCTCATAAAGGTTCCGTGTCCGTTGTCATCGTAGGGATAGTCAAGGCTGTTTACAAGATCAATGAATCTTGTTATTTTATTCTTGCCGGAGGTAAGGTCAGGATGAGGGTATGTTCCTGAATCTACAAGGCCTATGCATATGTTTTTCCCGGTAAGGCTGCATTCTTCATAAGAGTATACTTTATTTGCAGAGACTATGTTTTTGGCACATAAGTTTGCGCATATGTCCCACGTTATATACTTGACTTCTGGAAGTTCGGATATTCTTTCAAGCACCCGTGAATTTACCTCTGTACATACACAGTTTATGAGGGAAATGTTTTTGTTCGTGTTTGAGCTGTAACTTTTCAATTTTTTCAGTACTCTTTCCACAAGGGAACTGCATTGTATGATTACTCTGTAATTTCTATAATATCCTTTATCTAGGGCAAGCTTCAGATCCGGATCAAATTTATTTTTTATAGAAAACATTCAATTCTCCTAAACAATTGTTTTACTAGTATTATAGTATGTTTATATCGGAGAGTGTGATGATGGTATAAAGGTGTATTTTCGATTATTTATTCCACTTGAGTATTATTATCCCGGATATCAGCATTATTATTCCAACCAACTCATGCAGATTGAATTTTATTTTATTGGAGCCAAAGAGTCCAAGGAGATCTATAAGAAATGCCATTATAAGCTGAGATACAAGTATTGTGGCTACGGAATGAGTCGGGCCGAGTGTCTTTATTCCATACATTACAGTGAAAGTTATGATTACACCGAGAACTCCTCCAAGCAGATATATTTTTCTGCAGGATTTTATATTGTGAATATTCCCACTGCCTGTCAAAAGGGCAATTGCGAGTGTAATTGAAAAAGCTATTCCCTGTACGACTGCATTTGTTTCAGAGAAGCCTATTTTCTCTCCAAGCCTTGTGTTGAATACGCCCTGAATACTCATAGCCATCCCAGATATTATGGAAGATATGGTTCCAAGCATTATACCACCTTCTTATATTTTTATGATTTATATTTGAAATATAAATAGAATATAGATTATTTTAACCCAAATTTTATTTATTATAAGTGGAGGTATATTAAAAGAGGCCATTAAAACTTGAGTTTCAATGGCCGAATAAGTAAGATTAGCAGTATTTTTTTTCATCTATATAATTTGTGTTCATGTAAATTTTACTATAAGTTTTTTCTACTTCTACAGGTGAGTATCCAAGACTTGAACAGAGACTCAAAAAGTCTTCAAGTAATGTTATGTAATGATCCTTTGAGGAACATACTAAAAAATCATTTATATCTACGTATATATTTAAAAATTGAGAAGTTATATTGCGATTATTTTCTTTAGTTTGTACGTTGTTTATATTGTCAAACTGTTTTTCTAATCCTAAAGCTAATATAAAATATAAAGAATTAGCAAGTTGATCCAATATAGCAGAGGAGTTTGTAGCTTTACTTCTGCTCCAAAACTTAAAACATCGTGTTTTATCAGCCAGTTCACCAATTTCAACTTGAAGTGCCAGTGTTTTTTGTGAAAGAAGAGAAATCCCTTCAAGTCCCTGATCTTTTCTAAGTGCGTCATCTAAATTTTCTTGTAATTCAAATAAATTGGTAAAATCCATATATAGAGCCGCCTTTCTTATAATTAAATAATATAATTATTGCAAAATTATTTTGCAAATGCCCACATATATATTTTAACGAAAATTAGAGGATATTGAAACAATGTGCAATCCTTTACAGATAAATTTATTATAAAAAATTTTCTGTAAAGGATAATCAAAAATAATTCAAGCTATTTTTTTGTCATTGCTGTTCTTACTGTTATTCCATTTATTTTACCTAATTTGCCTGTCATAGAACTTATTTCATTTGAAGTTCCATCCACTATTATGGATATGATGGATATGTTCTTCTCTCTGTAAGGTATTCCCATTCTTCCTACTATTATGTGGGCGAAAGAATGAAGGATCTGATTTACAGTATTTGCATTTTCAAGATTTTTTACTACTATTCCAACTACACCTATTCTGGTTTCCATAATTTTATTGATATAATGATAGCATAGGAATCACATTATACTTCCTCCGTTTTTATATTTCCCCAAGTGTACTGCCTATGTCAGTATCAATATAGGGGGGATTTGTATTTTAATCTAAAACATTATATCATAAACTTATTACTCTATTGATTTTAAAATTAATATGAGATGTGAAAGGAAAATTGTGAATCATGAAACTAAAAAATATTAAACTTCTTTCTGTATTGGTGCTGGTTGGTGTAATTTTTAGTATTATTTATTTTAGAAGTCCTTTAAGGGTACAAAAAGGGTATCCTATATTGTCAGGTTCTTTTATACAGATAGACATGACTCAGAACTGGAATCAGGAAAAGTGGAATGACGAGTTTAAGTATCTAAAGCAGAACAAAATGGAGTATGTAATTTTGACAGGTATCAGTTCTACAGATCATAATATTACAAAAACAGCGTATAAGAGCAGTATTCCGGGAGTGAAGAAGATTTATGGAACCAAGGATGAGGTTGAATTGTGTTTGAAGTCGGCTGAAAAATTTGGCGTTAAGGTATTTTTGGGCACTGATTTTAACAGTGAATGGTGGAATAATTCTGCAAACAACTTCGAGTGGATTAACAAACAGATGGATAGGACAAATCTTATATGTGATGAATTGTACAAAAAGTATCATGAAAAGTACAGAAACTCGTTTTATGGGTGGTATTTTCCGTATGAAGTCGATAACGCAAGGTTTAATACTACAGATAAGTTTGACACCCTTGCGAAGGCTATAAACATGAATCTGGATTATCTTGATTCCAAAGGTGAGAGACTGCCATTTCTAATATCACCATTTATGAATTCTGAAGCAGGCAGTTCGCTGCAGTACGCCGAAAACTGGAAACACTTTTTTCAAAGAGTAAATTTCAAGCAGGGTGATATATTTTGCCCGCAGGACTCTGTAGGGGCGGGAGGACTTGATATAGACCAGGTAAATGAATGGTTTACTGCATTGAGGCATGCAGTTGATACTAAGAAGGGACTTAAGTTTTGGGCAAATATCGAAACTTTTGATTATGTTAACAGTTCTAGTATTACACTGGATGAACTTGTAAAAAAGATGGAGCTTGAAAGTCCGTGTGTAGATAAATTTGTGAGCTTTTCTTACAGTCATTACTATAGTCCCAATAATATTGATTCAGGATTTAATGATGATTATGAAAAATATGTTTTATCGGGAAAGCTTAAACACAGGAGACTTGCCAGACCTAAAAATTTATCAGTGAAGGAAATTGGAGATTACAAGTTTAAAATATCGTGGAACATGCCGACAAATGCTAAAAACATATGTGCATATAGGGTGTATAGAAATGGTGTATTAATATACAATCCTACAATACAGAGGAAATATGGAGGAGACAGCAGAAATTTTTGTTTGTATATGATTGACAAGCCTTTGCCGGAAAAAGGTGTTGAAACCTATACCTATGAGGTTAAAGCTGTAGACTTCTCGGGAAACTTATCAAAATCAGCCAGACCAGTTTCCGTAAAAGTAGAAGGGCTCAAGGTGTCAAAAAATCTTCTATCTCTGGGAAGCAGATATAATATGAGTCCACAGCCTGATTTTGATTATTTGAATAAGGAAATAAAGCTTACGGACGGGAAATATGCATCAGGAATGACTGTTAAGGATGAGGCTTTTGCGGCATGGTATGGCAATTCATTTAATATTGATTTGGACCTTGGGAAACTTTATAAGGTAAATCAGTTCATGATTGATTGCTACAGGGAGCCGAGAGGGTTTGGGATGCTTCCAAAGGCGGCATCGGTTGCGGTATCAGAAGATGGTGTAAATTTTAAACCGGTGGGACTTTTCCAGATACCATCAGTTCCATTTTCAGATAGGAACGGGACTAAATATCCATTTTATCTTACTCTTGACAGGTCAGTGAATGCAAGGTATGTAAAATTCACTATAATATCAGAACCAAATTATTATACGGTTATAGATGAAATTCAAGTAAGAAATTAAAATATAGAATGTAGAATTATTGACATAAAATTATATAAATATTATAATTTTAAGGTATAGTCCGATGAATTGCAGCTCTTTTGTCCCTTTATGGATGGAAGAGCTTTTTTGTGAAAATCATATGTTGGAGGTCATGTCATGGAATTAGTACTAGTGAAGTCTATTTATAGAAATACTGAAAAGTTTGCAGATCGGGATGTAAAAGTTTCAGGCTGGATTAGAACTGTAAGAGACTCGAAATCATTTGGATTTATAGAGTTGAATGATGGCACGTTTTTTAAAAATGTTCAGATAGTTTTTGATGATACTCTTGATAATTTCAAGGAAATATCAAAACTTCCAATAAGTTCGTCTATTTTAGTTGAAGGAAAAGTAGTTATAACTTCTAATGCAAAACAGCCTTTTGAAATAAAAGCAAAAAAAATAAATATTGAGGGAAGGTCTTCTTCCGATTATCCTCTTCAGAAAAAAAGACATACTCTTGAATATTTAAGAAGCATTGCACACTTAAGGCCAAGAAGCAATACATTTTCTGCTGTTTTCAGAGTGCGCTCTATTGCAGCATATGCAGTACATAAGTTTTTTCAGGAAAGAGGATTTGTCTATGCCCAGACTCCGCTTATAACGGGAAGTGATTGTGAAGGTGCAGGAGAGATGTTTAAGGTAACAACACTTGATCTTTGTAATGTTCCTAAAAACGGAGATGGATCGATAGATTATTCAAAGGATTTTTTCGGAAAGGAAACAAATCTTACCGTAAGTGGACAATTGTCTGCAGAAACAATGGCACTTGCATTTAGAAATGTTTATACTTTTGGACCAACTTTTAGAGCTGAAAATTCAAATACTGGAAGGCATGCTGCAGAGTTTTGGATGATAGAGCCTGAGATGGCATTTGCAGATTTGAATGATTACATGGATACAGCAGAAGAACTTGTTAAGTATATAATAAAGTATGTGATGGAAAATGCACCGGAGGAAATGGCATTCTTTAATTCATTTATAGACAAAGGATTGTTCAAAAGACTTGAAAATGTGGTGAATTCAGATTTTGGAAGGATAACTTATACTGAGGCAGTGGATGTACTTAAGAAGAGTGGCCAAAAATTCGATTATCCGGTGGAATGGGGAATTGATCTTCAAACCGAACATGAAAGGTTTTTAACTGAAAAAATATATGGAAAGCCTATATTTGTAACGGATTATCCAAAGGACATAAAAGCTTTTTACATGAGGGCGAATGATGATGGAAAGACTGTTGCAGCAGCAGATCTCCTTGTACCTGGAGTTGGAGAAATTGTAGGTGGAAGTCAGAGAGAGGAAAGATACAGTGTTCTTGAAGATAGAATAAGTGAGCTCGGACTCAGTAAAGAAGATTATTGGTGGTATCTTGAGCTTAGAAAATACGGTGAAACCAAACATTCTGGATTTGGACTTGGATTTGAGAGAATACTTATGTATATGACTGGAATGTCGAATATAAGAGATGTTATTCCATTCCCTAGAACTACAGGTTCAGCAGAGTTTTAGAAAATTAAACACGGTGTATACATTAAGTTGTATACACCGTGTTTGTAGTTATTTATTATGCAGTTTTACCACAGCAATTTTTGTACTTTTTGCCACTGCCGCATGGACAGGGATCGTTTCTTCCGACTTTATTTTTATTCACTATAGTTTTTGAAGATGTCCATTTTTTATGAATTTCTCTTCTCTTTTGCTTTGAAAAAATTGATTCCCATTGTGGTAATTTATATAAATAGTCTGCTTTTGCATCAAGCATATTAAAATATAATTTTTCAAAGTCTATTTTAATAGTTATTTCAGAGCTTTCTTCAAGACTCTTGAGATCAAGGCTGGTCTCCAAGCTGTCATTTATTCCATCGAGAAATCCGAGAAAAAATAGAGTTGAAATGTCAAAGCTTTTGGATAGACTCTTTATGCTGCCATTTAGCTCAGACATATGTTCCGATAGTAATTTAGTATAGATATTTTTTTCTATAGATCCATATTCTTTCCAAAATTCAGTTTCTCCTTTGGTTTTTACCATTGTTACGACGGTATTTGTCCAATCATCATATAAACTCATGTCTAATCCTGCCATTATAGTTAGGCAGTACCTCCCCTTCGTTTTTTATTCTAATATCAAATAAGTTGAATAAACACTTGAATTATTATAATAAATATTATAATAATTTGCAATAATTAATGTGGTATTTTTTATTTCTCATTTACATTGAGATTGTCAAGATCATTTTTCCCAATAGGTTTTGACAAGTCAAAGTTACCTCCAAATAAATTTCTATCTGAGTTGTTTATATATATTTTTACCTTGTGGATGCTTGATAGTTGGGTCAGAGATAGAACTATGCTTTTTATACAGGTTTCTTCTTTTTCGGGAGACATATTTTCATTGGCTTCTTTGCTTAAGTTAAGGTAGGCAATATTGTCTTTAATGGATAAACTTATTACCCTTGTGTTGTTGTTTAGCACGGGATAAAGCCTGCTTTTAACTGAAGGGCCTTTTATAAGTTCGTTTACTATTGTCTCCGCAAGAAGTTCATCTTTGCTTATGCTTCTTGGTTCTTTGGATACTTCCACTTTACTGCCGTCTCTGGTAGAGTTGAAATATACATTTAGTTCTACTATATCATTTTTCTGATTTGAAAACACTATGTTTTTCTCTTTTTCGTTATTGCGTGTGCTTAAAGTGTCGTTCCTGTCGCAAGCTGTCAATGAGAAGTTGAATATCAGGATTGTAGAGCACAATAAAAGAGTAAAAGTTTTCTTCATAACATTAGCACCTTTTCTCATCAAAATTTTGTGTAATTGCTTGGCATGGTTCTTTCTGCCATGGTTACATTTAAGTCACTGTTTAATTTTAATCCTGCATCATTTAGTACATTGAGTACGGTTTTGTAGGCAAGTTCAGGATAGTTGTTTACTTTGCTTAAATGTCCAAGGATTATTTTTTTGAATTTGGTGCTTGATATATCGAGTATTGCTTTACCGCAATCTTCATTGGAAAGATGACCTATTTTGCTGAGTATTCTTCTTTTTAAAGTATAGGGATATGGACCGAATTTCAGCATTTCAACATCATGATTGCTTTCAAGAAGTACTACATCTGCTTTTGTCAAATGTAATTTTATTTCATTTGACAGGAAGCCCAAATCAGTTGCTATGCAGGCACATTTGTTTTTGTTTTGAATGTCATAGCCCCTTGGATCGGCTGCATCATGTGATATCCTGAAGCTTGTTATGTCAAGATCTTTAATTTCAACATAATCGTTCTCGATTGTTTTTATGTTTTGTTCTTTTATCTTCCCTATTGATTTTGACATGGCATTCCATGTGGCTTCGTTGGCATATATAGGTATATTATACCTGCGCGACAATATGCCGACACCTTTAATGTGGTCTGTGTGCTCATGTGTAATTAAAATAGCGTCTATTTCGTTGGGATTTTCATGTATGCTACATAGGGCTTTTTCCATTGCTTTGCCTGTTAAACCGGCATCAACGAGAATTCGCGTATTTTTTGATGCTATAAAAGTGCTGTTTCCGCTGCTTCCACTAAATAATGGACAAAAAATCATAATAATTCTCCTTGTGGTTTGAATAGTGCTTTGGATAACAATAAAAGTTATTCGGAATCTCGGTGTATGTCGGCACCAAGTGCTTTAAACTTATCTTCTATATTGGGATATCCCCTGTCTATGTGTTCTATGCTCAGGACCTCTGTTGTACCTTCTGCTATAAGACCTGCAATTACCATTGCAGCACCGGCTCTGAGGTCAGTGGCTTTTACAGTGGCACCTGTCAGGTTTTGGATTCCGTCTATTATTGCAGTTCGTCCTTCAACTTTTATGTTTGCTCCCATCTTTTTCAACTCGTCTACGTGTTTGAACCTGCTCTCCCATATACTTTCATTTATTATGCTTCGGCCTTTTGAAATGCTCAAAAGGGAGCTCATAGGTTGCTGTACATCTGTAGGAAAGCCAGGATAAGGCTGGGTTTTTATATTAACTCCGGTTAAATGACCACTTGATTTTACTGTAATACAGTCACCATCTTCTTTAATTTCAGCACCCATTTCAATCAATTTTGCAGATATGGATTCAAGATGTTTTGGAATTACATTTTTAATTATAACCTCGCCACTGCAAGCAGCTGCAGCTATCATGTAGGTGCCTGCTTCTATCTGGTCCGGTATTACACTGTAATTGCATCCATTCAAACTTTCTACTCCAACTATTCGTATGACGTCTGTACCTGCGCCTTTTATGTTTGCACCCATACTGTTTAGAAAATTTGCCACATCCACTACGTGAGGTTCTTTTGCAACATTTTCAAGAGTAGTTATACCTTTTGCCAGTGCTGCAGCAAGCATTACGTTTATAGTTGCACCAACACTTACAACATCAAAGAAAATGTTTGTTCCTATAAGTTCATCCGCTTCAACTATTACACATCCATGCGTAATTTTTACTTTTGCTCCAAGGGCTTCAAATCCCTTTATGTGCTGATCTATTGGTCTGACTCCGATTGGACAGCCTCCTGGAAGCTCAACTTTTGCTTTTTTGAATCTTCCAAGAAGTGCTCCTATCAGATAGTAAGATGCACGCATTTTTCTTACATCTTCCGTGCTTGCATTTAAGTTTACTATATTTGTACTGTCTATTGTGGCAGAATTTTTGTTGATTTTAATGGTACAACCGAGACTTTTAAGTATTCTTTCAATACAATGAACATCTTCTATGTTAGGTATGTTATCTATTATACACTTATCTTTACTTGCCATTAATGCAGCTGGTAATATTGCAACAGCAGCGTTCTTTGCACCATTTATTTCTATGGAACCAAACAGAGGTTTACCTCCGTTAATTATCAATTTATCCATTTATGTACCATCCTTATCGATTTATATTTATATAAAGTTTAGAAAATATCAAATTAATTCATATTACACAAATTTTATTATATCATAAATTAATGTCTTTTTAACATAAAAATTTGTGAAAAAAGGCTACTGTGAAAAACACGCTTAAATAGGCACTTTAAGGGAGATTAAATATTCCATGGAAGAATTATATGATATAATTGTTGTAAAAGATTTTACTACAACTTTTTACTAATGGGGGTATTATAAAATGAGGTATTATTTGGTGGCATTATTTGATAGAAATTCTTACTCTTATATTGAACGTATTCAGAGAAGTATGTGTAGAAAATACAAACTTTACAGGCATATGCCTGTTTTACATATAACGCTTGCAGTTATAGAAAACCCAGATGTGGAGAAATTATATAAAGTAATTTCGAAACTTCTAGGCCCATATAAAAATTTCAAGGTGGAGATCAATGGAGCAATATGTTTCGAACCTCCGTACAAATCGGTAAATCTCAAGATAGAAAAGAAAGGTTATATAACCAGGCTTACAAGACAGATAAATGATTTATTGAAGCTTTATAAGTTCGATGTAAAGGCAAATATGGAGAACTGGGATCTTCATGTTGCGCTTGCCAATACAAATTATGCAGTAAGAGAATGGTCAAGCAAAGAATATGCTGCAGCATGTGAAACTGCAAAAAAAGAAAACATTTGTAAAATGGTTACTGTAAATAGAATGGCACTGTGGAAACCTATAAATAATAGAAGAGAGATGACAGTTAAAACCTTTAGGCTTAGAAAATATTGAAAAAAAGAACCACTGGAAAGAATATTTCCAGTGGTTCTTCTTTATCTGGTGTTATATGTCGAGCAAGTTTTTCTTGTAGTTGGAATACAAATTTCTGAGATCGAACATCTTCTTTTCTATGTCTATCTGAAGATCTGATGCAGTTCCGTAATCTTCAGCATCTATAGCCTCTTTTATCTGTGTGAAGAGACTCTTTTTGTCGTATGAATCCTTAAGAAGTTCATGTCTCAGGTTGTCTATCTTCATCCAGTTTGCAACGTCTATATCAAGAGCTTTGTCTATGGAGTGAAGCATTTTTGCGTTCCTTATTTCTTTTGTATACTGATTCAATACTCTGTGGCTCAGTTCAATTAACCATTTTTCTATATAAGCTGTCTTGAAGCTTTCTATATATTTTTCTTTCAAAACTCCGCCTTTTGTAAGTACTGCTTTTTTCTCAGGATATTTGTCGAGGGCTTCAAAGTTTTCGTATACCGTTGCTGGAGCCTTTCCAAAGAGGTCTTCCCTTTCTTCATCGGAATAGCATTCAAATACATCTATTTCACTTCTGTATTCTCTGTCCTTGTCAAAGTAGTCTGCAGATTCTCCCTTTTTCTTTGAAAGTTCCTTCAAAAGGTCTTCCTCAGACTTGTTGTTCTTTACTGCATATTCTATTCCGTCAACCATTGCTATGTAGAGTGCGCCTACTGCAATGTAAGTATTTGTTCCTGGATTTGGGGCACGGAGTTCGAATCTTGTTGCAAGAGGACTCTGCATTTCTCGTACAACACCTATGAGTACGGATCTGTTCCTTGATGGTACTTCAACCGAACGTCCTATTGAAGTTACTATACATACAGGTGCTTCAAAGCCGGGTTTCAATCTTCTCAAGGCATCTGTAGTTGATGAAACAAAAGGATTCAATACTTCATAGTTCTTGAGTATTCCCATGATTGATCCGTATCCGAATATGCTTAGGAAGCTGTTTTTCGAAGAGAAAAGATTTACTCTTTTTCCATTTTTCAGTTTAAGGGCTATCCCTATATGGGTGTGTTCTCCGCTTCCTGCGATTCCCTCAACAGGCTTTGCCTTGAAGGTAACATTGAGTCCGTTTTCCTTGAAAGTTTCTTCTATTATATTCTTTACGAAGGCTTCATTGTCAACTGACTGTACTGATGTTGAATATTTCCAGTCAACTTCCATCTGCTCCATTATTTCATAGTTCCCGTTTTCATCGATCTTGGCCTGGATTCCGCCGACTTCCTTGTGTCCCATTTCAGGCTCAAATCCGTAGATCTCCATTATCTCGAGGGATTGTTCAAGAGCTGTCTTTACAGCACCTTTTGTTCTTGCCCAGTACTGTTCCTTTAAAACCTGTGAAGTTGAAAGGTCCTCAACTTCTGTCTTGTTGTTTGGAGTACTTACCCAGAATTCAAGTTCTGTTGCGGATGTTCCTATGATATCCTCTATGTCGTCAATCTTTATTCCGATTGAGGAAAGTGAAGCAGGGTATTTTTTGAAAAGGTCTGTGAGATTTGATTTCAAATATTCTATTGAATGTTTGAGCACATACCTTGAATCTACTGCTGATCCATTGTGGTACAGGAAGCAGGGAATTCTCAAGGTTCCAACAGGCTTTCCAGTTGCTTCATCCAGGTTGTCTTTATTGTAGTCTACAAACCAGTTGACATCAAGATCAGGCACCATATCAACCTTCGCATCGTCGAGAGTTGCAATTCCAGGAAGTATGATGGAAGAACCGTCTGTCTGTACTGCACCTTTAAGGAAACCATCTATATCGCTTAAAAATACTTTGATTGGTATTTTTTCATCTGTGTTGTTGCCGCAGAGGTCAACTCCTACAGCTGATACGAATTTTATCTCCGGATGTTTCGTTAAAAGTTCCTTGAGACTTTTTTCATTATGACTATCTTTTGATATTGAATAAATTAAATCTTTTGACAT